>JAKAYQ010000018.1 GCA_021826725.1 Actinomycetes bacterium
CAGCCCCGGGCCGGACCGGGCGGGCGCCGCGCGAACGGCCACCACGCTGTTCCACTCGCCGCAGGCCGGGCACCGCCCGACCCAGCGGGGCACGCCCGCACGGCACGATGCGCAGGCGAATGCGGGGGCGGAACGGGGCACGGCCGAACCATACGACCCGGGTGTGTCACCCGGTAGCGCGCAACCGCCCGGCCTGTGCGGCCGGGCGGTTGCATGGTTCGTTCGTACGGGCCGAAACGGCCCGAAGTCAGGTACTGGGACCGGCTCCGGCCAGCTCGACCGGCGGCGGTTCGAGGCCTTCGATCGCCCGGAAGACGACCTCTCCGTCCTCGACGTCGACGATGATGGTCTCCCCGACCCGGAACTCCTTCCACAGGATGCGCTCCGACAGCGGGTCCTCCACCATCTGCTGGATGGCCCGGCGAAGCGGCCGCGCCCCGAGCGTGGGGTCGTAGCCCTTCTCCGCCAGCAGCGCCTTGGCGGCCGGCGTGAGCTCCAGACCCATGCCCTGAGCCTCGAGCTGGCCACTGACCCGCTTGATCATGAGGTCCACGATCTGGACCACCTCGTCGCGCGTCAGCTCGTGGAAGACGACCACCTCGTCGATCCGGTTCAGGAATTCGGGCCGGAAGTGCGCCTTCAGCGCCTCGTTGACCTTCGTCTTCATCCGCTCGTAGGTGACGGCCTCCGAGGACTTGGCGAAACCGACCGACGCCTTGCGCAGATCGGCGGTCCCCAGGTTCGAGGTCATGATGAGCACGGTGTTCTTGAAGTCCACCGAGCGTCCCTGGGCATCGGTGAGGCGGCCGTCCTCCAGGATCTGCAGGAGGGCGTTGAAGACGTCGGGGTGAGCCTTCTCCACCTCGTCGAACAGGACCACCGAGAACGGCTTGCGCCGCACAGCCTCGGTGAGCTGGCCACCCTCCTCGTACCCGACGTAGCCCGGAGGCGAGCCGACCAGGCGGGACACGGTGTGCTTCTCCATGTACTCGCTCATGTCCAACTGCACCAAGGCGTCCTCGTCGTCGAACAGGAACTCGGCCAGCGTCTTCGCCAGCTCCGTCTTGCCGACACCGGTGGGGCCCAAGAAGATGAACGAGCCGCTCGGGCGCTTGGGGTCCTTCAGGCCGGCACGGGTCCGGCGGATGGCCCGGGACAGCGCCTTGATGGCCTCCTCCTGCCCGATCACCCGCTTGTGGAGCTCGTCCTCCATCCGCAGCAGCTTGGACGTCTCCTCTTCGGTGAGCCGGTAGACCGGGATCCCGGTCCAATTGGCCAGCACCTCGGCGATGACGTCCTCGTCGACCACGTCGAACAGGTCCATGCCCTCGGCCCGCCACTCGGCCTCCATGGCCGACTTGCGCTCCAGACGCTCCTTCTCCTGCTCGGCGAGCTGCTTGGCCTGGTCGAACGCCTGACGCTCGATGGCCGCGTCCTTGTCCCGGCGGATCCGAGCGATGTCCTCCTCGAGCTTGCGGTAGTCCGGCGGCGTGGTCATCCGGCGGATCCGGAGGCGGCTGCCGGCCTCGTCGATGAGGTCGATGGCCTTGTCCGGCAGGTAGCGGTCGGCCAGGTAGCGGTCGGCCAGGTTGGCCGCCGCCACCAGCGCCTGGTCGGTGATCGTGACCGAATGGTGCGACTCGTACCGGTCGCGCAGGCCCTTCAGGATCTCGATGGTGTGGGCCACCGTCGGCTGCTCGACCCGGATGGGCTGGAACCGCCGCTCCAGCGCGGCGTCCTTCTCCAAGTGCTTGCGGTACTCGTCGAGCGTGGTGGCGCCGATCGTCTGCAGCTCGCCGCGGGCCAGCATCGGCTTCAGGATCGAGGCGGCGTCGATCGCCCCCTCGGCCGCCCCCGCCCCGACGAGCGTGTGCAGCTCGTCGATGAACAGGACGATGTCCCCCCGGGTTCGGATCTCCTTCAGGACCTTCTTCAGCCGCTCCTCGAAGTCACCCCGGTAGCGGCTGCCCGCCACGAGCGCGCCCAGGTCCAGGGTGTAGAGCTGCTTGCCGGTCAGGGTCTCGGGGACGTCGTTGGCCACGATGCGCTGGGACAGGCCCTCGACGATGGCGGTCTTGCCGACGCCGGGCTCGCCGATCAGCACGGGGTTGTTCTTCGTGCGCCGCGACAGCACCTGCATGACCCGCTCGATCTCCTTGTCACGGCCGATCACCGGGTCGAGCTTGCCGTCGCGAGCGAGCTGGGTGAGGTTGCGCCCGAACTGGTCGAGCACCGGAGAGCCCGACGGGTTGTCGGACACAGACGAGCCGGCACCAGCGCCGACCGCCTCTTTCCCCTGGTAGCCCGACAGCAGCTGGATGACCTGCTGACGCACCCGAGCGAGGTCCGCACCCAGGCTGACCAGCACCTGGGCGGCGACGCCCTCACCCTCGCGGACGAGACCCAGCAGCATGTGCTCGGTCCCGATGTAGTTATGGCCGAGCTGCAACGCCTCGCGAAGCGACAGCTCGAGCACCTTCTTCGCCCGTGGCGTAAAGGGTGGCGACCCGGTGGGGGCCGTCCCGGAGAGACCGATGGTCTCCTCCACCTTTTCGCGCACCGCCTCGAGAGAGATGCCGAGCTGTTCGAGCGCCTTGGCGGCCACTCCTTCGCCCTCGTGAATCAGCCCGAGCAGGATGTGCTCGGTCCCGATGAAGCTGTGGTTGAGCAGGCGCGCCTCTTCCTGCGCCAACACCAAGACCCTTCGGGCTCGATCTGTGAAACGTTCGAACACCAGACCGCCTCCCTAGACGGTTCGACAACGAGACCGAGTCTACCGGCCGGATCGCCGAAAACGACACCGCTGATCTCCAGGACCCCTTCCATCGTCATCGGCAGGTGCATCCTGGATCCTGACCACCTCACGCGATGTGGTCGCGACCCCGTCGATCACCGCAAACCGAGGTTGCTCGAGCGCTCCCGAACAGCGGGCTCGATGGGCCGTCCTGCGGCCACGTCGCCTATCGTGCTCATAGTGAACGTCGTCCCTCTCCTCGCTCTTCCCGCCATGGAGGACAATCTGAAGCGGCTGGAGCCGGTGCTACGCGAATCGGTCTGCTGCGGCGACCAGTTCCTCGATGAGGTGGTCTGCCACCTCATCGACGCCGGCGGAAAGCGGGTTCGGCCTGGGCTGGCCCTGGCAGCCGCGACCGCCGGGGGCCGCGAGGCCTCCGACAACGACCTGCTGGGCGGGGTGTCGGTCGAGCTGGTCCACCTGGCGTCGCTGTACCACGACGACGTCATGGACGAGGCGACGATGCGCCGCAACGTCCCGAGCGTCAACGCCCGCTGGGGCAACCTCGTCGCCATCGTGGCCGGCGACTTCCTGCTGGCCCGTTCGGCGGAGATCGCGGCGAGCCTCGGGTCGGAGATCGCCGGCCTGCTGGCCCACACACTCGGCGAGCTGTGCCGGGGCCAGGTCGCCGAGGTCCAGGCCGCCTATCGCCTGGAGCGCACCGAGGCCGACTACCTGGGAACGATCGCCGGCAAGACCGCAGCCCTGATGGCGACGTCGTGCCGGATCGGCGCGCTCACCGCCGGCCTCCCTCGTTCGGAGGTCGATGCCCTCACGACGTTCGGCCACCGCTTCGGCATGGTCTTCCAGATCCGTGACGACGTGCTCGACGTGGTCGGTACCGAGCTCGAGCTGGGAAAGCCGGCCGGGCAGGACCTCGCCGAAGGCATCTACACGCTGCCCGTCCTGGTGGCCTTGGCCGACCCCGTGCACGGGGCTGCACTGCGCCCGCTGCTCGGCCGGCCCCTGCAGACCTTCGAACGCGAGGAGGCACGGATCCTGGTGGCCGGCGCGCCGGGCATCCGCACCGCCGTGGAGCTCGGCCGGCGCTTCGCCGACGAAGCCGCGGACGCCGTCGCCTCCCTTGCCGACCACACCCTCGCCAGCGCCCTGGCCGACCTGTCACACAGCATGGTGGACGCCATCGACGAGTTGGTCAGCCAGGCGAGCGCGGGCGGCCACTCGGGCCGACAGACCAGCGTACCCACCGACGGGATTGCCAGCGCCTGACAGCACGTCTTGTCACCCGCGCCGGTGGCACTCGAAGGCGGCGCGGGCAGCGAACCGTCAACCGCTCCCGGTGCTCCGCTCGAACACCAGGCGGAGCCCGTGCAGGGTCAGCCACGGCTCCCGGTAGTCGATCCGCTGCGAGAAGGGGGCGATCACCTCGGACAAGCCGCCGGTCGCCACCACCGTGCACGGCCCCAGCTCGGCCTGGAACCGTTCGCACACGCCATCGACCTGCCCGGCAAAGCCGTACAGGACACCTGACTGGATGGACTCGACCGTCGACTTGGCGATGACCGACCGCGGCTCGACGAGCTCCACCCGGCGCAGCGCCGCCGCATGGCGGAACAGCGCGTCCATCGAGATGGCGACACCTGGGGCAATGGCCCCACCGAGGTACTCACCGGCGGCGGAGATGGCATCGAAGGTGGTGGCGGTACCCATGTCCACCACGATGCAGGGGCCGCCGTAGAGGTCGTAGGCGCCGATGGCGTTGGCGATGCGGTCCGCGCCCACTTCCTTCGGGTTGTCGTACAGGATCGGCATCCCCGACCGGACACCGGGGCCGAGCACGACGCAGGGCACGTCGTACCAGCGGTCGGCCATCTCACGTAGGGCGGACGTCACCAGTGGCACCGACGACGTGACGGCGATGCCGGTGACGACCTCCTCTGCCACCAGGCCGTCGAGGTCGAGGAGCTGGCTCAGCAACAGGGCGTGCTCGTCGGCAGTCCGCTCCCCGACCGTGGACAGCCGCCAGTGGTGCACCAGGCCGGCAGGCTCGGGCGCCACCGCCCGGCGGTCCGGCGCCCCCGCCGGCACCGCTCCTGGGCTGCCGGCGAACGGCACCCCACCAGCAGCGCCAGACAGCTCGTCGGGACCGTCGAGGAACAGCCCGACGACGGTTTCGGTGTTACCTACGTCGATCGCCAGCAGCACGTCAGCTCCGCTCACCGGTGCCAACCAGGACCAGGTCCAGGCCGAGGTCGAGCGCAGGAGCGGAGTGGGTCAGGGCACCGACCGACACCAGGTCCGCCCCCGCCTCGGCGAACAGCGGCGCCCGCTCGAGCGTCACCCCTCCCGATACCTCGACCAGCACTCGACCAGGGCCAGGATTTTCTGCCCGGCGCACGAGCTCAACGCACGCCGCCACCTCGCCGGGGTCCATGTTGTCGAGCAGCACCATGGTGGCTCCGGCGGCAACAGCCTCCACCACCTGCTCGCGCCGGTCACACTCCACCTCGACCATCCGGCCAGGCCATGCCCGGCGTGCCCGCCCGACGGCGTCGGTGATGGTCACCCCGCCGAGATGGTTGTCCTTCACCAGGACGGCCTCCGACAAGCTTCCCCGGTGGTTGTGCCCGCCCCCGGCGCGCACCGCCGCTTTCTCGAGCGCTCGCAGGCCCGGCGTGGTCTTGCGGGTGTCGAGCACCCGGGTGGTCGGGTTCGCCCGGGCTACGGCTTCGACGTACCGGCGGGTGAGCGAGGCGATCCCCGACAAGTGGCAGAGGAAGTTCAACATGGTCCGCTCGGCCGTCAGCAAGGAGCGCAACGGACCGGATACCTCGGCCACCACCGAACCCGGCTCCACGACGGCCCCGTCCACCAGATGCCAGCGCACCACCAGGTCGGGGTCGGTCACCACACATGCCTGGTGCGCACAGGCGGAGCCGGCCAGCACCCCGTTGGCACGGGAGACGATGGCCGCCGAAGCCCGAGCTTCGGCGGGGACCAGCGATGCCGTCAGATCGCCCATCGGAAGCACGTCCTCGGCCAGTGCCCGCAGGACGGCATCGGCGACAGCGACGGCCGGAGGATCGACGGGGACCTCGGTCACGGTCCTACCTTTCCTTTGCCGGCAGGCGAGATGCCGCCGCTCGCGGGGACGGAGCCGCCGGCCAGGTCCCCGTGGACCAGCCGCAGGCGCCAGCGGTCCTCGGGACCGGGATGGTCCCGCCGGGTGTGCGCCCCTCGGGTCTCCTCCCGTGCCACCGCAGCTCGGAGCACGGCCCAACCCACGGTGACCAGATTGCGAACCTCGGCAGCGGCACGCGCCACTGATGGGTCGTCGCTGGCACTGGCACTGGCATCGAGCGCTCGTGCTGCCGCGCCCAGCGTCGTCGCCGCTCGCCGCAGCGATGCCGGCGAGCGGACCACCCCGGCGCCGTCGGTCATCGCGCGCTGCACCCGGTCACGCCACTTCTCCCAGTCAGCCGGTTCGTCGGGCTCCGGATCGGACCCCCGCGCCGGAGGGGCGGTGGCCGGGTCAGCCCCAGCGGCCCAGTCCGGCAGCGTCACGCCGTCCACACCAACCGCGGGGACCCGCCCGGCGATGCGACCGGCACCGCCAGCGGTGCTTCCCTCGCCCGCGGTACTGCCCTCGCCGGGGAGGACGGCGGCCAGCGCTCCCGTCGGGACCGGACCGTCCCGTCCTGCAGCGATGGCTTCCGCGGCCCGGGCGCCGAAGACCATGCCTTCGAGCAGGGAGTTCGACGCCAGACGATTGGCGCCGTGCACGCCGGTGCACGCGGCCTCCCCGACGGCCCACAGGCCGGGGAGGGCGCTGGCCCCGTCGAGGTCCGTGCAGATCCCACCCGACACGTGGTGCGCGGCGGGGGCGATCGGGAACCAGTCGGTGGCCGGGTCGAGCCCCGCTGCCCGGACCGAGGCCGCCAGGGTCGGGAACCGGTCGTCGAAACCCTCGAGCGCCGTGGCGTCGAGCCACAGGTGGTCGACGCCCTGGTCCGCCATACGGTCGGCCATGGCACGGCTCACGACGTCCCGCGGCGCCAGCTCGTCCACGAAGCGGTCGCCCGACGCGTCGCGCAGCAATGCCCCATGGCCTCGAAGCGCCTCCGACAGCAGCGGGCGGGGCATCGCTGGATGGTGCAGCGCGGTCGGATGGAACTGCACGAACTCCACGTCGGCGACCGGTACGCGGCTTCGCAGCGCCATGGCCACACCGTCGCCGGTAGCTTCGGCTGGGTTGGTGGTGACGGCGTAGAGCTGACCGACGCCGCCCGTGGCCACCACCACGTGGCGAGCGGCGACCTGGCGGACGTTCCCTTGGGGGTCCCGGGCGACGACGCCGGTGCACCGGCCGGCGTCGAGCACCAGGTCGACGGCGAACCAGTGCTCGAGGACCGCCGCCGCTCCCCGGTGAAGGGCCGCCACCAAGGCACGCTCCACCTCGGCGCCCGTGGCGGCACCGCCGGCGTGCACGATGCGGGCGGTGGAATGGCCGCCCTCGCGCGCCAGAGCCAGGGACCCTCCGGCCTCGATGTCGAACACGGCGCCCAGTGCCACCAGCTCGTGGACCCGGTCGGGACCCTCTGCGACCAGGACACGGACGGCCTCGACATCGCACAGCCCGGCCCCGGCAGCCAGCGTGTCCGCATGGTGCAGGTCGACGGAGTCCTCGTCACCTCCGAGGACGGCGGCCACCCCGCCCTGCGCCCACCGCGTGGTCGACTGCGACAGCTCGGCCTTGGTCAGGACGCCGACACGCAGCGACGAGTCGGCCAGCCGTACGGCCAGGGACAGGCCGGCCACACCCGACCCGACAACGAGCACGTCCAGATCGGGTGCCACCACGTCTCCGTCTGCTCCCGCGTCAGACCGGCAGGACCCGACGGACCTGCGCTGCCATGGTCGCCGTCGCCTCGTCCACCACGTCGTTGGACGCGTCGACATGGACCACCGTGGGCGCAAAGCCCTCGAGGTCGGCGTCCTCGTAGTCCGCATAGGTGATCACGATCACCTTGTCGCCGCGGTGGACCAGCCGGGCCGCCGCCCCGTTCAACGTGACCTCACCGGGGCCGCCGACGATGGCGTAGGTCTCGAAGCGGGCGCCGTTGTCGATGTCGAGCACCGCCACCTGCTCCCACTCGCGGATATCGGCCAGCCGCATCAGCTCGGGGTCCAGGCTGATGGACCCGACGTAGTCAAGGTTGGCGTCGGTGACGGTGGCTCGGTGGATCTTCGACTTCATCATGCGGCGGCGCATGGGCTGTGCGCTCCTCTCGTAGTGGTGTAACGCGCTCTCGGGGACGGGGCTCGGTGGCGGTGGCGGTGGTCCGGGTTCGGCGGCGGGGTCCGGCGACGGGGCGCGGGCTCCGGACCGCCGGAACCGGTGCCGGGCGGGCCCCGGCGGGTGGTCCGGGCTCATACGCCGATCCGTTCGGCGTCGGCGACGGTGTCGTCATCGGCACGACCGGCAGGCACGTCGCCAGCAGCCGGCCGGACGGCCGCCAGGTTGTCGATCAGGCGGACCGGGCCGACGGCGGCAGCCAGGAGAAGCCGCACCTCGCCGACGATCTCGTCGACGGGCTCCAGGGAGCGGGGGTCGACCACCTCCGCGTAGTCGACGGTGACCAGCGGTTCGCGCCCCAGCTCGCTCGCCATCGCGGCACGCACCTGGCCCGCCCGGCGCTCGCCGGCGTCGACGCTGGCCGCACCCGCCTGCAAGGCACGGTGGAGCACGGTGGCGGCCCGGCGCTCGTCGGGCGACAGCCGGGAGTTGCGGCTGGACAGGGCGAGCCCGTCGGGTTCGCGCACCGTGGCGCACCCGACCACCTCGACCGGCAGGCACAGGTCGCGCACGAGCTGCCGGACGACACCGAGCTGCTGGAAGTCCTTTTCGCCGAAGTAGGCCCGACACGGCCCGGCCATGGCGAGCAATTTGGTCACGACCGTCGCCACACCGTCGAAGTGGCCCGGGCGCGAGGACCCCTCGAGCCGGTCGGTCAGCCCGGCCACGTGGACCGTGGTGGCCGGAGGGGCCGGATGGCCCGGGTACATCTCGGCCACGGGCGGGGCGAAGACGACGCTCGCACCGGCAGCATCGGCCATGGCCACGTCAGCAGCGAGGGTGCGCGGGTACGCCGCCAGATCCCCGATCTCGTCGAACTGCAGCGGGTTGACGAAGACCGTGACCGCCACAAGGTCACACTCGGACGCCGCCCGCTCGATCAGCGACTGGTGTCCGGCGTGCAGCGCTCCCATGGTCGGCACCAGGCCCACCCGGCGCCCCGCGGCACGCTCCACCTGCAACGCGGCTGACAGCTCGACGACTTGTTCGATCAGCTGCATGGCACCGCCAGGCACTCCGCCAGGGACTCCGCCGGCACAGACGGCACAGACGGCACAGACGGCACAGACGGCACAGACGGCACAGACGACGAGCGCACCGACTGGGGGGCCGCGGACAGTGCGCCCCGGGCGAGCAGAAGGTCGGGGTCCTGCGCCCCTCGCCCCGCCAGGCGGTGGGCCAGACCGACCATGGCGTCGTAGGCCGCCACCTCCTCGGGGTCAAGGGCAGCGCGGTGGCGGGCCAGCGTGGCCGTGTCACCTCGGGCGGCGGGCCCGGTGAGCGCGGCGACGGTGCCACGCTCGGCCACGTCGTCCACCGCGGCGCGGGCGAGGTCGAGGAACGCGTCGAGCCCGAGACCGGCGCTCGCCGCGACCCGCTCGACCTGGCCGAGCAGGGCCACCACATGGTTCGACGCCATGCAGGCTGCCGCGTGGTAGGCAGCACGCCGTCGCGGATCGACCCGGCAGGCTCGACCACCGAGGCGGCGGACGAGCTCGGCAGCGAGCGGGTCGCCGTCCACCGCGAAGGTCGCGCCCGACAGCAGGCGGCGCCTGCCGATCTCGGGATCGGGCAGCGCCACCAGTGGGTGCAACGACCCAATCCGGGTGTGCGGCGCCAGCACGTCCAGCCCGAGCGATCCCGACAGGTGCAACATCACCGCGCCGTCGGACGGCTCGATGGCGGCAGCAACCGCGGCGACGGCGCCATCGGGCGTAGCCAGCACGACGGCGTCGACGCCGACCGCGGCCAGCCGTGGATCGTCCCGGCGCCCCACCAGGCCGCGAACGCAGACACCGCTGGCGGCAAGTGCCGCTGCCATGGACCGTCCGGCCCGTCCCGGGCCGACGACGCGTACTGAGAGCACCAGACCCCTTTCTGCGCTCCAGCCCCAAACGGGTGCCGGTCGCGTCAGGCGATCGGATCGACGTCAGACAGTCTACCGATCCGGCGCACTGCTCCACCAGCGGCAGCCAGCGCACCGGCGGGGACCAGGTCGGGGGCGATGTCCGCGAGTGGTGCGACAACGAACCGGCGCTCCCACAGCCGCGGGTGGGGCACGACCAAGTCGGGGTCGTCGACATGTTCGGTGCCGACCAGCAGCACGTCGACGTCCAGCGTGCGTGGCCCGAAGCGCACGGTCCGGCGCCTGCCCGCTGCCTCCTCGAGACGCCGGCACTCCTGGAGAAGCTGGCGCGGCCCGCGCACCGTACGCAGCTCCACCACCAGGTTCAAGAACAGGTCCTGTGGCGGCCCACCCACTGGATCGGTCTCGTAGACCGGTGAGACGGCCACGACGTCGTCGAGATCGGCCACCGCCCGGCGCAGGTGCCCGGCACGGTCGCCGATGTTCGACCCGAGCCCGAGGAACGCCCGGGAGACCACGGCGACCTCCGCCCGGGCTTCAGGACTGGCGCCGCGTGACGCGCATCCCGACCGAGGTGATCTGGTGGGGGACGGGCGGCCGGAGCTTGCGGACGGTGACGGTGGCCGAGCTGATGGCGGTATCGGCCAGGACCGCGTGGGCGACCGCACCGGCAAGCGACTCCAACAGGTTGTGGGGAGGGCCGGTGACCACCGAGACTGCCGCCGCTACCGCGGCGGCGTAGTCCGCCGTGTCAGCCAGTTCGTCGCTGGCCACCGCGCGGCGTTCAGCGAGCTCGAGGTCGAGGTCGAGCTCGAACGGCTGGGGCCGACGGCGCTCCTCGGGCAGCACACCGTGGACCCCGATCACCCGCAGGCCCCGCACCTCGATACGATCGGCCTCGGCCCCCGGTCTCACCGGACGGCACCGGGGATCCGCTCGGCCTGGGCGACCACGTCGCGGCCCGCCGGCCCCAGCTGCTTGCCCACCAGCCGCTCCACGACGGCGACGGCCTGCGGCCCCCCGGGGAGCCGCCCCGACCACAGCAGGAACCCCGCTGCCGCGCCGATCACCCGGTCCCCGAGCTCGTCCTGGTGGATGAGGACCCGCTCACCGGCGACCATCCAGCCTCCGAGCTGCCGGTACAGCTCGCTCAGGTCGTCACGAACATCGCCCGTGGTGTGCAGCGGAACATGCGACCAGACCATGCCGCCTTCGTCGTACGCCGACAGGTTGTGCGGGGACGACAGCAGCGAAACGATCCGGTCGAACCCCTGCACCTTCAGCCAGATGATCTCCTCCTGGCGCCGGACCCTGCGGTGCGTAGCGGCGAAACCGCCTGGTCGCTCGCTCAGCGCCAGCTGGTCCCGCAGCACCCACGTGAAATTGCGCGGCGGAATGCCCGCAGCCCAGCGACCCTTCATCGAACGCCCCCCGTTCCCACCCCGGCTCCGCCTGCTGCTGTGCACTGCCCGCCCGTCGACGCCCCACCGCCACCCGCCGCCGGCACCGCTCCCGATGGCACCGAGCTGTGGTCCTGGTCCTGGCCCGGTAGCGGACCGGCGACGAGCCTGGCGGCGTGGACGGTGGCCGCCACGTCGTGGACGCGCACCATCGCGCACCCAGCCACCATGGCCCAGGTGGCGGTGGCCACAGACGCCGGCAGTCGCTCACCAACCGGCGCATGACCACCACCGACCGCCGGGGCGATGGCACCGAGGAACGACTTTCGGCTGGTGCCCACCAGAACCGGCACGCCGCTCGCCACCAGCTCGGGAAGGTGGCGGAGCAGGGCCAGGTTATGGGCGGCGGCTTTGGCGAAGCCGATACCGGGATCGACCCATACCTCGACGACACCAGCGTCCAACGCCCGGCGGGCGCGGTCAAGCACGTGATCGTGCACCTCGCGAACCACGTCGCCATAGTGCGCCTGCTGCTGCATCGTCCGTGGGGACCCCCGCATGTGCATGGCCACCCAGCCGGCTCCACCGGCGGCAGCCACCGGCCACAGGCTGGCCGAGATGTCGTTGACGATGCTGGCCCCGGCGGCGATCGCCGCTTCGGCGACCCCGGGCTTGACCGTGTCCACCGACACGCGGACGGTGGGCGCCAGCGCTTCGATCACCGGGAGAACCCGCCGTCGCTCCTCCGCCTCGGGGACCGGTTCGGCTCCGGGACGGCTCGACTCGCCGCCGACGTCGACGACGTCGGCACCCTGGGCGGCCAACGCCCGGCCGTGCTCGATGGCCCGGCCGACGTCCAGGTAGCGACCGCCGTCGGAGAACGAGTCGGGGGTGACGTTGAGGATCCCCATGACGGCACAGCGCATGGCCCGTAGCGTACGAGGTGGGGCGGCCGAGCGCTGCCACGCGCCCAGCGTGGCGGCGTCGCATGTCGGGGCAGCGTCAGCCCGACCGCCGACGGTCACCGACGGCAGATCCGACCGGTCTCCGCGATCACCCGACCAGCCTCCGCGACGAGGCAGTCGGCGCCCACGACAGCCCGACCAGCCTCCACGACAGCGCAGCCGGTCTCCGCCATCACCCGACCAGCCTCCGCGCACGGGCGACCGGCGGTCGTCTCCATGGCGGTGCGTCCGAGGGGCCATGGCCGGCGCTCAGCGCCCGTTGATGAATTGCATCGCCTCGGCCCGAGTTCGATGGTCGTCCCGGAACAGGCCCCGCACCGCCGAGGTGATGGTGAGGGTCCCGGGCTTCCGTACGCCGCGCATGGCCATGCACAGGTGCTCCGCTTCGATCACCACGAGAACGCCTCGTGGCTCGAGCACGTGCTGCATGGCGTCGGCCACCTGGCTGGTGAGGCGCTCCTGGACCTGCAGGCGCCGGGCATAGTCCTCCACCAGCCGGGCGAGCTTCGACAGTCCAGTGATCCGGCCGTCCCTGGCGGGGATGTACGCCACGTGGGCCTTGCCCATGAACGGCACCAGGTGGTGCTCGCACAGAGACGCGAAGGGGATGTCGCGCACCATCACCATCTCGTCGTGCTCGGCGGCGAACGTCACCGTCAGGTGGCGCTCGGGATCCTGGTCGAAGCCCGAGAACAGCTCCTGGTACATCTTCGCCACCCTCGCCGGGGTGGCCAGCAGGCCATCGCGCCCGGGGTCCTCCCCGATGGCGTCCAGGAGCTCCGCCACCAAGCGCTCGACGCGCTCGACGTCGACGCTCACAGCCTGCCTGCGCCCGGCTCAGTCAACGGAGACCGATCCCCGGTACGCCCGGATGTCGGGCAGGTTCCGGTAGCGCTCGGCCACGTCCAGGCCGTAGCCCACCACGAACTCCGGCGGGATGTGGAACCCCACGTACCGAAGGTCGACGGTGGCCTGCTGGCGGCCGTCCTTGACCAGCAGCGCGCAGATATCCAAGCTGGCCGGTCGACGGGCGAGCAGGTTCCGCCGCAGGTAGGACAGTGTGAGCCCGCTGTCGACGATGTCCTCCACCACCAGCACGTGGCGGCCCGTGAGGTCCGCGTCCAGGTCCTTCACGATGCGGACCACCCCGCTGCTGGTCGTTCCCGACCCGTACGAGGCGACCGCCATCACGTCGAACTCGATCGGCAGCTCGATGGCCCGAGCCAGATCGCTCATGAAGATGAACGCGCCCTTGAGCACGCCAACCAGCAGCGGTGGCCGGTCCCGGTACACCTCGGCCAGCTCGGCGCCCAGCTCCTGGACCCGGACCCGCAGCGTCTCCCGGTCGACGACCACGTCCCCGAGATCGGGATCGGCATCCCAGGAGCTGGCCGGCGTCGGGGTCACGCTGCTGCGACGTCGGAGCGCTCGGGGGTCATCGTTCGCTGAGACTATCCGACGGACGGTTCGCCGACGGCAGCGGGCGGTGACGGCGACACGGGCGCTTGCATGACCGGATGCCCTGTGGACGGCGGCACCAGGGCCGGGTCCGCCTCAGCGAACGATACCGGCACCGGGTCCACGGTCAGGCGCCCTCGTCGGCGCGCGACGCGCCGGCCGCCAGCGATCTCAGCAGCGCGGGCCTCACCCCGGGCGACGGCCAGCACCCGGTCGACAGCCGCCAGGTCAGGGGGATACGCCGTACCGGCGCGCAGCCAGGTGCGCACTGCACGCCGGGAAAGCGGGCGGGGCGCCGCGGCCAATGCCGGACCGTCCGTCGGATCGAGGACCGCTGCCAGTGCGTCGAGGAGCGTCGCGTCGTCGGCCAGCACTGCCGCCTGGCGAGCCAGGATCGGCACCAGGTCCCGACCGGCGACGGCTGCACACAGCGGCAGGACCTGGTGCCGAACCCGGTTGCGGACAAGGGTCAGATCCTGGTTGGAGGGGTCTCGGACGGGCACCAGGCCCTCTGCCGCGCACACGCGCTCGGTGTCTGTGCGGCGGATGCCGAGCAGCGGGTGCGCGGGGCCCGCTCGCATGGCGGCCAGGCCGTCGGTCGCCGCCCCCCGCAGGAGGTTGATGAGCACGGTCTCCGCCTGGTCGTCCATGGTGTGACCGGTGGCGGCACCGGGTCCGACGGCCTGCCGGCGCGCCGCTCGCGCCCGTGCCTCGACATTGGGGCCGGGGGCGACCGGCGTCCGCACCGCCCGAAAGGCGGCACCGTAGCGGCGCGCCGCGGCGGCGACGACGTCCGCCTCGGCAGCCGAGCCGGGGCGCAGCGCGTGGTCGACGTGGACCGCCGTGACCTGGCACCCGGCTGCCACGGCCAGCACCAGCAACGCCAAGGAGTCGGGGCCGCCCGACACAGCGCACACGAGTGGGCTCCCCTCCGGCGGGAACCGGCACCGCCCGAGCAGGCCCGACGGCCCGCCCGACATCACCGTGCGGCGATGCCTGGTGGGCTGACGCGAGACACCCACGCTGCCGGCTGGCGGATCTCGTCGACCGTCGGCAGCATGTCCGGGCCTTCCCACACGCGCCGGAACAGCGCCGGCCCCCCGGCCGCCTCTGCCGCCTCCACGAACCGCTCTCCTTGCGCGTACTGGCGGAGCTTGGCGTCTAGGCCGGTGATCTGCAGGAGTAGTCGGGCGAGGGGGTTCGCCCGCCGCCGCCGGTCGTGGAGCACCCCGGCGAACCACGCCGCCTCGGGCACCGCGTCGGCACCGGCCCGGTTCATCGTGACGTCCCCGTGACCCTCGAGCACGCTCATGAGGGCCTGGACCTGACGCAGGACCGCCAGCTGTTCAGGCGGCGCGACGAGCCCGAGCACTCCCGCCTCGTCAAGCGGGTTCGAGCCCTGGCGGGCAGCTTCTGCGGCACGCCGCAGGGCGGCGAGCAGCTGCCGGGGATCGGGGCGCGCCACCTGCAGCGCCTGCTCCACCAGCCCCAGGAAATATGGGCGCAGCCACGGCACCGCAGTGAACTGGCACCGATGGGTGACTTCGTGCAGCGCGATCCACAGCCGGAACCGGCGAGCGGGGAACCCGTGGCGCTGCTCCAACGCGACGATGTTCGGGCCGACGTAGCTGACCACGTCGCCCGCGCCTTCCTGGTCGGCCAGCAGCAGGTCGTACTGACCGAGCACCCGGGTGGACATCCACCCCAGGACCATTCCCATCTGCGCCCCGGCAACCTTTGGGCCGACCCGGGCCAGTGGGCCGGGGAGGGTGCCGCCTGGCATCTGGGCGAGCACCGGCTCGATGAGCCGCCGGAAGGTGACGATGTTGGACGCCACCCAACCAGCCCGGTCCACCACGGTGCCGCGGGCGGCGCCCGCGACCGGTCGCAGCCCGGTCTCGGCGATCACGAGCTGCTCGGCCTCGGCTGTCACCTCGGCAAAATCAGCAGCCAGACGGACCCGGGTGGCGTCGTCCAGATCTGGCCGCGATCCGCCGGAGCCACCACGCCCGGCCGCCACCCGCGTGGCCACGCGTTGCGCTACGTCCCAGGACACAGGGCTGCTCACTGGACCAGTGTAGGGAGCCGGCGCACCGGACACGCCGCCCCGGGCGATGGCAGGCGGCGGCTCACGGTCGTCAGCCGGCGCCCGGCACCACGTCGGAGCCGCGACGTCGCTCCTCCTCCACCAGCGCGTTGCGGACGCGATCGATCAGCGTGGGTGGAACGTAGTCGCGGCACCGATTGGCCACGACCTGACGGAGCTCCACCTCGAAGTCGTACGCCTCGACGCAGGGAGGGCACTCGTCGAGATGTCGCTGGATCTCCTGCCGCCGCTCTTCGGTGAGCTCCCCGTCGAGAAAGTGGTAGATGCGCCCGATCGTGTCGCTGCAGTCGACCCCATGGTCGCCGCTGTCCATGCCTCACCCTCCCATGGCCCCGGAGCGCATCAACGCCCGGCGTCCGCGCTGCCGACCAGGCCTCGCGCCACTGCAAAGTCGAGTAACGCTTTCTGCAGCGCCTTTCTTCCCCGATGGATCCTGCTCATGACCGTCCCGATGGGCACTTCGGTGATCTCGGCGATCTCCTTGTAGGAGAACCCTTCGACGTCGGCCAGGAGCACGGCGATACGAAACGCCTCGGGCAAGGACTCGATTGCCGCCTTCACCTCGTCGTCGGTGAAGCGGTCGAAGACCTCGTCTTCGGCCGATCGGCCTGCAGCCCCACCCTGCAGCTCGCCCAGGCGCCGGAACAGGTAGAGGTCCTCGACGTCCTCCACGTCCGCCTTCTCCGGCCGGCGCTTGGCTGCCCGGTAGCTGTTGATGAAGGTATTGGTCAAGATCTTGTACAGCCAGGCCCGGAGGTTCGTGCCCTCCTGGAAGCTCCCGAAGGCCCGGTACGCCTTCAGGAACGTCTCCTGCACCAGGTCTTCGGCATCGGCCGGGTTCCGCGTCAGACGGAGCGCCGCGGTGTACAGCGCAGGCATGTGCTCCATGGCGACGTCCGAGAAGTTCGCCTGGTCGGCCACACCACAACCCTAGTGCGTCCGGGCGAAAGACCTAGGTGCGGTCCAACACCCGCGCGCACGCCACGGGCCCCCAAGATCCCCGTCACCGGCGGAACCGCCGCGCACCCCCGAGCCTGGGAGGGGACTTGAACCCCTGACCTGCGCATTACGAGTGCGCTGCTCTACCACTGAGCTACCCAGGCGAGAACCGACAGGCTATCCGACCGGCGACGGCGCACGGGCATGCCCAGCCACCGTGAGCGGGTCCGGCGCCCCCAGGCGCAGGAGCAGTCCCTGCAGCAGGAGCCGCTCGTTCGGATTGCGGACCAGCGACCGGGCCGAGTGCTCCACCAGCTCCATGGCGACCACCGCCCGGCGGGCGCCAGCCGTCGCCGAGACCACCCGGTCCCGGTGGGCGGCGGCGAGCACGGCCAGCCCGGCCCGCACCTCGTCGGTCCTCCACCGCCGCTGCTCCCGACGCTGGCGGTCCTCGAGCGCCTTGCGAGCAGCGCCCGCCCGCTCCCCCATCGCCTCGGCACGTGCCGCCAGCTCCTCGGACTGCTGGCGGTGCCGTTCGGCCAGCACGGCAACCGACTCGTCGGTGGCGGCCACCAGCTCGGCGGCCACCGTCGCCGCAGTTGCCCCCGTGCCGTCGAGTCGGTCGGGAACCGATCGCCACAGTGCCCGTCGGGCCACCAAGGTGGGGTCGGCCGCCAGAAGGCGGGCCCGTCCTGGGCTGCCGGCGGAAGCGCCGGCAGCGTCAGCCGCCAGGGCCCGGTCCACGCCGGCGTCGACCAGCCAGGCGACGATGGCATCCTCGTCCACCGCCCGCAGGGTCACCCGGGCACACCGGCTGGCCAACGTCACCAGCTCAGGCGACACCGTCTCCGCGGTCAGCACCACCACCGTCGACGGCGGGGGCTCCTCCACCGTCTTGAGCAGCACGGGCACGACCCCGGGAGCCAGGTGGACGTCGGGGACCACGATCACCTGCCGCCGGGCCTCGAGCGGACGGCGCTGGGCGGCGACCACCACGGCACGCGCCTCGCCGGTGGCGAGTGCAGCCCCGGCCCGTTCGACCTCGACGAGGTCCGGGTGGGTACCGGCCAGGACCCGGTGGCAGGTCGAGCACGACCCGCACCCCCCGTCGGGACAGAGCAGCGCGGCGGCGAAGCCGCGGGCGAGCAGATCGGCACCCGCTCCCGGCGCACCGACCAGCAGGTAGGCGTGCAGTGGCCGCTGCGCCGCCACGGAGAGGGCGGCAACGGCGTCGGCCTGACCGACCACGTCGGCGAACAGGCTCGGAGACGGGCGTCCTGCGTGTCCGGCCACAGCCGGCTCAGTCGGACCAGTCCACGCGATTGGCTCGGTCGCAGCCGGCTCAGCGTGCCCGGTCGCAGCCGGCTCAGGCGACTCGGCGTGCTCGGGAGCGGCCATCAGCGCCACCCGCCGGGTGGGTCCCCGAGCCGATCCGCCACGACCGAGCGAACTGCGGCAGCTACCTCCGGCACCGTCCCGGTGCCGTCGACCGCCACCCAACGCTCAGGGTCGGCTGCGGCCAGCGCCGCGAATCCGTCGGCCACCCGACGCTGGAAGTCGGCGCCCAGCCGCTCCATCCGGTCTCCCGTCTCCACCCGAGCCGCGGCTCGCGCCCGCGCCGTCTCGACGTCGACCGCCACCAGCACGCTCAGGTCGGCCTGAAGCCCCCCTGTTGCCCACGCCACCAGCCATCTGAGGTCGTCGAGGCCGAGCCCTCGGCCGTGACCCTGGTAGGCGAGCGTGGAACCCGAGTACCGGTCGGTGACGACCCACGCACCGGCCTGGAGCGCCGGAGCGACGACTCGGGCGACGTGCTCGGCGCGATCGGCCGCCATCAACAACGCCTCGGTTCGGGGGACCAGCTCGGGCAGCGCCGGATCGAGCAGGACCCGCCGCAGCGCGCCACCGACCGGCGTGGCACCGGGCTCGGCGGTGGGCTCGACCCCGACCGCCTCGGCCAGCAGGCGAGCCTGCGTCGTCTTGCCGCAGCCGTCGATGCCCTCGAGCGCGACGAGCCGCCCAATGACGCCCACCGAAACGATCAGGCGCCGTTGGGCCCTGGAGAGGACCCGGCCGTCTCCGAAGCGGTCGCCGCCGCGCCGGTGCCCGCCGCCTTCTTCGTCGCCACCTTCTTCGTGCCCGCCGCCTTCTTCGTCGCCGCCTTCTTCGTGCCCGCCGCCTTCTTCGTGCCCGCCGCCTTCTTCGTGCCCGCCGCCTTCTTCGTCGCCGCCGCCTTCTTCGTCCCGCCGGCCTTGGCAGCGCGCCCGCGACGCGCCGGGGGGCCGGCAGCCCGCCGGTCGGCGATCCGCCGCGCTGCCCGCTCGGGTGTGATCTGCTCCGGATCGTCACCCCGGCGGAGCGAAGCGTTGGTGATCCCGTCGGTGACATACGGACCGAATCGCCCGTCGCGCAGCACGATGGGCCCGCCGCTGACCGGGTCGGGGCCAAGCTCGCGCAGGGGGGCGGCCGCGACGCGACCCCGCCGGGATTTGGGCTGGGCGAACAGCGCCAGCGCCTCCTCCACCGTGACGGTGAGCAGCTGCTCCTCGCCGGCCAGGCTCCGGGTGTCGGTCCCGCGCTTCAGGTACGGACCGAACCGACCGTTGAGGGCGACGATCTCCTCGCCGCTCTCGGGGTCCGCTCCGACCGTCCTCGGCAGGCGCAGGAGCTCCAGCGCCTGGTCCAAGGTGAGCGCGTCGGGGGTCATGGACTGGAACAGCGACGCCGTCCGTGGCTTGTCCCCGCCCTCCACCGCCTCGCCGAGCTGGACGTAGGGCCCGAACCGCCCGGCGCGCACCAGGACCGGGAGGTCGCTGGCGGGATCGTTCCCGAGGAACCGGTCGCCGCTGGGCGCCTCGAGCATGGCGGTGGCACGCTCGACGGTGAGCTCGTCGGGAGCCAGGTCGTCGGGGATCGATGCCCGGTCCTCGTCGCGCTGCAGGTACGGCCCGTACCGGCCCACCCGCACCACGATGGTCCGGCCCTCGCCGTCGGTCCCGATGGGGATCGAGTTGATCTCGCGGGCGTCGATGTCCCCGAGGTGGTCCGCCACCACCCGCTTGAGCCCCAGGGCTGGCCTTTCGCCGGCCGATGGCCGGCCGTCGCCACTCCCGGCCGCGGAGCTCCCGGCCCCGGACGAGCCGCCATCGCCGTCGCCAGCCGGCACACCGCCATCGCCTGGTTCGAGGGCAGCGTCCACCGGGCCCCCCCCGTTGCCGGAGGGAAGACCACTTGCGCCGTCGTCGCCGAAGTAGAACCGCGTCAGCCAGGGGAGCGACTGTCGGGCGCCCGACGCGATCCCGTCGAGATCGTCCTCCATCGCCGCTGTGAAGCCGTAGTCGACGAGGTCGCCGAAGTACCGCTCGAGCAACCCGACGACGGCGAAGGCGGTGAACGACGGGACGAGCGCCGACCCCTTCTTCCACACATAGCCGCGGTCCTGGACGGTGCCGATGATGCTCGCGTACGTCGACGGGCGCCCCACGCCGAGCTCCTCGAGCGCCTTCACCAGCGACGCCTCGGTGAAGCGGGCCGGCGGCTGGGTGGCATGCGGCCGGGCCTCTACCGCCTGTGCCGTGACCACGTCGCCCTCGGTCAGCGGGGGCAGGCGGACCTCGCGCTCGGCCAGGTCGCCGTCGGGGTCGTCGGAGCCCTCCACGTAGGCCCGGAGGAACCCGGGGAAGGTGATGACCGTGCCGCTGGCAGCCAGCTCGGCCTGGGGCCGGCCGGCCTGGGGCGTGCCGACCAGGCGGAGCTGGGCGGTGGTGCCGGTGGCGTCCGCCATCTGCGAGGCCACCGTCCGCTTCCAGATCAGGTCGTACAGCCGCAGCTCGTCACCCGACAGTTCAGCCGCGGCCGTCTCGGGGCTGCGGAACGCCTCGCCGGCGGGGCGGATGGCCTCGTGCGCCTCCTGGGCGTTCTTGACCTTGCGCTCGTAGCGCCGGGGCTGGGCGGGCACGTGGTCGGCGCCGTACAGCTCGGCGGCCTGGGACCGGGCTGCGGCCAGGGCCTCGTCCGACAGCGTGGTGGAGTCCGTCCGCATGTAGGTGATCCAGCCCTGCTCGTACAGGCGCTGCGCCACCTGCATGGTGCGCTGGGCGCCGAAGCGGAGCTTGCGCCCGGCCTCCTGTTGCAGGGTCGACGTCATGAACGGCGGGGCCGGGCTGCGCCGCAGCGGTCGCTCCGTGACGGACCGCACGGTGAGGGGCCGCCCTGTCAGCCCGCCGGCCAGGGCGGTGGCGTCGGCCTCGCCCAGCACGGTGACCGGCCCCTTCGCCGCCAGCGCGCCGTCCTCGCCGAAGTCGCGCCCGGTGGCCACCGTGGTGCCGTCCACGGCCACCAGGGTGGCGGCGAACGTCGAGGACCCCGACCCCGGGTCGACGGTGGCTTCGAGGTCCCACCAGGTGGCGGACCGGAAGCGCATGCGGGCCCGCTCCCGCTCCACGACCATGCGGGTGGCCACGCTCTGGACCCGCCCGGCCGACAGCCGGGGCATCACCTTCTTCCACAGGACCGGCGAGACCTCGTAGCCGTACAGCCGGTCGAGGATGCGGCGGGCCTCCTGGGCGTCGACCAGCCGGCGGTCGAGATCGCGCCACTCCTCGACCGCCCGGTGGATGGCCGCCGACGTGATCTCGTGGAAGACCATCCGCTTCACCGGAACCTGGGGCGACAGGACCTCCGCCAGGTGCCAGGCGATCGACTCGCCCTCGCGGTCCTCGTCTGTCGCCAGGTAGACCTCGCTGGCGTCGCGGACGAGCTGGGTCAGCCTGCGCACCACGTCCCGCTTCTCGGCGGCGACGACGTAGAGCGGCTTGAAACCGTTGTCGACATCGACGCCGAGACGGGCCCAGCCCTCGCCCTTGTAGGCGGCGGGCACCTCGTCGGCCCGGCGCGGCAGGTCGCGGATGTGGCCGACCGACGATTCGACGACGAAGTCACCGCCGAGCATGGCAGCGATGGTCCTGGCTTTGGCCGGCGACTCGACGATGACGAGCGGCTTGCCCGTCCCGGCGGCGCTACGAGTGGTCGATGTACGAGGCATGATCGTCGTCGAGCATTCAGGCTGGCTGCCGCCGTGTCAATCCGGGGCCGCACCCGGAACGCCGGGTGCGGCCGGCGGTTGCCCGCTCAGGCGTCCACGGGAGCGGGGACAGGGGCGCCCGTCGCAGCGTCCTCGAGTGTCTCGCCGAAGCCTTCGGTCTTGCGCTTGGAGAAGGCGATCGCCCCCAGCAGGACCAGCAGCGCCGCGCCGGCGATGGCGTAGCGGGCGTCGTTGTGGCGCAGCGTGATGACGGCCGGCAGGACCAGCAGGGACACCAGGTTCATGACCTTGATGAGCGGGTTGAGCGCGGGGCCGGCAGTGTCCTTGAAGGGGTCGCCCACGGTGTCGCCGATGACCGCTGCCTTGTGGGCCTCGGACCCCTTGCCGCCGAGGTGGCCGTCCTCGATGTACTTCTTCGCGTTGTCCCACGCCCCGCCGGAGTTGGACAGGAAGTTGGCCATGAGCTGCCCGGTCAGGATCACCGCGGCCAGGAACGCACCGAGTGCCAGGTAGTTGATGCCGAACCCGACGATGACGGGGGTCAGGATGGCGAGCAGGGCCGGGGTGGCCAGCTCCCGCTGCGCCGCGGCGGTGCAGATGGCGATGACCCGCCCGTACTCGGGCTTCTCCGAGTAGTCCATGATCCCGGGGTGCTCGCGGAACTGGCGGCGGACCTCCTGCACGACGGTGCCGGCGGAGCGCCCCACCGCCCGGATGGCCAGCGACGAGAACATGAAGGGCACCGACCCGCCGATCAGCAGCCCGATGAAGATCGTGGGGTTGGACACGTTGATCTGGGTGAGCGGGTTGGAGAAGAGCGCGTGCGCCGACAGGTGCAGCTGCGAGCCGATCGTCTCGATGAACGAGGCGAACAGCGACACCGAAGCGATGACCGCCGAGCCGATGGCCACCCCCTTGGTGATCGCCTTGGTGGTGTTGCCGACGGCGTCGAGCGACACCATGACCCGCTCGGCCTCGCCGGTGAACTCCCCCGACATCTCGGCCACGCCCGCCGCGTTGTCGGACACCGGTCCGAAGCTGTCCTCGGACACGATCATCCCCGCCGTCGACAGCAGCCCGATGCCGGTCAGCGACACCAGGTACAGCGCCAGCTCGACATTGCCGTGGGCCAGGCCCACCGACACGGCGATGGCCACGGCGATGGCGAGGATGGCCCATACCGAGGACTCCAGGCCGACGGAGATGCCGGCCAGGGTGATGGTGGCGGGACCGGTACGCGCCGACTCGGCGATCTCCCGGACGGGGCTGCGCTCGGTGGAGGTGAAGTGCTCCGTCAGCAGGCTCGCCACCAGGGAGAGACCGACACCGGTGAGCACGGCGTAGAACGCGGTCATGTAGTGGAGGTACAGCCCGGCCACGAGCCCCGCTGCCAGCACGGTGAGGACCGACGCGGTCCAGAAGCCCCGGTTGATGGAGGCCATCGCCGTGCGGTCCTTCTCGCGGGCTCGCACCACCATGACGCCGATGGCCGACGCCACGATGCCGAAGGCCGGCACGATCAGCGGGAAGACGACGGCACGTACCGAGTGGGCGCCCAGGGAGCCCCCCACCGAGCGGAAGGCGGAGAAGCCGAGGATGATGGCGGCGATGATGGTGATGACGTACGACTCGAACAGGTCGGCGGCCATGCCGGCGCAGTCACCCACGTTGTCACCGACGTTGTCGGCGATGGTGGCGGCGTTGCGAGGGTCGTCCTCGGGGATGCCGGCCTCCACCTTGCCGACCAGGTCCGCACCGACGTCGGCGGCCTTGGTGAAGATCCCACCGCCGACTCGCATGAACAGGGCGAGCAGCGACGCACCGAAGCCGAACCCGACGAGCACGGCAGTGGCGGTGTTCTGGAACGTGAAGACGATCACCGTGGCGCCCAGCAGGCCGAGGCCGACGCAGAGCATGCCGGTGATGGCCCCGGTGCGGAAGGCGACCTTCAGCGCGCCGGGCATCTTGCCACCACGGGCTGCAGCTGCCGTGCGGACGTTTCCCCGCACGGCCAGGCTCATGCCGATGAATCCTGTGAGCCCCGACAGCGCTGCCCCGAACACGAAGCAGAGCACTCGAAAGCCGCCGGCGGCACCGAAGGAGAGGGCCACCGTCCCGTTGGAGCGCACCACCTTCGTTGCCGTGAAGAAGATCAGGACGGCGAGGGGCACCACGATGATGGCGATGGCCTTGAACTGCCGGGCCAGGAACGCCTGCGCACCTTCCTGGATGGCGCGGGCGATGTCTTTCATCGACTGGGTACCCTGATCGGCGCGCAGCACGCCGCGCATCAGGGCGAAGCCGGTCACGATACCGAAGAGGGCGGCGGCCAGGGCAACGACCAGCCAGGTCTTCTCGGCGCCGGTCAGGACGAAACCCTGGTACCCCCCTTCGGCGGCGAGGAGGTGGGTCATGGTGTGCTGCTCCCTTCGCGGTCCCGCTGCCGGGCCGGCGGCCCGAGCGGATCCCGTGGTATCCGTGGCAGGCCGTCATCGGCGCGGACATGCCACGGCCCCGGGTCGTCCCGGGGTCGATCGGAGGGAGACGATACCGACTCGCCGCGTGGCGGGGCAACAATCAGCCGGAACGGGGCGTCGGGCCGACGGTCGGGACACGCCACTGCGCAGGTCACACGTCGTCGTCGGGACCGGCGATGAGCTCGTAGACCGGGTTGACGATGGCGAGCCGGCGGTCCCGCTGCCCGACCATGCCCTCGGCCACCAGCCGGGTGCCCGGGCTGAGGCCCGGGACCCGTCGCCGACCCTGGAACACCAGCAGCAAGCCGCCGGTGTCGTCGGTCAGCACGCACTCCAACGACGCCACCCCGGCCCGCGGCTGGACCCGTACCGACGTGATCCGGCCGGCCACCTTGGCCCGCCGGCGCCACGTCAGGTCCTTGACAGGGGTGGTGCCCGCGGCACGGGTCCCGGTAACGGTCCGCAGTGGGCGCCCCGGCGCCGGGCCGTCGTGCCTGGTGCCGTCGGCCGGCAACGGTGCCGGGCTCCTGCGCACCCGCCGTGACAGGTCGAATGGCACCAGCGTGGCGTTCACATGGGGGATCTGGCCGACCACGGAGGAGATCCGGTCGGCCGTACGGTCGTGGAGCAGCCTGGCCCACCGGGAGTTGTAGCCGCGGCGGGGGAGGAGGAGGGTGAGCTCGGTACCGCCGTCGGCCACGGCGTCGGCGGCGAGCTCGAGCACGGCCCGCCCGAGCCGCCGGTCCGGGCACTCGACCAGGTCGAGTGGGAAGCGGGCCAGGCCGAGCTGGCCCCACCGCTCTTCCAAGACCCGAGCCCGGCGGCTGTCAACCACCAGGTGCACGGCCCGCAGGTCGTCGGGGACCAGGGTGCGGCCGTACTGGATGGCGCGGGCGGTGGCCAGGTCGAGCCGTTCGACCAGCACGATCACGGCGTGGCGGCGCAGGATCGGCGCCTCGCAGGCCTGGGCCGCACCGACCTCGAGCTCGGCGGCCTCAGCCCGGTACTGGCGGTTGAGCCGGATGAGGAGCAGGTAGAGCAGCGGGCCGGCCACGGCGACCAGCCAGGCGCCGTGCTTGAACTTCACGACCAAGAAGATCACCACCACGCTGGCCGACAGCCCCGCGGCGAACCCGTTGATGACCTGGCGCCACTTCCAGCCGCTCTCCCGCTGCGTCCGGTGGTGCTTCACCATGCCGGCCCCTGCCAGAGTGAACCCGGTGAACACACCGATGGCGTACAGGGCCACCAGGCTGTTCAGGTTGGCGTTGGTGCCGATGACGAGGGCGATGCCGACGATTGCCAGCACGATGATGCCGTTGGAGAAGGCAAGCCGGTGCCCGCGCCGGGTGAGCTGCCGGGGCAGGAACGAGTCCTCCGCCACAAAGCTGGCCAGGTAGGGAAACCCGTTGAAGCTCGTGTTCCCCCCCGTGAAGAGGATGAGCATGGTCGCCGCCACCACCAGATCGGCGAAGATGCGGCCGTAGCCCTGCGATCCCCACACCCACTGCGCGATCTGAGCGACGACGGTCGGGGACTGCGTCACGTAGGGAGTGGCATGGCTCCAGTGGGCGAGCAGCGTCACCCCCAGGACGAGGAAGCCCAGCACGCAGCTCATGACGACCAGGGTGCGGCGGGCATTGCGGGCTTCGGGCATCCGGAACGTGCTGACGCCGTTCGAGATGGCCTCGAGCCCGGTGAGCGACGACCCACCGTTGGCGAACGACTTCAGGATGGAGAGGACGGCGGCGAAGGCGAGCAGGCCCGAGTGCCCCCCGAAGGAGACCATGCCCGCGTGCCGGCCGAGGGTGTGGACGTCGCCGAGAGCCACCCGCACGTACCCGGCCACGATGGTGGCCGCCAGGGCACCGATGAACAAGTAGGTGGGTAAGGCGAAGACCTTCGCCCCCTCGCGGATGCCCCGGAGGTTGCCGAAGCACATCACGACGATGACGCCGACGGTTATCGGCACGGTGTACGGCGTGAGCGACGGCACCACCGAGGTGAGCGCCTCGGTCCCGGCAGTGCACTGCACGGCGACCGTCACCGTGTAGTCGATGAGGAGGGCCACCGCCGCCACCTGGGCCCACTTCAACCCGAAGTTGTCGCGTGTCACCACGTAGGAGCCGCCGGCCTTGGTATAGGCGGCGATCACCTCGCGGTACGACAGCGTGACGAAGAACAGCACGCCCAGGATGGCCAGCGTCACCGGCACGACCAACGCGAACGCGGCAGCGCCGAAGAACGGGATGAGCTCGGTGAGCATCTCCTCGGTGCCATATGCGGAGGACGAGATGCAGTCGGGCGCCAGCACGCCGAGGGCCGCCACCCTGCCGAGCCGCTCGTTGGCGAGCTGGTCGGTGGTGAGCGGCGGCCCGAGCAGGCGGTTCTTGAGCCGGTAGGCGAGAGTCTCCGGCAGCTCGAACGACTCGGGGGTGGGGATCACCGGGGGCGCGGCCGGGCCCACGGCTCGGGGCGGCACAGCCGTCGGGGCGCCTGAGGTGGTCGAACTGGCCATGAACCGTTCATTCAACCCCTTCTGCCCACTCCACGGCACATCGGCACTGGCACTGGCACTGGCACTGGCACTGGCACTGGCACTGGCACTGGCACTGGCACTGGCACTGGCACTGGCACTGGCACTGGCACTGGCACTGGCACTGGCACTGGCACTGGCACTGG
>JAKAYQ010000001.1:0-61969 GCA_021826725.1 Actinomycetes bacterium
GGAGGAAACCAGCGGTGGGGGAGCCGGACCACGACGGAATCGAACGGTTGACCGGCCGTCCTCTAGGGTGAGGCGCCGGTAGGCGCAGGGGAGAGGAGCTTCGATACAGATGGCACAGGATCTCAAGCCGGGGTCGCGCTGGGTGAGCGCGGTGGACGACACCGAGGTGATCGTCGTGAAGCCCGGCGGGCCCGGGCTCAGCTTGGAGTGCGGTGGCCATCCGATGCTGGCCGCCGGCTCGGAGAAGCCCGGCGGGGCCGGCCCCGACGGCGACTGGGCCGGCGGGACGGCGGTCGGCAAGCGCTTCGAGCACGACAGCGGCCTGGAGGTGCTCTGCACCAAGGCCGGGGCCGGCACCCTGGGCGTGGACGGCCAGGTACTGCCCCTCAAGGAGAGCAAGCCGCTTCCGTCCTCGGACTGACGCCATCCCAGCGGGGATATCCCGGCTGGGATGTGCCCGGTCGGAGGGGCTATAGTGACCCCTCCGCCACATGGCCCCATCGTCTAGTGGCCTAGGACACCACCCTCTCAAGGTGGAGACACGGGTTCGAATCCCGTTGGGGCTGCCAGTCTGGAGCGTGTTCGAACCGCGCCTGGTATGCGGAAGCGGGGTCGGACCAGCCTTCCGTCGTGCACGTCGATCGAGGCGACCAGCTCCCGCAGAACGGTCTTGACGGTGGCGACCTCTCCGTGTCGCAGGGCGTGGGCCAGTTGGCCTTGCAGGGCGGTGATCTGATCGCGGTCGGGTCCCTCAGGTTGGTGCTGCTCGACGTCGTCGATCTCGTCGCGTCGAGCCTGGAGCTGGCGGAGGCGGCTGGACAGTTGCTCCAGCCGGGGTCCGCACTGGGCCGAGGACATCGACCCGTCCTCGAAGGCAGCGAGGTACCTGTCGATTGCCGCCTCGGTCTTCTTGAGCTCCGCTTCGACCCGTCGGCGCTCGTCGTCGACTTGGCTGCTCGTTGCCTGGACACGCCGAAGGGCATCGGCGAAGGCCCGATCGACGAACGCCGCGTCGGAGTACGCCGAGCCGATGGCGGCAAGGATCGACTCTTCGAGCTCTCTCGCGGGAAGCCGGTCTGCCGTGCAGCCCGCGGATCCGTAACGCTGGCGGGAGAAGCACACGTAGTACTCGTACCGTCCGTTCCTGCCGTGAGCGGCAGCGCCGACGTAGCGTTTCCCGCACATGGCGCAGACGAGCAGCCTGCTCAGGATGTAGTCGTAGGAGTTGGACCGGCAGGCGGCCTTGTCGTCGCTGTGCTCGGCGAGCAGCTCTCCGGCTGCGGCGAAGGTCGCCTGGTCGATGAGTGGGGGATGGGCGGAGGCGTGGTAGGACCCGCGGAAGAGGACCTCGCCCAGGTAGGCGCGGTTGCGCAGGATCGTGAGCACGGACATGTGGCTCCAGGGTCGCCCGTTTCGGGTCCGGTACTCCTCTTGGTTGAGCCGTGCGGCGATCGCGTTCGCCCCGAGGCGGTCCTTGACGTAGAGCCGGAAGATGTAGGGCACGAGAGCCGCCTCGTCTTCTTTCACGACGAGGGTGCTGGTCGCCTTGTCGATGAGGTACCCGAACGGCCGCTGCCCCCCGCACCACTCGCCGCGGGCGGCCTTGCGCTCCATGCCGGCGATGACTCGGTCGATGATCGTGGCTCGCTCGAATTCGGCGAACACGCCGAGCATCTGGACCATCATGCGGCCTGCCGGAGACGACGTGTCGAAGGGCTCGGTCGCCGATCGGAACGCGACGTTGGCCGCGTCGAGCTCCTCGAGCACTTGGGCGAGGCCACGTACCGACCTCGCCAGTCTGTCCACCCGGTACACGAGTAGCAGGTCGAAGCGCCCGGCCTTTGCTTCCAACAGCGCGCGCTGTAGGTTCGGTCGCTCCAGACCGGCGCCGCTCATCTGGTCGGTGAACTCACGGACCAGCTCCCACCCTTCCTGGCTGCCGACGTACTTGCGTAGCCGGTCTGCTTGGGCGCCGAGTGAGAAGGGTTGGTGTTCTTCGTCGGTCGATATTCGGGTGTACGTGGCTATTCGCATGGTGCCTCCTGTGCCGGGTGGTGGCGAGGAGACCTCCGGCCCGGCGGAGGAGTCAAGCCGGAGCCATCCCGGAGTAGCTGCTCGAAGAGATCCGTCAGCGCACCGGCGGCTCGTTGTTCCTGCTGTGGGACAAGCTCAATGAGCTCGGGCCCGAGCAGGTGGAAGCGCTGAGCTGACTTGATGTCCTGGTCCGTCACAACGCCGGTCGGAAGCAGAGAACATCCTCGTGGGCGACGACGGAGCGGGGCACGCCCCGTCCCCGGGCCCGGCGGACCTGGTCGAGGGCGAAGAACGACGGCCGTGGGATGAGGTGGTCGTCTCGGAGGCCGGCGAGGAGGGCGACGTTTCGTTCGAAGAGGACGAGGCCGGCGTCTTCGCCGACTCGGGCGATGGCGCCGGGGAGGTCGATGAGCTCGCCGGCTGCCCACCATGGGCGGACGGTCATGGCGACGATCCCGTCGGGGCGTAGCCATCCGGCTACTTGGGCGAGGACAGTGCGCATGGCGTCGAGGAGCCGGTCGAGGCCGACGTGGGCGAGGTTGGCGGGGTCGGTCGAGTAGCGGTAGTGGGCTTTGTGGATCCCTTGGCCGGGGCCGGTTCTCACCTGCCCGTGGACCGACGGCCCGTAGGGGGGGCTGGTGAGCACGAGCGCGACCAGGCCTCGCAGGGCGGGGTCGAGGTAGGCTGAGAGGTGGCGGGCGTCGCCGCAGACGACTTCTCCGTGCCCGGTCGCGCCTTGGGTGCGGGCGTGCTCGAGGTTGGCCCGGGCGAGGTCGGCCCAGGGTGGTTCGTACTCGACGCCGACGGCGTCGCGGCCAAGGTGGACGGCTTCGACCAGGGTGGTGCCGATCCCGCACATGGGGTCGAGGACGTAGTCGCCGGGCGAGGTGTAGTCGCTGATGGCGGTGCGGGCGATGGCGGGGAGCATCTTCGCGGGATGGGCCGAGCTGACCGCCAGGTACCGGCCGGCTCGCTGGGCGCGCGGGCTCTGTTGGGCGCTGTCCCACACCGACAGCGGTAGGTCGGCGGTCATCGGCTCACCTCGATGGCTTGGAGGACGAGGACGTCTTCGTGGACCGAGAGATGGGCGGGCTCGCCGCGGGCGCGGGCTTTTCGGGTCTGGGTGAGCTGCCAGAAGCTGGGGCGGGCGACGAGCTGGCTGTCGCGTATGGCGGCGTGGAGGGCGATGACGTGTCCGAGGTAGGCGAAGCCGGCGGTGCGGGCGAGGGTGACGGTGGAGGCGGCGAGGTCGACGCAGCGCCCGGCGCGGCGCATGTTCTTGGTGACGGTGACGAGGAGCCCCCCGGGGCGCAGGACCGCGTGGCAGGCGGTGTAGATGCCGGCCATCGCGGCGGTGTAGGCGGGGCCGCGGGCGTGGCCGAGGTTGGCCCGGTCGGCCGAGTAGTTGAGCGTCTCGGTGGCACAGAGCCGCCCGCCGGCGAGCCATGCCTTGCGGTCAATCACGCCTGCGTCACAGGCATAGGGCGGGGAGGTGACGATCAGGTCGACCTGTCCGGCGAGGTTCCCGAGGATGGCGGGGAGGCGCCGGGCGTCGCCTTGGCGGACCTCGGCGAGGCGGCGCCGGTCTGGTTCGAGGAGGCGGTCGAGGTTGGCCCGGGCGAGGTCGACCCAGGCGGCTTCGAGCTCGACGCCGACCGCTTGCCGGTCGAGGAGGGCGGCTTCGACGATGGTGGTGCCGATGCCGCACATCGGGTCGCAGACGAGCTGGCCGGGGTTGCTGTACTCGGAGACGATGCGTGCCGCGAGGGCGGGGAGCATCTTTCCGGGGTGGCGGGCGCTGTCGGGGTGGTAGCGCCCGGCGCGCTGGTACTGGGCCGAGGTCTGGGCGACCGGCCACAGCGCCAGCGGCACCGGTGCGGCCGGTGACGGAGTGGACGGGTGGGGGGTGGTGTGGGGGTTGGTGGCCATGGGCGTTCGCCCCGGGCCGGAAAGTTCACGCCGATATGAACCGGCAGCCGACCCCGTTTTGGCGACAAATCCCCTTCGCCGGCCCCCTTGACCTTGAGGTCCTCGGCGAGAGCGAGGTAGGTCCTCGAAGGCCAAGCCCACCGAGCAAGGAGGACCACGATGCCCACGACCACGACTCCCCACACCGCCACCACGGCGGCCGAGGCGGTGCTCGCCGCGCTCGGCTCCGCTCCGGCCTCGGCGGCCGAGGCCGCGCGGGCGGCCGGGATCGGCCGCTCCACCGCCACCAAGGTCCTCGCCGCCCTGGCGGCCGGCGGTCAGGTGGAGCGCACCCCCGGCGGCCGCGACGGTGCCCGGCGTCTGGCCGACCGCTGGTCCCTGCCCGAGGCGCCCGAGAACCCTGACCGTGCTGCCGGCGACGGGGGCGAGTCGAAGGGCTCGACCTCAGCCGCACCCCGGTTGGGCAAGGGGGAGCTGGCCGCGATGGTGGCCGCCTTCCTGCGCGACCACCCCGGGGAGCACTCTCCCTCGGCGCTGTCCAAGGCGCTCGGGGGACGCAGCGCCGGGGCCGTCGGCAACGCCCTCGGGCGCCTCGTCGCTACCGGCCAGGCCACCCTGACGAGCGACCGTCCGCGTATGTACCGGGCAACGGCCGGATGACGCCGCGTCCCCGGAAAAAAAATTCCGGGTCGAGGCCTGATGGAGCCCGTCGGCGGTGGCCTCGGGGTCCATCAGGGCGCCTACCTGGGGGGACGCGGCGGTCCATCAGGTTTCCATCAGCCCTGATGGACCGGCCGGGCGGGCTCCATCACCCCTGATGGAGCGCCTGGCTGATGGAGTTCTGATGGATTTCTGATGGAACGCCCGTGGCGCGATGGCGGCCCCTTCGAGCAAGGAGCCGCCGATGCCATCACGCCGCCGTCCCGCCGAGCCGTCCCCGTTCGCCGCCTTGGAGCGGGCCTTCACCGTCCTTTCCGCCGAGCCCCGGCCGCTGGCCGTCGACGGCGCCTCGGTCGCCGGACTGCCCGCCCGGGCCATCCCGCTGGGCGAGCTGAAGGCCCGGCTGTTGCACCCCTCCACGCCCTATGTGACCCGCGACGCCGCGCTCGGGGTGCTGATCGCCCGGGCCAAGGCCGAGGGCGGGGCGTGGACGGTGGGCCTGGCCGGGGTGCTGCTGCCGGGGATGCGCCGGGCGATCGAGCCGCTGGTCGAGGCGTGCCCGGCCAAGCAGGCCGACCTCGAAGCCGAGATGCTGGTCGGGTTCCTCGCCGCGCTGGCCCGCTGCGCCCCGGGCCGGCCCCGGCCGGCGGGGTTCCTCTGCGGCCGTGCGTACGACGCCGCCAAACAGCTGGTGCGCGCAGAGCTGGCCGAGCGGGCCCGCCCGGCGCACCGGCCGATCTCCGCCGAGCCGCCCAAGCCGTGGGGCCACCCCGACTTCGTGCTGGCCCGAGCCGTCGCCCAAGAGGTGATCTGCGCCGACGACGCCGAGCTGATCGGCGCGACGCGCCTCGGGGAGATGACCCTGGCCGAAGCGGCGAGGGCGTGGGGCCTCGCCTACAAGACGGCCGAGCGGCGCCGCCAGCGCGCCGAGGTCGCCCTGGTCGCCTGGATCTCGCAAGGTTTCTGCCCCGGGTTTGTCGCCGATCGGGGTGTTCCTGCCGGTTCTAAGGGTGCGGGTCGACCACGGCAGGGTCGCCGCCCCCAGCAGCGGCCGGGAGTCCACGCCACCACATCTTCGCCGCCCGAGCGCGAAAGGAGGTGACACGCCCCACTGGCCGGCGACGGCCCTGCCCGACCCGCACCCCAGTCTTGCACCCACCGTCTCGAAGGAGGAGAACCCACGAAACGCACCGTCCCCACCATCCATGGTCGCAGCGCCCGAAGCCCCATCATCCGGACCCTTTGCGCCCACGCCCGGCGTGCGCTGGTCGCCCTCGGTGTCGTGGCGGCGGCCGGCGTGGTCCTCGCCCCGCCCGCCATGGCCGCCACCGGGTCGGCCCCGAACCTCAACGGGGTGATCAGCTCGCTGCAGGTGTGGCTGGTCGGGATCCTGGCCGGCCTCGCCACGCTGTTCTTGACCATCGGCGGGATCCGCTACCTGACCGCCGGCGGCGACCCCGCCGAGGTCGAACGAGCCAAGACCGCCCTCAAGTCGGCCGCCGTCGGCTACGCGCTGGCCGCCCTGGCCCCGCTGCTGGTCTCCATCCTGCAGTGGGTCGTTGGCTGATGACCCGCCCCGGCACCCTCCGCCCCCCTACCCTCCGCCCCGCCGGGCCCCGTCGTGGTCATGTCATGCGGCTCAGCCTGTTCGCCGCCGTGAGTGCCGCCGGGTTCCTGGTCGTGGTGGCCTTGGGAGCCGGGCGAGCTGGCGCCGTTCCCACCCCTCAGGGAACGGTGCCGACGGCCCGCACGGCCACCGTGACGGGCGCGGCGACCCCGGCGCTGCGCCTGACGGCGAGCAGCGCATCGACAGCTACAAGCGGACCGACGCCAGGCGGCTCGGCACCGAGCGCCGGGGCGACGCCGAGCAACAGAACCGCGCCGCCGGGGATCGGGGTCGGCCCCAACCTGTCGGGCGGCGCGCCGCCGGCGACACCGGGGCCGTCGATCGCCGCGGGGGGATCGCAGAGCTGCGGCTTCTTCGACGTCACCTGCCATGTCACCTCTGCCATCGACGGCTGGTTCCGCGACCTGGTCACCTCGGCGCTCAACCCGGTCCTGGCGTTGCTCGGCCGCACCGTGCTCTCCACCCCGGACGTCACCGGCGGCAAGGTCGGGTTGATCTGGGGGATCACCGCCGGGATCGCCAACGCCTTGGTGGTGCTGCTGGTGCTGGCCGGCGGGGCGGTGGTCATGAGCCACGAGACCCTCCAGACCCGCTACGCGGCGAAGGACATAGCCCCCCGGGTGGTCGTGGCGGTGATCGCCGCCAACGCCTCCCTGGCCCTGGTCGGCCTGGCCATCCCCGCCGCCAACGCACTGTCGGAGGCCCTGCTCGGCAACGGGGTCGACCCAGCTCAGGCGACGGCGGCGATGCGCCAGCTGGTCGTCACCCCACTCGGGGCCGGGGGGATCTTCTTGGTGCTGCTCGGCCTGGTCGCAGCCGTGCTCGCGGTGGTGCTGCTCGCCACCTACGTCATACGCGTCGCCATGTTGGTCCTGCTCGTGGCGGTCGCCCCGCTGGCGTTGATCGGCCACGCCCTTCCCCAAACCGAGGGGGCGGCGCGGCTGTGGTGGCGGGCGATCTGTGGGCTGTTCGCCATCCAGCTCGGCCAGTCCCTGGTGCTCATCAGCGCCCTGAAGGTGTTCTTCACCCCCACCGGGCCGGGCACGCTCGGCCTCTCCGCCTCCGGTGGGCTGGTCGACGTGCTGGTCGCCGTGTGCCTGCTGTGGGTGCTGGTGCGCATCCCCGCCTGGGTGTCGCGCGCTGTCTTCGGCGCCGGACGCAGCTGGGGGGTCGCCAAGGCGTTCAAGGTGGCGTTCATCTACAAGGCCGCCCGGGCCGGGCTGGCGGCCCTCGCATGACCGGCCGCCCCACCACGAGCGGGCGCCCGGCCGAGGCCGAGGGTCGGGTGCAGATCACCGCCGATGTCGACCGGCCCGACAAGATCCTCCTCGGGCTCACCGCCCGCCAGCTCGCCATCCTGGCCGTCCCCGCCCTCGGCCTGTGGGCGACCTACGCCGCCACCCGTCACCACCTGCCCCTGACCCTGCTCGCGGCGCTCGGCGCGCCGGTGGTCCTCGGGGCGTTGGGGTTGGCGCTGGGACGGCGTGACGGCCTCGGCCTCGACCGGCTGCTCGGGTTCGCGCTCGCCCAGGCGCGCCAGCCGCGCCGGCTCGTCCCCGCCCCCGAAGGCGTCGCCCCCGCCCCGGCGTGGGCCGGCCACGACCCCTCCCCGCCGCCCGCCCCGCTTCGCCTCCCGGTCCGCGCGGTCGGCGACGACGGCACCGTGGACCTCGGGTCGCACGGCACCGCGCTGGTGGCTGAGGCGCAGACGGTGAGCTTCTCGTTGCGCACCCCGGCCGAACAGCACGCCCTGGTCGGCGCCTTCGGCCGCTACCTGAACAGCCTGGCCGCCCCCGTCCAGGTGGTGGTGCGCTCCCAGCCGGTCGACCTCGGCACCCGGGTGGCCGCGCTGCGAGCCGAGGCGGGCGGCCTGCCGCATCCCGCCTTGGAGGCCGCCGCGCTCGCCCACGCCGCGTTCATAGAGGACCTGGCGGCCAGCCGGGACCTGCTCGCCCGCCGGGTGCTGGTGGTGCTGCGCGACCCGGCCGGCGGCCCCGACGCCCCCGCCCGGCTGCGCCGCCGGGCTGCCGACGCCGCGGCGTCGCTCGCCGCGGCGGGCATCGGCCTCCAGATCCTCGACACGACGGCGGCCACCGCGGCCCTTCACGGTGCGCTCGACCCGTGGGCGCCGCCCCGGCCACCGGGCTTGTCGCCCCCCGACGCGCTCGTCACCGGGCGGCCCACCACCCATGCCGCCGTCCCGGCCAGACCGGGGCACCCTGCCAACGCCGCGTCGGCCGCCGGTGGCGCCGACACCGTCGAGATCGACGAGCCAGGAGCCGCCCCATGACCGTGCGCCATCGCCCCATCCTCGGCCGCCAGACGACCCGAACCGCTGCCGGCAAGGGGGGCGGGCTGCTCGGCCCGCACGGCATCGAGGTCCGCCCCCGGCATTTGGCAGTTGGCGACGGGGTGTGCCGGTCCTTCGCCGTGGTCGGCTACCCCCGCGAGGTCGGCTACGGCTGGCTGGCCCCGCTGTTGGAGCACCCCGGCCGCCTCGACGTGGCCCTGCACATCGAGCCGGTACGAAACGACCTCGCCGCCGAGCGCCTTCGCCGCCAGCAGGCGCGCCTCGAGTCAGCCCGCCGCCTCGACGCCGCCAAGGGACGCCTCGCCGACCCCGGCATCGAGGTCGCCGCCCAAGACGCGGCCGAGCTGTCGGCCCGCCTGGCCCGAGGTCAGGCCAAGCTGTTCCGCCTCGGGCTGTATGTGACCGTCCACGCGCCCGACCCCGACGCCTTGGAGAACGAGTGCACCCGGGTCAAAGCCCTCGTCTCCTCGCTCTTGCTCGACGCGGTGCCCGCCACCTTCCGCTCCCTGCAGGGCTACGTCACCACCCTCCCGGCCGGGATCGACAACCTGTCGATGCGCCGGACCCTCGACACCGACGCGCTGTCCGCCGCCTTCCCGTTCTCTGGCGTCGACCTCGCCTCAGCCGGCGGCGTCCTCTACGGCACGACCATCAGCGGGTCGGGGCTGGTGTGCTGGGACCGCTTCGCCTGTGACAACCACAACTCGGTCATCCTGGCGCGCTCGGGGGCGGGGAAGAGCTACCTGGCCAAGCTCGAAGCGCTGCGCTCGCTCTATGACGGCGTCGAGGTGCTCGTCGTCGACCCCGAAGACGAGTACCGCCGCCTCGCCCACGCCGTCGGCGGCGCCTACTTGCACCTGGGGGCGCCGGGGGTGCGGCTCAACCCCTTCGACCTCGCCCCCGGCCCCGACCCCCTCACCCGACGCGCCCTGTTCGTCCACACCTTGGTCGCCGTCCTCTTGGGCGAGAAGCCCGACCCCGCCGCCACCGCCGCGCTCGACCGAGGCGTGCTAGCCGCCTACGGCGCGGTCGGGATCACCGCCGACCCGCGCACCCATCGCCGACCCGCCCCGGTCCTCGCGGAGCTCACCAAAGCCCTCGACGCGGACGACGACCCGGCCGCCAAGACGCTGGCCGCCCGCCTCGCCCCGTACGTCACCGGCAGCTACCGCCAGCTGTTCTGCGGCCCGACCACCACGCGCCCCGAGGGCCACCTGGTCGTCATCTCGCTGCGCGACCTCCCCGACGAGCTGAAAGCCGCCGGCACCCTCCTCACCCTCGACGCGCTCTGGCGCCGCGTCGCCGACCCGACCAACCGCAGACGCCGCCTGGTGGTCATCGACGAGGCGTGGCTGCTCATGCGCGACCCCGAAGGCGCCAAGTTCCTGTTCAAGGCGGCCAAGTCGGCCCGCAAGCACTGGGCGGGGCTCACCGTCGTCACCCAAGACGCCGCCGACCTGTTGGGCAGTGACCTCGGCCAGGCCGTGGTCGCCAACGCCGCCACCCAGATCCTGCTGCGCCAGGCCCCCCAGGCGATCGAGGCGGTCGGCGACGCCTTCGGCCTCTCAGAAGGCGAGCGAGCGTTCTTGGCCTCGGCCCGCCGGGGCGAGGGCCTGCTTTCCGTCGCCGCGCACGAGCGGGTCGGGTTCGCTGCGCTTGCCAGCCCCGCAGAGCACGACCTCGTCACCACGAACCCCGCCGAGCTCGCCCGCCTCGACGACCCCGCCGAGGACGACGGCGGCCTCGACCTGTGAGAGCCCCCGCCGCCGGTCGCATCACCGTCCCCTGTCCCTGACCGACCAGAAGGAGTAACGCCCAGTGCCGACCACCCCCACCGTGCCCGCACCGAGCATCCCAGCACCGAAGGCGCCGCCGCCGAACGGGCCGCTCGCCCGCTGGCTGGCCCACCCCGGCGTCGCCGAGGCCCGCCTCGCCCACACCCTCGCCCACACCCTCGCCACCTTGGTGCACTTCTGGCCCCTCGCCGCGGGTGTTGGCCTCATAGCACTCGGCTGGTGGCTGGCGGCCGCCGCGACCCGGACCTGGCAGGGTCGCCACGGCCGGTGGGTGGCCATCGCCCCGCCGGCCGAGCCCGACCCGGCCGGCGGGACCGCCCTGTGGCGGATGCTCGCCCCGCTCCTCGCGGCACGGCGCAGCCTGACCGGCGTCCGCCCGCCGGTCGCCTTCGAGTGCCACGCCGGCCCCGAGGGGCTCCGGATCGGGTTGTGGGTGTCAAAGACCCTTCCCCTCCACAGCGTGGCGGGCGCCGTCGAGTCGGCCTGGCCCGGCGCCCGGGCCAACCTCGCCGCCCCGCCCGCCCTTCCCGCCGGGACCCGGGCGTCGGGCGGCCGGGCCCGACCCGCTGGCCCCGACTGGCTGCCGCTCGGCGCCGAGCACACCGGCGGCGACCCGCTACGAGGAGTGCTCGGCGCCCTCGCCGGCAGCGAAGGTGGCACCGTGTTGTTCCAGGTCCTCGCCCGACCCGCCCCCGGACGCCTCGTCGCCCGGGCCCGCAGGGCCGCCTGGGCCCGCCGCCGTGGCCAGCCCACCACCCGCGCCGGCCGGGCCCTCGACCTCCTCCACCACCAGCCCCGCGCCGCCGCCCTCGGCGGGGCGCCCGACCCGCTCGCCCTGGCCGACGCGCGAGACATCACCGCCAAGGTCACCGCCGCACCGCATTTCGTGGTCGGTATCCGCTACGGCCTCGCCGGCCCACCCGGCCCGAGACGCCAAGCCCGGCGGTGGCGGCGGGCCAAAGCCCGCGAGATCACCGCCGGCCTCGGCCTTTACGCCGGGCGCAACCACCTCGTCGCCCGCCGCCTCGCCCGCGGTGGCCGCCGCGTCGCCTGCCGACAGCTGCGCTCGGGGTTCCTCTGCTCGCTGCCCGAGCTCGCCGCCCTGGCCCATGTGCCGGCCGAGCCCGCCGGCTACGGCCTGCCCGCCGCCCCCGCCCGCCACGTCGCCCCACCCGCCGAGGTCGCCCATGACTGAGCACCCCGCCACCCCCACGCCCGCCACCCGCCCCGGCCGCTCGGACACCGATTGCCGCCCAGCAGGAGACCAGAGGCCGGCGCCGCTGCGCCTCTTCCCGGCAGACCACCCCGCCCGCCAGCGGCCCAAGGTCCTCGGGGTCTCCGACGCCGGGGCGCGCCGGGCCGTGGCGCTGAAGGTGGCCGACGCCCGCCACCACACCCACGTCATGGGCGCGACCGGGTCGGGGAAGTCCACCCTGCTCGTCAACTTGATCCTCGCCGACGCCCTGGCCGGACGGGGCGTGGTCGTCTTGGACCCCAAGGGCGACCTCGTCACCGACGTGCTCGCCCGCCTCCCCGAATCGGCCGGCGACCGCCTGGTGCTGCTCGACCCGGCCGAACAGGCCGCCCCGGCCGCGCTGAACGTCTTGGAGGTGGCCGGCCGGGACCCCGAGCTGGTCGTCGACCACCTCGTCGGGGTGTTCCACCGCCTCTACGCCGCCTACTGGGGGCCGCGCACCGAAGACGTGCTGCGCTCGGCCTGCCTCACCCTGACCCGCCGACCAGGCACCACCTTGGCGCATGTGCCGCTACTGCTCGCCAACCCCCGCTACCGCGCCGCCCTCACCAAAGGACTGTCGGACCCGGCCGGCCTGGGTGGGTTCTGGTCCTGGTACGACGGGCTCTCGGAGGCCGGCCAGGCCCAGGTCATCGGCCCGGTCATGAACAAGCTGCGGGCGGTGCTCACCCGCCGCTTCGCCGCCGACCTGCTCGGCTCGGCGCAAAGCACCTTCAGCCTCGCCCGGGTCCTCGACGGGGGGATCCTGCTCGCCCGGCTCCCCAAGGGCGTCCTCGGCGACGACACCTGCCGCCTCGTCGGCTCGCTCCTCGTGGCCGGGGTCTGGCAGGCCGCCACCGCCCGGGCCGCCCAACCCGAGCCCGCCCGCCTCGACGCCGCGCTCTACGTCGACGAATGCCACAACTTCTTGCACCTGCCCGGCTCGCTCGACGACGTGCTCGCCGAAGCCCGCGGCTACCACCTCGCCTTGACCCTCGCCCACCAGCACCTGGGCCAGCTCGGAAAAGAGCTCGCCGACGGCGTCGCCGCCAATGCCCGCAACAAGGTCTTCTTCACCACCAGCCCCGACGACGCCCGCCAACTCGCCCGCCACGTCGGGCCCTACCTCACCCAGGCCGACCTGTGCCACCTCGACCGCTACCAAGCCGCGGTCCGCCTCGTGGTCGACGGGCGCGACACCACCGGCTTCACCCTCGCCACCCGCGCCGCCCCTCCCGTCGGCACCGACCACACCGGGGCGCTCCGGACTGCCGCCCGCCACCGCGGCCGGGACGCCCAAGCCCGCCGGGCCGAGCGCCTCGCCCGGCGCTGGACCCCCGACACCGACGAAGACACCGACACCGACGAAGACACCGATCCTGGCGAGGCCGCCGACGGGACCCGACCGGTGATGGACACGACAGCCGTGCCGGTCTTCCTGCCGGTCTCCCTGCCGGTCTCCGTGCCGGTCTCTGTCCCCGTCTCAGAGACCGGCACCGAGACCGGCACCCCCGAGACCACGAAGCGCCACGTCACCGGCGGTTTCCCCGAGCTGCGATGAGACCCCGACTCGAGAGGACAACTCCGCACCCTTCCGCCCCATCACGCCGTGGCGGCGGCCCCGCCGCCTCCGCATCGCCGTCCGCTCCCGGCCAGCCAGGCCGTGGCGACCTGCTCGGCGTTGTCCGCTCGCTCACCGAGCGCGACCGGTTCTGCGTCGCCGTCCTCGCCGAGCACCAGGTCCTCACCACCACCCAGCTCGCCCAGCTCTGCTTCCCCGGCCTCGACGTCGCCCAACGGCGCCTGCTGCGCCTCACCCGCCTCGGGATCCTCGACCGGTTCCGCTGGCACGCCCTGGTCGGCTCCGAAGCCTGGCACTACACCCTGGGCCCCGCCGGTGCCGCCCTCGCCGCCGCAGAGCGCGGCGCAGACCCGCCCCGGCCGGCCGAGCTGCGCCGCCGGGCGCTGCACCTCGCCGCCAGCCCCCGCCTCGCCCACCTATTGGGCGTGAACGGCTTCTTCTGCGCCCTCGGCGCCCAGGCCCGAAGCGAGCCCGGCGCTGCCCTCGTGTCGTGGTGGTCCGAGCGGCGCTGCGCCGAGCACTACGGCGAGCTCGTCCGCCCCGACGCCCAGGGCGTCTGGGCTGAAGACGGTCGCCAGGTCGGCTTCTTCTTCGAACACGACACCGGCACCGAACCCCTCGCCCGGGTCGCCGCCAAGATCTGCGGCTACACCGACCTCGCCGCCGCCGGCGGTCCCGGCCACCCCGTCTGCTTCTGGCTCGGAAGCGCCGCTAGGGAAGCCAACCTACGCCGCCGCCTCGCCGAGCGCCCAACCCAGCTCACCGTCGCCACCGCCAGCGCCGAGCTGGCAGCCGCCTGCGGCACCGGACCCGCCGGGGCGATCTGGCTCCCCGCCGGCACCGAACGCCGCCGCCGGCTCATCGACCTCGCCCCCCCGGCCCGGCCGACGACGCCACGGTGAGCAGCCTCGGGCGTCCCTTCGCGGCGGGGGCGGCCGGCCTCGCCCTCCTCGTCGTGCTCCTCGCCGCGGCGGCCGGCGGCGCCCTCGGCGGCCTGCTCGGGGGCACCGGGGCCGAGGTCGCCCCGAGCGCCGCCGCGCTCTCCGCCATCCCCGCCACCTACCTCGCCCTCTACCAACAAGCCGCCGCCACCTGCCCGGGCCTGTCGTGGACGGTGCTCGCCGCGATCGGCACCGTCGAGTCCGACAACGGCCAGTCCACCCTCCCAGGCGTCTCGGCCGGCCAAAACGCTGCCGGGGCGATGGGGCCCCTCCAGATGCTGGGGCCCACCTTCGCCGCCTACGACCAACCCGTCCCGCCCGGCGGGGCCAACCCGCCCAGCCCCTACGACCCGACCGACGCCACCTACGCCGCGGCGCGGATGCTCTGCGCGGATGGCGGGCGCAACGACACCAACCTCAACGGGGCCATCTGGGACTACAACCACAGCCGAGCCTACGTGACCGAGGTCCTCCACCTCGCCGCCCGCTACGGCCAAGCCGCCACCACGGCGTCGCCGAGCGCAGCCGCGGCCACCGCGCTCGCCTACGCCCTCTCCCAGCTCGGCACCCCCTACCGCTGGGGCGGCGAGACCCCAGGGGTCGGCTTCGACTGCTCGGGGCTCACCCAAGCCGCCTACGCCGCCGCCGGCATCACCCTGCCCCGAGTCGCCCAAGCCCAGTACGACGCCGGCCCCCACCTGCCCCCAGGATCCCCGCTCCAACCCGGCGACCTCGTCTTCTTCGGATCCTCGACCAGCGCGGTCAGCCACGTCGGCATCGTGGTCAACCCTGCCGGCGAGATGATCGACGCCCCCCACACCGGCGCCCAGGTCCGCATCGAGGGCTTCCCAACCACGATCGGCGCCGCCTGGGGCACCGACCTGTACCTCGGCGCCACCCGGCCCGCGGGGTGAACATGGGCTCTCAGCGTTCCGCAGGCCGCCGGTCGGTCCTGGCGCCTCGTCGCCTTGCTTCCCGCGCCCGGTGGAGGTCTCATCGACCCCACCGGCCCAGCAGGAAAGGAGCTGCCATGTGGCGAGTCGCGCTCTACGCGCACGAAACCCCGGGACGAAGAGGTCGCGCCCGGCTGGAGCAGCAGGTGGCCCGCCTCGCCGTCTCGGTGGCCCGACGACCGGGATGGTGCCACGTCGCCACCTATGTCGACCAGTCATGGGGCGGCGGGTGGCGTCCAGGACGCTCCGGCCTGCTCGCCGCGGCGCCCGGCCACTACGACGTGGTGGCCGTCGACGGCTACCGGCGCCTCTCACCCGACCGCCACCAGCGCACTGTGGTCCTCGCCCACCTGCAGGCGGCCGGGGTGGCGACGGTCGTGCTCGGCCCCTCGGCCGCCGGCCGGCTGGTCACGCTGGCCGCTGACCTCGCTCTCGTCGACCTGATCGACGGCGTCACGCGCTGAGGCACCGTCACCGGTGAAGGCGCCGCCGTGCTGGCGCTCACCGGGCCGCCCACAGGGCGAGCAGCGCACCGGCGAGCAGGAACGGCGCGAAAAGAACCGCGCCCCGCCGTCGGGCGACGGCGCGGCCGAACCCCCAGAGGGCCGCCAATGCCCAGGCAGCGAGCACACGGTGAGGAGGGTCGGCCATCCCCACCAGGCGAGACCCATGCCGCAGAGGGCGGCGAGCTTGGGATCTCTTCTGCACTAGAGGCGCGGGGCGGTCGCGTGCTCGATGACGGTGCAATAGCGCGCCTCCCCGTTGGAAAGGCTGTCCGCTTGGGCTTTGAGGGCGACCAGCTCGGCCCGGAGGTCCTGTAGCTCGGTGATGCGCCGGTCGAGGTCGCCCACCTGGCGGCCGAGCACGTCGAGGACGTAGGCGCACGGGCGTTGCCCCTGTTCGCGGAAAGCGAGGATCTCGGCGAGCTCTGCGAGCGTGAAACCGAGGCGTCGGGCGGTCTTCACGAACACCAGGCGCTCGACGTCCGCGGCGGTGTAGTCCCGGTAGCCGCCGGCGGTGCGCTCGGGATCAGGGAGCAGGCCGATGTCTTCGTAGTAGCGGATGGTCCTGGGGTTGATCCCGACGGCGTCGGCTGCCTCGCCGATCCTCACGCCGCCGCCCTGGCCTCGGTGGCGACCTCGCTCTGCATCTCGGGACGGCGCCCGACGCTGCGCACTGCGTCGAAGAGCAGAGCGGGTCGTCCCCACAGCGAGTTGGCGAAGATGGCGGTGACACTGACCGCCATGGCAGCCATCGCCCACACCGGGTAGAGCAGACCGGTCGCCGCCAGGGGAATTCCGAGGCCGTTGAAGATGAAGGCGAGGGCGACGTTCTGGCGGGTCTTGCGGTAGGAGCGAGCGGAGATGTCCCGGGCGACGAGCACCGAGGTGAGCCGGTTGGACACGACGATGATGTCGGAGGACTCCAGGGCGATGTCGGTGCCGCCGCCCATGGCCACGCCGACGTTGGCCTGCATGAGGGCGGGAGCGTCGTTGATCCCGTCGCCGACCATGGCCACGCTGGCGGTTCGTTGCAGGTCGCGGACGATGTCGGCCTTGGCGCCTGGGAGCACACCGGCGTGCACGATGTCGATACCGACCTGGTTGGCGACCCGGGTAGCGGCCCGGGGGTTGTCCCCGGTCACCAGCACCGGGACCAGACCCGCTCGACGGATGGCGGCGACGACTTCGGCGGCGTCGGGGCGAACCTCGTCGCCGATCGCCAGCGCGCCGAGCAGAATCCCATCGGCGCCCACGGCGACCACGGTCCGCCCCGCGTCTTCGAGCGCCTCCATGCGCTCGGCCAGCGGTCGGGCGTCGATGCCGTGGGTTTGGAGGAACGACGGCCGGCCGATCACCACCCGGCGATCACCGACACGAGCGGTCACGCCTCGGCCGGTCACCGACTCGAAATCATCGGCGCCAGAGACCCGGAGCCCCCGGTCCAAGGCGGCGTCGACCACCGCCCGGGCCAACGGGTGCTCGGAGAACGCCTCGGCGCCAGCCGCGAGCCCAACCACCTCGTCGGTGTGGGCTCCGCCAGCGGTGAGCACCTCGCGCAGGGCGGGGCGGCCCTCGGTGAGGGTCCCGGTCTTGTCCAACACCACGGTGCCGACCTGGCGGAACGCCTGGAACGCCTCCCCGGTGCGCATGATGACCCCCTGGTCGGCGGCCTCACCGGCGCCGCGAACGATGGAGAGCGGAGCGGCGATGCCCACGGCGCAGGGATAGCCCATGACGAGCACCGACAGAGCGGCAAAGACGGCCCGCTCCACATCCACATGGCCGCTCACCGCCCAACTACCGACCAGCCAGCCGAGCAGGGCCAGCACCGAGACCAACAACACGATCGGGGTGTAGACCCGCAGGATCCGGTCGACCAGGTGCAAGATCCCGGGCTTGAGCGCACGGGCGTCCTCCACCGAGCGCACCACCTGGGCCAGGAACGACTCGTCACCCACCGCGGAGACCTTCACGACGAGGGTGCCGGTGGTGTTGATCGACCCGCCGATGACGGTGACACCGGCGACCGCCTCCACCGGGACGGGCTCGCCGGTGACGTGGGACTGGTCGAGGGCGGAGCGGCCCTCGACGACGACCCCGTCGACAGGGACCCGCTCGCCGGGGCGGACGCGCACGATGTCGCCCACGACCACTTCGGACAGCGCCACCTCGGACTCGGATCCATCGCGGATCACTCGGGCGATATCGGGCTGCAGGTCCAACAGCGCCTTGACGGCTTGGGAGCTGCGGGTCTTGACCAGCAGCGACAGCCACTCCGAGAAGATGTGGTAGTTGACGACCAGCACCGCCACCGCGAAGAAAGCGGCGGTGGGGAACCCGTGGTAGCGAGCGACCAAGCCGACAACGCCCCCGGCCAGCCCGGCGAAGACGCCGGCTTCGAGCATCACGTGCTGGTTCAAGATGCCCCGCCGCAACGACTGGGCGGCCATCGAGGCGATGTGCGCGGCCAGACCGAAGACCACGGCCACCGCCAGCACTCCCACCACATAGGGGATGGCCCCGCTCGCCGCGCCCGTGGCGTTGGCTGCCAGTCCCGCCCCGCCGACAACACCAAGCGCGGCGCTGCCGCCCAAAGCCAGGCCCCGGCCTTGGCCTCGCAGCACCAGGTAGGCGGCGCAGAGCAGGAACGCCCCCACCACCACGGGGATGGTGTAGGCAGCGAGGTTGTCCAGGTTCACGATCAGAGCGATCGCCACCAGGCTGGCGCCGATAGCCCCGTAGAGGCGGCGGCCCTCTTTGACCAGCGCCGCCTCCTCTTCCTCGTAGGGGCGGATCTTGCGCGGGTCCCAGATGGTGTAGCCGATGTCGCGCAGGGTGGCGACGAGGGTCTCGGGGCGCACCCGCTCGGGGTCGTAGTCGACCAAGGCCTGCTCGTGGGTCAAGCTGACCGCGACCTTCGCCACGCCGTCCTGGCGGCCGAGAGCCCGCTCGATGGTCCCGGTGCACAACGAGCAGTGCAGCCCGCCGATCTTGGCCCGGAACCTCTCCCCGCCACCGGGAAGCTCCTCGGCCCAATACCCGGCGTCCGGCTCGGCCCTGGGGTCCTTCTCCACCGCGGCCGGCATCATCACGCCACCTCGAAGCCGGCGGCGGTGATACCGGCACGCACCGCGGCCTCCGAGCTCGCCGATTCCACGACCACTTTGACCTGGCCCACGGCACGGTCGGCGGAGACCCGGCGCACCCCGGCCAGCTTGGCCACGGCCCGCTCCACCCGCTCCTCGCACGCCCGGCAATCCATGCCCGAAACGGTCAACACGACCTCATCCACAGCCATCCACCTCGTTTTCTGACGACCGAACCCAGAGTACGGCTTCCAGTAACTGGAAGGTCAAGAGGGTCAGCTGGGATCCTTGACCGGGCGACGGGCTCAGGCGGCAACGAGCAGAACGGCGAACGCTCCCACCAGCATGAACGGCCCCAGCGCGATGCGTTCGGAACGGGAGAATCGGCCGGCGAGCAGTCGGGTCAGCAGGTAGAGGGCTGCGAGCAGGAAGCCGAGCGTGACGCCGGCGATCAGCGGCTCCCAGCCGAACCATCCCAGCACCAAGCCGAGCAGCCCGGCCAGCTTGCAGTCACCAAACCCGAGACCGGCGGTGACAAGAACGAGCAGGCTGTAGCCGGCGAAGGCCGCAGCTCCACCGATCAGCGCTCCGATTAGATGGGCCGGCCGATGGTCGGCAATCCCGGCCACGACGAGCAGGGACACGACGACGACGAGGGTCGGAGCCAGGATCGCGTCGGGCAGTCGGCGCGTGGTCGCGTCGATGCTGCCGAGAACGATGCCCGCAGCCCCCACCACCCCGAGTGCCGCGAGAACGAGCAGCGGATGCACTCGCAGCGCCAGCAGACCGAGCAGGCCAGCACTCACGACCTCGATGACTGCCGGAGGCGCTCCGATCCGCCATCGACAGGACGGGCATCTTCCCGACAGTGCCACCGGCGCGACGATGCCGAAGGGACCCGAGGCCAGGACCAGACGCGAGCAACCGGGGCAGTGACGCCGGGCCGGGTCACAACGAGGCAGCCGCTTGGCGAAGATGGCAGTACGGAGCCACGGCCCGACAAGGAGACCGACCGCCACGGCGACAGCGACGGTGATGGTCGTCATAAGCCGAGCGTGGCCCTCATGGGGCCCGACGACGGGAAGGTTCGAAGTCGGGCATGCCGCGTAAGGTGAGTTCCCGCCGTAGTTCGGCCAACGGGTCGTCCATGCCCAGCTGGCCGGGGGACACGGAGGCGACCGTCAAGAAGAACCCGCCAGGCGCCGTCGAGCGCGGAGGCGACGACGAGGAGGAAGGAGCAGGAGGAGGGCTTCGATCGGGTAGGAGCCGACCACGACCGGGGCAGGGAGGCGTCTGGTCGTCGCGTCGTGTATGGCGGCACGGCGCCGGTGGCGACGAAGTAGGCCTCGGCGGCCAGCGCGGCGCTGGGCCCGATCGGGACCGCCACGAGCGCCGTCACGGCGACGCCGAGTGCGGTCATTGAGGCGACCTGGCGCCTCCCGGTCGGTCGCCTGGTGTGTGGTCGTGGCGGCGTAACCATCGGTCAGCGCCGTTGGGGGAGGTGGCGGATGGTGGTGGGCGGGGGGGGGAGGAGGTCCCCGGCGAGGGTTTCGGTGGCCGGCTCGGGGTCGAGGTCGAGCTCGGCCAGGCGGCCCTGGAGGAGCCGCCAGGTACGCCGGGCGGTCTCTGTGCGCCCGAGGCTCACCAAGAGGGTGAGGAGCCGGCGGTAGAGGTCCTCGCAGATCGGGTCGAGTTCGACGGCCCGCTCCAAGACCGCCAGCGCCCGCTCGGGCTGGTCGTCGGTGTAGCACCCGGCGAGGCGGACGTGGGCGTCGAGCGCCCGGCGGTGGAGGTCCTCGCGAACCGCTTCGACCCAGATGGCGTCGAGGCCAGGGCAGAAGTCCCCGCCGTAGGCGGCGACGGCCCGCTCCAGCCCAACGGCCGCCTGTACCGGGTCCTCGGCGCCGGCTGCGTCTTCGAGAGCGGCCTCGAAGCGCCACAGGTCGACGTCCAACACGGCCGGGTCGGGCCGGTAGATGTCGGCCGCCCTGGCGAGGATCTCCGGGCCGTCGGTCCCCGGGCCGTGCAGGCGGCTGCGCAGGTTGCCGAGCGCGGTCCAGAACCGCTCCCGGCCTCGCCGTCCGTCCGCGTCGGGCCAGATGGCGTCGATGGCGGCCTCGGCGCTGGCACCCGACGGGTGCAGCGCGTACCACGCCAGAAGCTCATAGGCGCTCGACCGCAGCCCGTTTCGGACCTCCTCGCCGAAGGCGCGGACCGCTGGCGGGCCGAGCAGGCGCACAGAGATCGGCGTCTCCTCCCCTGTCGCCTCGGCGGCCGGCGACGGCCACGACACCGCCGTGCTGGCGCCGCCCGACGCCGGGATGCGGGCACCCGTCGAAGGGACCGCCCCGTTGGTCGACTGGGCCGGAGCGGGCGCTTCGCCGCTGCGGTCGGGCTCGGGCCGGTCGTACTCGCCTGGCTCGTCTTTGTCGAGCTCGCCTCGGTCGGGCTGGTCGGGCCGGCTGTAGTTGTGGACAGCGGCGACGGGTGCGAGCAGCGTCGCCGCGCTGTGGGCGTCGAGCACGAACAGCGAGGCGCCGGCCAGCAGCTCGCCGATGGCGTCGGGTGCGGCCCACTCCACGGTGCCGTCGGCTCCGGCGACCACCTGGGCTTCGCCGACCCCGGCATCCTCCCCGCCCACCTCGCCAGGGGCGAGGACCACGACGCCGAGGCCGAGCGCGGTGGCAGAAGAGACGAGCGCTGACCAGCGGGGCGCGTCATTCGGCGGGATCTGCTCGGTGATGCCGAGCAGCAGCGGGAAGGGATCCTCGGGTGAGCGGCGCCGGTAGGTGGCGGCGTCAGTGACCTCGGCATCCTCCAAGCGCCGGGTGCGGCCGACGGCGGCCACCTCCAGGTGGGCGAGCAGCGCGTTCGTGTCCTCGACGCGCCGGACGCCCGCCAGGTCGACGCCGGGTAAGAGGCGCTCGGCGAGCCCGGCGGAGAGGGCGACCTCGGCGGCGTAGGGGCCGTCTCGGGTGACGAGGGCCGCCAGCCACGCCCGCAGCGCCGCTTCGGCGCCGGGGCCCGACAGGCGAAGCCCTGGCCAGTCGCCGAGCGCCAGGGCGACGCTCTTGCCGTCGCGGTGGGCGACCTCGATGAGGTCGGGCCGGGCGATCGCCTCGTCGTCGGGGACCACGCTGAGAGGGGCGGGGGCGGGTGCCGGCGGATCGGAGAAGTCCCGGTCGTCATCGGCCCGGGCCGCTCGGGCGGCGAGGAGGAGGTCTCCGAGCACACCAGGCCCGCCGGGGACGGAAAGGCGCAGCCCGGGGCGGGGCGCAGCCGGCCGGTAGGCGCGCCGGCGGCGGAGGCGCCCCGCGGCGACCGCCGAGAGCACCCCGGCGGCGAAGGACCCCGCCACCACGCCGCCCGAAGGCAGCGGCAGCGGTTGGCCGGCCGACCCGGCCTGCTGGCCGTTGCTCGCCGGGGCGGGAGCGGTCGTCGCCGGGGCGGGACGCGACGGCGCCGGCAATGGGCTGGTCGGTGCCGGGCTGGTCGGTGCCGGGCTCGCCGGTGCAGCCGGCGGTGAGGCGCCCGGCGCGGCGGGTGCGGGGGTGGGGGTGGGGAGCAGGAGGGTCCAGCCGGGGTCGATCCAGTGCGGGTCGGCGAGCACGGCACCGCCGGGCTGGGGGCGCCCTTCGTTGAGGGCGTAGATCTCCGACCAGCGAAGCGGGTCGCCCAGCTCCCGGGCGGCGATGCCCCACAGGGTGTCGCCACGGCGCACCGTGTAGCTGCGCAGCGGTGCCGGTGTCGGATGGGTCGCCGGTGTGGCGGGCGTCGCGGCACCGGTTGGCGACGTGTCGGCCCCAGGCGGCCCCGTGGGCGGCGCCGGGCGCTGGGGGGCGGTGGTGGCGGCGGTAAGGGCCACGGCGGCCACCGGGCGGCCCAGCGCGGCGAGCCCGACGCCGGGCGACCCTGAAGGGGGGCTGTGGCCGGGGCGGGGCGCGAGGGTGAGGCAGGCGAGGACGACCGTGGCGACGAGACGGCCGACGGCCGGCTGGAAGACGCCGGCGAGCGGCAGGCGCCGGGCTGTTCGGCCAGAGACCGCGGCGGGGATCTCGGCGGCGACCGAGGCGACGAGGACCGCCCAGGTGATCCACACCACGATGGCCAGCGCGTCGATGAGGGCGCGGGCGGGGATGCCGTGACGGGAGAGGGCCCGGCCGACCTCGGTGGCGGTGGGCACGTGGTGGGGTAGCGGCCAGCCGACGAAGTGCCACAGCGCCCAGGGGATCCCGGCCACGAGCGCCCCGAGAGCGACGAGAGCCACAAGGCCTTTGACGAGCGTGGTGATCCGGGCCATGTCAGGGGTTCTGTTCGGCGGTGGCCGAGCCCGAGGCGGTCTCGGTCAGCTGGTCGACGCCGACGACCGAGAGGATCTGGGTGGGCTGGGTGATGGTGACGGCGACCGTGACCGTCTCGCCCGAGACGGTGACCCTGCCGGTGACCCCGGCGTGGGCCAGGAAGCTCTGGGCGTCGGCGACCGCCTGGGCGGGATCCAAGGTGATCTGGCCGCTCGAGCGGTACAAGGGGATGTCGATCGCCTGGGCGCCGGCTCGGGCCGCGCCTTGGGCGTCGTCGATGGCCCGCACCTTGGCCGACAGGGCGAGACCACCGTCGAGGACGAGGCCGGCCATGGCGAGCAGCGCCAGGGTGAAGATGACGACGAAGGCGGTGACCATCCCCTCCTCCCCACCGAGGCGTCCGCGCAGCGAGACGGGCGTCACGGGACTGCCCGGTAGACGTCGACGACCGAGCTGGCGGTCGAGGTGATCTGCGTCGAGGCAGGGAGACGCAGCCCGGCGAGGTCGGCGAGCGACACCACACACGACACCGTCACCGTCACCTGTCCGCCCGGGGCGAAGCCGGCGGTATCGACAGACACGTGCAGGGCGGCGCAGGTGACGTGGTCCGAGCCGAGCGCGGCGGTGGCGGACTCGTGCGCGGCGGCGGCCGCCTCCGACGGCGTCGAGGCGATCGACGCGGCCCGGGCCGCCTGGGCGGCCGCGCCGTCGACGTTGATGCGCGCCCCGGCGAGGCGGCCCAAGGCGACGACGAAGACCAAAAGCACGATGAGCAGCGGGGTGACCAGCACCAGTTCGGTCGCAACCGCCCCGGTCTCCTCGCTACCCCGACGCCGCGCCGAAGTCTTGGTGCCGGCCGGCTCGGGGGGTACGTCAGGGGGTGTCACGGCCCACCTTCTGTAGTCGCGGCCAGAGAGGACGGCTCGGTCGGCCCTGCGGCGGTCGCCCGCACCGGCAGGGTGAAGATGCCGAGGATGCTCTCCGCGTGCCCGCTCACCACCACCGTGGTCGTCCCGGCGGTGCGAGAGACGGTGACCTTCGGGGCGAGGAGCACGCCGGTGCCGAGCTGGTCGAGCACGCCGGTCGTCTCGGCGCTGCCAGCTTGGGCGGTCTCGCCCTGGAGGCGGGCGACCGACAGGCCCTGCTGGGCTGCCGCCTCGGCCACGCCGGTGGCGTGCTCGAAGAGGGCGAACTGGATCACCCCCAAGATCAACAGCAACAGCAGCGGGGTGGCGATCACCAGCTCGGCGGCGACCGCCCCGGACTCCCCGCCAAGCCGGCGGTGCCGTCCACCAAGGCGCGCGGGTTGACGGCCGCGGCGACGAACCCCTCGGACGACGACGACAGCGGAGGGAGAGGAGGAAGGCGCGGCGGCGTCGGCGGCGGCGGCGGCCACGGATGGGCTCAGGGGCCGGTGGTGATCGAGTTGGCCTTGGCGATCACCTTGGCCACGATGATCCCCACCGCGGTGAGCGCCAGGGCGGCCAAGAGGGCGGTGACGATCACCGTCTCGGTGGAGTAGCCCGCTTCGGGTTCGGCGCGAAGGGTCTGGTAGCGGGCGTAGAGGACGGCGAAGAGGTGCTTGATGACGGTCAGTTCGGGGAACACGGCATGGGCCTTCTTTCTTTCTGCTCGGTGGATTGGATGGGGTCTCTCAGATCGAGGTGACGACGCGTTCGAGGGCGGGGTATCCGATGAAGAACAAGAAGCCGGCGAAGAGCATCACGACGGGCAGGCTCATCTTTTCGCTGGCGGCCTGGTCGGCGGTTTCTGCTTCGGCGAGCTGGTGGGCGCGAAGCGACGTCGCCTTGGCGGCGAGGCTGGAGCGGACCTTGGCGCCTTCGGTTCCCGCCAGGGTGAGCGACGCGGCGAGCTCGGACAGTTCGCCGACGCGGAGCTCGGCGCCGAGCCGCCCGAGGGCGGCCCAGGGGGCCTGCCGGGCGAGGCGGGCCTGGTCGAGGGCCCGGCGCAGGTAGGCGAACGGCCATCCGCTGCCGACCCCCGCGGCGTCGCCGAGCGCGCTCTCGACCCCGCCGCCGCCGGCCAGCGCCACGACGACGAGGTCCAAGAAGCTGGAGAGCGCGTGGCGGAAGTCGCGGCGCCGTGCGGCGGCGTCGGCGTGGATGCCGAGGTCGGGGACGACGAAGCCGGCCGCCCCGAGCACGAGCGCACCCCACAGCGGCAGCGCGAGGGGTAGGCGGCCGCCGTCGAGGACGACCAGGGCGCTCGTCGCCGGGACCACGAGCAGGCCGGCGAGCGCCGCGGTGAGCTTCTCGGCGAGGTGGCGCTCGGGGGTTCGCTCCAAGATGGCGAGGTCCCGGCGCACCCCGCCGGGCACCAGCCAGCCGGCCCCGGCGCGTTCTGCCAGCTCGGCGAGCGGGCGGCCGACCCGGGCCGCCATGCCGCCCCCGTCTCCTCCCGGGGCGAGCAGAGGGGCAGCCTCAGGGAGCCGGCGCAGCTGGGCGAGCGCCTCGGCGAGGGAGGGCCGGGGTGGGAACAGGCCGCGCGCCACCAGCCACAGCCCGAGCCCGGTGCCCGCTCCGAGCAGGAGGGCGGTGGTCACGGCCGCTCCCCGCCCAGGCGGGCCGGGCGCCCGGCGTCGGAAAGGCCGCCCAAGATCCGTTCGGGGGCGGCCGGGCGGGTCATGTGGGCCAGCCAGGCGAACGCTGCGGCGAACATGGCGCCGACGAGGAGGAGCACCACCTGGCCGAGGGCGCTGTCGTAGGGGGCGAGGTAGGACCGGTTGAGCAGCACCAGGCCCAGGGCGAGCCCCGCGGTGACCCCGACCACGACCTTGACCGAGGTGCGCGACCGGGCCCTGCCGGCCTCGACCCGGAGTCGCATGGTGGCCTGGTCCCGGGCGGCCTGGGCGAGGGTGCCGAGCAGCTCGCCGAGGCGGGCCGCCTGGTGCTCGGCTGCGAGCACCAACGCGGCGACCACCAGGTCCATGGTCGGGTCCGCCACCTCGTCGGCGAAGGCCCGCAGGGCCGGGCCGAGCCGTTCGCCGTCGAGGCGCAGCGCCAGGGCGGCGATCTCGGCTCGCAGAGCGAGCGGGGCGACCGGGGCGGTGGCGACGATCGCCTGCTCCAGGCCCGCCGCGCCAGCCATCGTGTCGCGCAGCATCTCGGCCCAGGCGGCCACCGCCTCGATGCGCGCCAGCGCCTCGGCGCGGCCCTTGGCCCCGCCGAGCAGGCCCGGCAGCCCCCAACCCGCCGCCCCGGCGAGCAGCGCCCCGACCGGCCAGCCGGTCACCGCCCCGACCACCACCGCCCCCCCGGCGGCGAGGCCGAGACGAAGCGTCGCCCCCTCGACCCGCGGTCGTACCCACCGGTCCCGAGTTCCGGGAAAGGTGACGCCCCGCCAGCCGGCCCAGACGAGCACCACACCCAGGCCGACACCGGCGCCGAGCAGCGCCGAGAGGGCGCTCACCGCTCCCACCACCCGCCGGGGCGCTCCAAGAGGCCCGGGTCGAAGCCGACCGCCACCAGCTCCTCCAGCGTGTCGGAGCGAAGCGGCGAAGCGGGCACCGCCCGCCCCGAGGCGTCGGGGCGGAACACCTCGTTCGAAGTCACGAGCGGGCCTTCTGCGCCGGTCACCTCCCGGACAGAAGACACCACCCGCCGCTCGCCGTGGCGGGCGAGGTGGACGACGAAGTGCACGGCGTTGGCGACAAGCAGGTTGGTCGCCTCCAGCGGGAGGCGTTCGGGGGCCTGGATGGCGTAGGTGGCGAGCTTGGAGAACGCCCCGCGCGACGACGAGGCGTGAAGCGTGGCCATCGACCCGTCGGTGCCCTGGCTCATGGCGTTCAAAAGGGCGAGGACCTCTTCGCCTCGGGCCTCGCCGACGATCACCCGGTCCGGGCTCATGCGAAGCGCCCAGCGCACCAGCTCGGCCAGGCTCACCCCGCCCTGGCCCTCCAAGTTGGGCTCTCTGGCTTCGAGGGCGACGCAGTCGGGGTGCAGGTCCGGGTAGCGCTCCAGGCCCAGCTCGAGCGAGTCCTCGATGGTGATGAGACGCTCCGCGGGTGAGATGTCGGCCGCCATCGCCCGAAGCAGCGTGGTCTTTCCCGCCGCGGTCCCCCCGCAGATGATGCAGGACTTCTTGGCCACCATCAGCGCCCGGAGCAGCTCTCGCAGCGCCACGTCGAGCGTGCCGGCCCCGATCAGGTCGTCGAGGCTGACGCGCAGGTAGCGGTGGCGGCGCACCGAGACACACGGGCGTGCCGCGACGGCCATCACCGCGAACAGCCGCGACCCGTCAGGCAGCTGCAGCGACAGGCGCGGCGATCCCCGGTCGAAGCGCCGCTCGCCGATCCCCGTGCGGGCCGCCGCGGTGCGCAGCATCTCTTCGAGCTCTTCGTCGGAGGCGGCGATCGGACCGACCTGCTCCCGGCGGCCGTCCGCGTAGCGGACCCACACGACGTCGCAGCCGTTCGCGTTGATGTTCTCGATCGCCGGGTCGTCCAAGAGCCGCTGCAGGCGGTTCAGACGGAACAAGGCGTCGAAGACCGCCCGGGCCAAGCGTCCCTCTTCTTCCTCGGAGAGCACCTCCTCGCCGCCGGCGAGCGCGTGGCGGGCCCGGCGCTCCAACGCCTCAGAGATGAGCTGGCGGCCAAGTGCCTGCTCGTCGGCCAGCTGAAGCGACCCCTGCCCGCTGTCCTGGCGGGCCCGGGTGGCCTCGCCGAGCCCAGCCAGTACCTCGGCCCGGAGCGCTTCGACCAGCGACTGCTCCGGCGCCGGCCCCCTCCCGGTGTTGGGTCGGGGGCGCGCCACCCCGTCGACCGAGACGGCGCCGGGCACGTCGTACTCGGCGGTCACCGGCCCGGGCCTCCGCCGGGGGCACTGCCGTTGGTGGCCGCAGCGGCGCCGGGTTGCACGGCGAGCGGGGCGCTGGGAGGGCGGCCGAAACGCACCCGCAGCCGGGCAGCCACCGACGACGCCTCTGGGACCGCGGCCGCCGGCACCGGGGTGGGGGTGGGGGTGGGGGTGGGCGTCTCGGCCAGGCTGCGCGCCGCGCGCACGAGCGGTGAGAGGCGGAGCCGACGGTCCGATGCCGGCACCGCGCCGAGCAGCTCGACAGCCCCCGGGTCCCACGGCAGGTGGCCGAGCACCTCGACCCCGAGCGCCTCGGCGACCTCGATGTCGGGGTAGGGGCCGTCGCCCACCAGCACCAGGCCGAGCTGTCCGGCGCGGAGGGTGCCGGCCTCGTCGGAGCGCTGCTCGAGGGCATTGGCGAGCGCGTTGAGGTCCGCGAGCCTCGGCCGGCTGGTCAGCACGACCCGGCTCGGCTCGGCTGACCCGAGCACAGGCAGGCCGGCCACAGGCAGGTCGGCCACCGGAGGTGGAAACCCTGTGTCGAGGCGGCCGACGTCGACCAGCACGTCGGCGTCGAGCTCGTCGAGGCGCGCCAGGAGACCGGCGAGGGTCGCCGTCGCGCCTCGCACCTGGGCGCCGGAGCCCGGCGCGGCGAGCACCGACGCCCCTCCGGCCAGACGCTGGCAGTGCGCCCAGATCTGCTCGGGGTCGCTGCGGTGGCGGGCCGCGGCGCCGAGCGACACCAGGCTCGGCTCCGCCGGCCATCCCAACGCGGCGCCGATCGTCCCGCCGGCCGGGTCGAGCTCGACCACCAGCACCCGGCGTCTTCTCGGCCAGGTGGCGGCCAGCGCCACCGCCAGCGTCGTCGTCCCACACGAGCGCACCGAGGCGAGCACGAGCACCGCCACGCTCAGCTCCGGGCCCCGAGCTGGACCAGGCTCACCTCGCCTGCCGCGGCCAGCGACGCCACCCCGTCCGCCTCGGACCTCGCAACCTGCAAGGAGAACACCGTCGGGCCGCCCGAGGCGACAGCAGCCGCCTGGACGCCGACCACCACCGCGTCGACCGGGCCGCCTGGTGCGGTCTGGGTGCTCGACGAGGCGGTCACCACCGGCACGACCTGCACCCGGTCGCCGGGGGCGAGACCCGGGGGGAACAGCCCCGCCTTGAGCGCGACCGCCACCACGTCCGCGCCGGCACCCACCGAAGCCCCCGAGCCGACCTCGCCTCGGGTGAGCAGCGCCCCGGCCACGAGCGCCAACGCCACCGGCCGGCCCACCACGCTCTGCTCGGAGCCGACCGGGACCACCCCGACGCCGGCGCCGGTCGAGACCCGCACCGCCCGCAGGTCGCCCGCCTGGAGGATCTCACCGGCGGCCAGCGGTCGGGCGACGACGAGCACGTCCTCGTGGCCGGCCAGGCTCAACGACGCGTCGGCGAAGCCGAGCGCGCAGCCGACCACCAACAGCACCCCCACCACGACCAGCGGCACCTGGCGGCGCCGGCCAGCCCGCCGCCCCGGCGTCGTCTTGTTGCGGGACCCGGCGGGCCGGCCGCCGTCGGTCGAGGGTCGTGTCGCGGTGAGCGCCATCGGCGGGTCCTTTCTCAGCTGCCTCCGCTGCTCGGGGTGTTGATCGCCTGGGACTGGACCACCTCGACGCGGACCCGGGCGGCCGGGCCGGCCTGCACCCCGAGGCTGCCGCCGCCCGCCGCCCCCGTGGCGCTCCACGTCACCGCCCAGTAGATGGTGGCCGTCACCGTGTAGGTCCCCGGCTGCGCCCAGGTGTACGAGCAGGTCGTCGTAGCGTCGGGGGCCGACGGGTCATACGGGCTGCCCGGCCCGGCACAGGTCACCTGCTGGCCGTCACCCATCGCCCAGACCACCTTGGTCGGCGCCGCCACCGCCGTCGTCGTCACCGGCCCCGCACTCGCCGAGGCGCTCACCGGGTGCCAGGCGGCCGGGTTCACCCACAGCCACGTCGCCACGTTCACCAGCTGGGCGTGAGGCACAGGGGGGGCCATCTCGATCACCGGCGAAGACAGCCCGAGGGTCCTCGCCGCCCGCTCGGCCACCACCACCGGCGCCACCTGGAGCGCGACCACGACCGGCTTGGCGCCGGTCACCCAGAACGGGGGCATCGGGTCGATCACCCCCGGCCCGGCGCACACCGGGAACACCCACTGGCCCGGCTGGGCGCCACCCACCCCGAGCGACGCGGTCGCCGACGGGCCACCCGCGCTGTAGGAGCAGCCATACGGCTGGTTCGGGTTCGGCTTGCCCGGCGGCGGATCGGGGCGCGCCGCCTGCGCCCAATGCGACCCCGACGGCGGCGTCCACTCGGTCACCCCAGCCTGCACGCTCAACTGGCCACCCGAGGCCTGCGCGGCGGCAGAGGTGTCCTGGCCGTAGGTGTCGCCTGCCCACGCTGGCGGAGTGCCGACGACAGAAGCGCCGAGCGTCAAGACCAGGATTGCCGCAACGGTCACGAGCCCGGCGCGCACGTCCCCTCCGTCACCGTTTGCTTGGCAAGCCGCCACAAGCCGTCTGTCAGCACGAGCGTCGCGTGCACCCCGTCGTTCTCGGGCGGGGTGATCGGCGGCACCGGCTTGCCGGTCTTGGCGTACACGAGCACCGAGGTGCTGTAGGCGCAGTCGACAACCACCGCGGTCGAGCCGGACAGAGAGATGATCTTCGGATGCAGGGTCACCGTTCCCCGCCCGACCATCCCCTGGCGCTGGTCGGCCAACAGGTTCGCCTTCACCCCCTGCAGTTGCGGGTTGACCATGGTGGCCGCCAGCGCCGGATCCTCGGGATTGGCCGTCGCCAGCGCCTTCTGGAACGCCTTCGACGCCGCGCGGTAGGCGGCCAGGACCGCCGCTGCGTCCCCGCTGTCGGATGTCGATGTGGTTCTCGTGATGTCGGTGGGCCGCGGCGCGGTCCTCGAAGGGTGCGACGCGTCGGGGCTACCGCCACCGCAGGCCGCCAACAGCAACGAACCGACAGCAACCAGCGCCAGCACCCCCGCCGGCCGGCGGCGGTGTCGCAGGCCCGGCTTGACCGTCCCTTCGCTGCAGGTTGTGTGAGCAACCTCGTCCATGGCTACTCCACCAGACGCTGGAAGGCTCCGGCGGTACCCTCCCTCCGATGTTGCCGCCGGGGGGCCCAGCGGCGACCGGTCTCACGTGAGGCGTCAAGGACCAGCGAAGCGAATCAGGCCGAGACGCCTTCAGCTTGGATGCTAGATACGACGCGACGTAGTGATCCAGGCCGAAGGGGGTGCCGTTTGACCTGGTTAGGGACGAACCACCCATTGGGTATGTCCAAGCCATGAGCGGAGCACGGCCTGATCCCGATGCGGCCCAGCGCGCCGAGCTGGCTGCCTTCTTGAAAGCACGCCGAGCGTTCCTCCAGCCAGAAGACGTCGGGTTGGCCATCTTGCCCGGGAGGCGTCGAGCGCCCGGCCTGCGACGCGAGGAGGTCGCCCAGCTCTCCGGGGTTGGCCTCACCTGGTACACCTGGCTGGAACAGGCCCGACCGGTCACCATCAGCCGAGCGGTGATCGAGGCGCTGGGCCGTGCCCTGTGCCTCGATCACGAGGCTCACGAGCACCTGCGCTGCCTGGCCGGGTTCCCCACCACCTCGCTCCCTCAGCTCGATGACCATGCCCGACCCGAACTCGGCCGTCTCCTCGACGCCATGCTGCCCGCCCCCGCCTGTCTGTTCGATCCGAGGTTCGATCTCCTCGCGTGGAACGACGCTTTCGCCAAGATCTGGCACCCGGCTGCCCTTCCCCCGCATCGGTGCAACGTCATGTGGCTCGCCTTCGCCGACCCGGCGCACCGGCAGGTCTGGGTCAACTGGGAGGAGCGCAGCCGGACGCTCCTGGCCGAGTTCCGCGCCGCTGCCGGCCGCCACGCCGGCGACCCCCGCTTCGCGGAGCTCGTCGACGCGCTCACCGCCACCAGCGCCGAGTTCCGCTCTTGGTGGACGCAGTACGAAGTGAAGCAGTCGATCACCGGGCCGCTCACGATCCGTGTTCCGTCCATCGGCACCATCAACTACGACGTCGTCGACCTGCAGGTCTCGGCCACCGAAGCCCTCACGGTGTCGGTCCACGTGCCGGTCCGGCCATCGGACCACCGAAAGACGGCCGCCATCCTCACCATCCCCCGTCGCCGCACAGCGCAACTCCGAACCCTGGATGATCGTCGTCCGGTGTCGGCATCGAAGGCGGGATAACCTGGCTGCGACGAACCGCCCTCACACCTGGCACCTCTGCAGCGGATGGCCCGGGGCCGCGTCGACGGAGGCAATGCTCGGGATGAGAACCCCGGTCCATGGCCGTGCCATGGTTGACTGCCAGCACCCCCGGGCGAGGAGGCGACTTCCCGACGAGAACCGACCCGCACGGCGAGCTGCGCCTCGCGGACGGCCTCGATGCCGACGAGTAGTAGTGGGTTCCCGAGCATCTACTGCTTGGCGAGCAAAGCGAGGCCGGTGCGCATCGGGAGGTGGCCTCCGACGGTTTCGCCTCGACCTGGCGCCCCTCGTGCTTGGGACGAGGCTCGATCAGCGAGGGTACGGCGCGGTCCACTGCGGGTGCGTCTTCCACGCTGGGGGTTGCCGGCGGCGTTTCGGGTCGGTCTCTTGGAGCAGCACGATGAGCACCAGGCCGGAGAGGGCGACGAGGGCGGCACCGGCCCAGAGCGCCGCGGTGATCCGGCCGAGGGCGGCGATAGCGCCCAGGACGAGCGGGCCGAGGGCGTAGCCGCTGTCGCGCCACAGCCGGTAGACGCCGAGGGCGCCGCCGCGCCACGTCGGCGAGGCGGTGTCGCCAACGGCGGTGATCAAGTTCGGGTAGGCGAGCGCCATGCCGAGGCCCATGACCGCCGCACCGGCGAACCAGACGTCGAGGCGCGGGGCGGCTACGAACAGAGCCAGGCCGGCGGCAAGGAGGACGGTGCCGGCGGTGATGGGTAGCCGGCGGCCGATCCGGTCGGCCAGGGCGCCGGAGACTACCTGGCCGAGCCCCCACACCCAGGCGTAAACCCCGACGATCACACCGACCTCGGCAAGCGACACGCCGCGACGAAGAAGGTAGAGGGGGAAGAAGGCGGCGACCAGGCTGTCGGCGAACTTGTTGAACAGCCCCGCCTGGCAGACCGCCAGCATGGAGCGGTCGTGCCAGCTCATGTAGGCCGCGATCCTGCTGAGGCCGGGGGCGGGCCGCTCTTCTTCAATGGTGGTGGCCGCACGGCTCGCCTGGTTTGCCGCCTCCGAGCGGGCGAAGTGGACCGTTTCGGTGGCCGGCCCGAGGGTGACGAGTGCGCCGAGGGCGACCACCCCGAGGGCGAGCAGGTAGGGGGCGGGCCGAAGCCCGTAGGAGGCGACGAGGAAACCTGCCGCCATGCCCCCGAGGCCGGTGCCGACGTAGCCGGCCGACTCGTCGAGGCCGACGGCGAGCCCGCGGCTCTCCGGCCCGACGAGGTCGATCTTGGCGGTCACCGACATCGTCCAGGTCAGCGCCTGGTTCACCCCCAAGAAGAGGTTGGCGACGATCACCTGCCACCAGGCGGTGGCGAAGATGATGATCAGCGCGTAGGGGAGGGCGAATGCCCAGCCGGCGAGCAGGAGGCCTTTTCGGCCGCGCCGGTCCGACAGGTGCCCCGAGACGAGGTTCATTGCGGCCTTCACCGCCCCGAACGCGGAGATGAAGCTCACGGTCGAAAGGACCGAGGTGATCCCGAAGGACTCGTGGGCGAGTGGTGGCAGAGCGACGCGCTCGACGCCGATGGTCATGCCTACGAGCAAGGTGATGGCCGTGTACAGGGCGAACTGCCACCAGTTCTCGCGAAGGCCGAGACGGTGTCGCATCGCCGGCAACGGCGAGACCGGCGTGGTCACCCGGCGACGACGGGCCGGTGACGACGGGCCGGCTGCGCCGGTGCCGGCATCGGGACCAGCGGAGGGCGGCTGCGGGTGGGTCACGGCATGTCGGGGAGCGCCGCCCAGCCGTCCCAGCCGTCGTCGAGCACGCTGAGCCGGCCGTACCCGGACCGTTCCAGGAGGCTCGCGCCCAGGGTGGCCCGGTAGTCGTGCCCGCAGTGCACCGCCAACGGCACCTCGTGCGGCAGCGTCAGGACCGCCTGGGGGATGGCGTGGGCGGGGAGGTTGACGCTGCCCGGCACGTGCCCGGCGTGCCACTCGGCGGCCTCGCGGACGTCGACGACGGCGAGGACCTCGCCGGCGTCGAGGCGCTTGGCCAGGGTGGCTGCTGAGATGGTCTCGTAGGCGACGAGCGGACGCCCGGCTGCTGCCCAGGCGTCGAGGCCGGCCAGGACGCCTGTGATCCGGTCGTAGCCGATGCGCGCCAGCTGGCGGACCGCCTCTTCGACCTGTTCGGCGCCTCCGGACCCGGCGTCGGCCACGAGGACGAGGGGCCGTTCGGGGCCGGTCAGCCAGCCGACCCAGCCTGACAGGTTGCCGTCTGCTCCGACGGCGACGCTCGCCGGCAGGTGCCCGGCCCGGAAGGCGGCAGCCGGGCGCACGTCGAGCACCAGCGCGCCCTGTGCCGCCCAGACGTCGAGCTCTTCGATCGAGAGTGCCGGCGGGCGGGAAGGCTCGAGACCGAGCAGCGCGACGCCTGCCTGGTTGAGGCTGCGCATCCGGGCGTAGTAGTCGGGGTACGGACCCGCGGTCAGGGCCCGGGCGGCGAACTGGCGCGACGTGGCGGCGGTGGCGAGCGGGTTGGCCCGGCGCTCGGCGCCGATGGTGGTGGAGACGGCATCTCCGGCCCCGGCCCCGCAGAACGAGCCACTGCCATGGGTCGGGTAGATGGCCACGTCATCGGGCAGCGCCAGGATCTTGTCCTTGAGCGAGCGCTGCAGGTCCTGCGCGAACCGCCACGACAGCGCTGGGCCGAACAGGTCGGTGCGCGCTGCGGTGCCGACCATGAGCGCACCACCGGAGAACAGCGCCGTGGCCTTGCCGGCCGGGTCGACGAGCAGGTAGGCGACGTGCTCGGGGGTGTGCCCGGGGGTGGCGAGCACCCGCAGCCGCCAGGCGCCGAGCTCCAGCTCGTCGCCGTCGCCCAACCGCTCGTAGGGATAGCGCAGGCCGGCGTGGCCGCTCGCGCCCAGGCGGGCTCCAGCGGCTCCCACGAGCTCCCGGGCGCCGGAGACGAAGTCGTTGTGCACGTGGGTCTCGAGCGCCCATGCCAGCCGGACGGGTCTACCGGGCGTCGAGTCGAGCGCGTCCAGGTAGGGGGCGACGTCGCGGACCGGGTCGATCACCACCGCGACCCCCTGGTGGCGCTCGATGACGACGTGCGCAGCGTTGCCGAGCTCCGCGACAGGGAACGAGCGGATCTCGACCGGCCTGGTTGATGTGGGCCGCGCACCGGCGTCGGGACAGGTCATGCCGTGCTCCCGGCGCGCGCACAGCCCTGCCCCCGGTGGCGTTGCGGTCCGTCGCCGCCGCCCGGCTCTGCGCCTGCGGCGACCGGCAGCCCTGCCCGTCGCCACTCGGGGAACCCGTCGGCGAGGCGTGCGGCCCGGACCCCCGCGGCGCGAAGCGCCCGCACCGCGGCCGGCGCGAACACGCAGTACCGCCCCCGGCAGTAGGCGACAACCTCGATGTCTCGGGGAAGTGCCCGAAGGGCGGTATCGAGGTCGCCGAGAGGCACCGAGCACGCGCCAGGGATGTGCCCAGCCCGGTACTCGACCTCTGGCCGCACGTCCCAGACGACCACCCCCCCCTGCGCCATGCGCGCCACCAGCCCCTCTCGGTCCACCACATCCGCTTCCTCGAGCGAGCCGAGGTAGCCGGCCGCCACCCGCCCCAGGTCGTCGCGCACCACCTCTGCCGCACCCCGGAGCGCCTCACAGAGGGTCTCCACCGCCGGGCTGGACAGCCGGTAGTAGACACGGGTCCCCTCCCGCTGCGAGCGCACCACCCCGGCACGAGCCAGCGCCCGCAGGTGGTGCGATGCGTTCGCCACGCTCTGGCCGGTCTCTCCCGCCACCTCTTCCACCGACCGCTCGCCCTGGGCGAGGAGGTCCACCATCTCGAGGCGCCGGCCCGAGCTCAGCGCGCCGGCCACCTCGGCCAGGACGTCGAAGAGGGCAGCCTTGGCCGCCCGGGACCCGGCGACCGACGGGCCGTCCTTGGCCGGGACGGTCTGCTCAAGTATTCGCATCATCATTTGATAATACTCCACCGGGGCAGCTGGAGGACCACCGCCAGCCCACATCCCCACCGGGAGCGCTGCTCTCATCAGCGCTGCTCTCATCAGCGCTGCTCGGCCATCGCCGGACGCGCCCGGCGCGAACGTCGCACCGAGCACGCTTGGCCAGGCAGGGCAGTCGGGAGAGCCCGAAACGTCGGTGCTCACGGGCACGCTCGGTCGATGCCTGCACAGACGCCGGTCGGATGGGGGTGCGAGGCGTGATGGGCCGGTGGCTGATCACCACCGGGGGCAAGGACGGCAGCGGCGGGTCAGCTGAGCGACGGCGCTGGGTCGCGCGGGTCCGCGCCGTCGTCCAGCGCGGCGCCAGCAGAAGGGTAGAGGCTGAGCGCGAGCAGGACGTAGAGCGGGCCCGCATTGGGGTCGGTGGCCCCGCCGGCGAGGATCCCGCCGAAGTTCTGGCCGATGACCCAGAACACCCCGGACAACGCGATGGCGACCCACAGAACCTCTTTCACCTGGTGGCCTCGCAGCACCAGGACGCCGATCAAGACCTCGAGGAGGGCGAGGAGGAGGGCGAGGGGGTTGCCGACCGACCTGGTGGCCGTCGTCGCCAGCTTGTCCAGGTGGACCAGCCAGCCCGGCTCGCCCGGCTCGTTCATGGCGATGACGGAGGTCATGACCGCTTTGGGCGGAAACTGGCCGAACCCTGCACCGACCTGCTCGACGCCCGCCCCGAACCACAGCAGCGCCCACAGGGTCCGGGAGCGTGCACCGAGGAGTCCGGCGTCGGCGACGGCGCAACGCTCGGGGCGTCCGGTAGGCCACAAGATGAGGCCGAGCAGGCCGTAGAGGAGCACCGCGCCGGGGAAGCCGGCGAGCGGGGAGCCCATGACGGGGGTGAGGAGGCCGCCGAGGCCTTCGCCGATGACCCACACGCCGAGCGCCCAGGCGAACGACGCCGCCAGCGCCGCCTTGACCGTGCGCCGCCAGAGGAACCCGGCGCCGATCGCCAGCTGGGTGGTGGCGAACAGCGCGTTCCATGCGGCCGCATGGGGCAGGAGGAAGTTCGTGACACCCTCGATGATGTCGGCGACGACGTGGGGTTGGAGCATGGCGTTCATGGCCAAGAAGTTGGCGACGAAGCGGCGCGAGAACATGTAGGGCTGGAACTGCAGGCCGGCGTCGAGCAGCCACATGAGCCCGAGAGCCACCTGGAGCCGGCGCTGGGTGAGCACCCGTGGCCGTCCAGCTGTTCGTCGGCATTGCTCGTCGCCCGCTCGTTGCCCACCGTGGCGGGCCCGCTGGCCCGTGGCAGACCGAGACATCCCAGCCCGGTCCGCACCGCTACGTGACGGCTTGGGGCTCGGGCCCTGCCTGCTCGGGGCGGGCCACGATCTCGACGAAGGGACGGATGATCGCCGGCACCCGGGGCGGATCGAAGCGCTCGGTGTGCTCGAGGCGGAACCCGGCTCGCACGATGGCGGCTTGCGTGTTCCGGTTGGGGTGGCATCCGGCCCCGACTCTGCGCCACAGCGGGGTCACCGCGTCCTGCCAGCGCGCCCGGCGACCCTGGCCGCGAACGTGCTCGAGCGCGAGCAGCCGGCCGCCGGGACGGAGCACCCGGCGCATCTCGGTGAGCGCGGCGTCGGGATCGGCCACCGAGCAGAGCACCAGGGTGGACACGACGGTGTCGAAGCTGGCGTCGGGGAACCCGAGGCGCTCGGCGGGGGCGTCGGACACCTCGACCGGGACGGTGGCGCCAGCGAGGTGGCGTGCCAGGCGGGCTCGCATCGCCGGGTCGGGCTCGGCGGCCACGACCCGGGTGACACTGCGGTAGTGGCCGAGGTTCGCCCCGGTCCCCGCCCCGATCTCGAGCACGTCGCCGCCCGCTTGGGCGACCAGGCCGGCGCGGCGGCTCCCGAGCCAGGTGCGCTCGGCCTGGGCGTTCAGCCGGTCGTAGACGGCGGCGAAGAGGCGGTGCCCCTTGGCGCTCACCGCCGCTGCCCGCTCGCCGAGGGGGCCATCGTCACAGCCCGCGCCCATCTGCAGTCGTTGCCGGGGTCGGGCTCACCAGCCTTGCGCCTTGGCCTTGGCGATCTGTCGGTCGAGGCCGGCGGCGGTGACCGGTCCGATGATCTTCTCGAAGATCACGCCGTTCGGCGCGACGAGGTACTTCTCGGGGGGGTTGTCGACCCCGTAGTCGAGGGCGATGCGCCCCCCCGGGTCGGCGACGACCGGGTAGCGGCCGAGCTCGGGGCCGAGGAAGCCGCGGATGTTGGCGACGGTGTCCTCGAAGATCACCCCGACCAGCCTGGCCCCGCCGGGGTGGTTGTGCTCGGCGACGAACCTCGCCAGCTGGGGGGCCTCCTGGCGGCAGGCGACGCACCAACTGGAGAAGAAGTCCACGACCACGAAGTGTCCCGCCAGGCCCGAGAGCGAGAAGGGCTGGCCGGTGATGGTCGGACCGGGGATCGGCGGCGCCGGCTGGCCGACGAGGGGGCTCTGGGCTTCGACCTGGGTAGCCGGCGGCGCCGACGCGAGGACCGCCACCACCGCTACGGCCAGGGCCAGGGCAGCGAGCGCCGCCCACGCGACGTGACGGCGACGGCGCCTGGCGACACGGGGACGCCCCGGCGGCAACGGTGGTGGCGGTGCCGGCGTGCCGGCGGGGCTTTCGCCGGCCGTGTCGGACCTCGTGGCGGACACGACGCGCACCTTCAGCTGGCCCGCGGGGCGTCTCGGGCGGCGAGCTCGCGGCGGAGCTTGCGTTCGGACAGCCGGCCGTAGGAGAAGGCCTCGCCGTCGATCAGCACGCCGGGAGGGAACGCGACGCGGTGACGCACCATGAGATCTCGGCCCGCCTCGGTCGCGGTCGAGCACTCTGCGACCTCGAGGGCGTACTCCTCGCCGACCCGGGCGAGGACCGCCTTGGCGTGCTCGCACAGCTCGCAGTCCGGCGCGCTCAATAGCGTGACTCGTAGCGCTGTCACGACGCTTGGTGCGCGGCCATGCCGGCGTGTAGCTGGGCGAGCAGGGTGGGGACCGGGACGTCCATCGTGTAGTTGGGCGCACCGCCGTAGTCGGCGCGCCACTCGATCCGCCCGGTCGGGCCGACCACGATGAAGGAGTGGCCGTCCATGCTCGTCCCCATCATCCCGTAGGCGTTGGCGTCATAGGCGTGGGAGACGGCCAGGTTCGGGTCGGAGAGCACGGGGATGGTCGTCCCGTAGGTGCCGGCCGCCTGGCGGAGCGCCCCGAGCGGGTCGGTGGTGATGCTCACCACCTCGTCGATGCCCGCTCGACGGAAACCGGCCATGTCACGCTCGATCGCCTGGAGCTGGGTCCAGCACGGCTGGCAGTCGGTGCCCTCCTGGAAGTAGAGCAGGACCGTCTTGCCCCGCTGGGCGGCGAGGTCGAAGGTGCCGCCCATGTTCGACGCCAAGGTGAAGTTCGGGGCGGCCGCCCCGGGGCCGGGCTGGCCGACCTTATAGGTGTAGGAGCCCGAGCCGCCGTGGCCCCCGGTGAGGAAGACGCCGAGCAGCACCGCCACCGCGGCGGCCGCACCGAGCCCGGTCCGGATCCACACCTTGCGGTGCCGCGCCCGCCTGGCCTGCTCGGCGCGCTGGATCCGTCTCGCCGCCCCGCCGCCCGCGGGTGGTCCGCCCTGGCGGCCCGGGCGGGGCTGTGGTGCCGGTCGCCGACGGCCGCCGGTCGTGCTCCGTGAAGGCATCTTGCAGATCCTCTCTTCTTCTATCCGGCCGGCGCCCGGTCCGCTTCGATCTCGACGTCTACCGCCGCCAGCGCGGAGGCTGTCGGTGCGTCGCCGGTGCAGCACGAGGAGGCGAGCTCGTCGGAGGTGCCGTCCTCGCCGGGCTCCCCGCCGTCTGCATCGCCCGCTCGGTCGGCGACCTGGCGCACGGCCAAGACGACGAGGGCGCCGAGGGCGACAAAGACGCCGAGGGCGGTCACCCAGCCCGGGAGGTGCCCGAGCCAGGTGGTGACCACGTGGGCGTAGTGCTGCGCGTCGCCCGACATCGTGGCCTGCCAGCCGCTAGTCGCCATGTCGGGCCCGGTCACGGCCAGCACGCCCACCACCGCGCCCATGACGACGAGGAGCAGCCCGCCGGCGAAGCTCGCCAGCGGCACGGCCCGCACCCGGGTGCCGAGACGTAGCCGCACGCTGCGCCCGGCCAACAGGCGGCTGGCACCGATCTGTCGGCCGTCCCAGACGAGCGCGACGACGAACAGCGGCGCCACCATGCCAAAGACGTAGGCCACCCCCACCACCAGCGCGGTGAGAAAGCTCGCCGCCGCGCCCGACAGGGCGACGACCCCGGCGAGCACCGGGGCACAACAGGCGGTCGCTACCCCCGAGAACGCGCCGAGCACGAACACCGACCCCGGGCCGCTCCCGCCCCCTCGGGCCCGGACGCCGAGCATCGGGATGGGGATCCGGAACCCCGCCGCCATGGCGAGGCCCATGGCCACCATGGCCACGGCCATCACCGAGTAGACGGCGGTGTGCTCACCGTTGATGAGCCGGCTGAGCGCGGTGGCCCCGAAGGCGATCGGCAGGATCACCGCCGCCACCCCGGCCGCGAACACGAAGGTCATGGCGATGAGTCCCCGCCGGCGGTGCACGCCCGTGGCGAGGTAGGCGGGCAGCATGACCGACACGCAGCACGGCGCGAACAGCGCCACCACCCCGGCCAAGAAGGCGGCGACGACCGTGGTGCCGACGAGGAGGTGGCTCGCGCCGCCGAGCGACGCCGCGGCGAGCAGCGGGGCAGCGATGGTCGCGTGGCTGGGCATGTGCGTACAGGATCCTCCGTGCGGGCGATGAGCTACGATGAACTGTAGTAGCTACTTGGTGCGGGCGTCGAGCCGCCCGCCGGTCATCGCCGCGTCGCGCACCTGTGCGTGGCGCGCCAGACCTCAGACCGGTGGCCAGCCGAAGCGGGCGAACTCCCGCTGGAGGGGCACGAAGAACGAGCGCCAGGCACCGGTGACGAACAGCACGCCGACCCCGACGAGCAGCAGGCCGCCGGCGACCTCGATGGCCCGCCCGTGGCGGCGGAGCCAGGCGAGGGATCCCTTGGCCCGGTTGAGCCCGAGCGCCAGGGCGACGAAGGGCAGGCCGAGGCCGAGGGAGTACAGCGCCAGCAGGAACGCCCCCCACGCCGCGGTGCGGGTGGCCGCAGCGGTGGCCAGGATCGTGGCCAGCACCGGGCCGATGCAGGGCGTCCAGCCCGCGGCGAAGGCCATCCCCACCCCGAAAGCCGCCCGGGGCCCGCTGGGCAGGCGGTGGAGCGCGAAGCGTCGTTCCCGGTACAGCCAGGGGACCCGGAGCACGCCGGCCATCGCCAAGCCCATGACGATGATGCCGGCGCCGGCGACCTCGACGATGAGCGGCAGGTTGCGCACCACGAGCGCGCCCAACAGGCCGGCGGTCACCCCGAGCGCGGTGAAGACGACCGTGAAGCCGGCGACGAACAGCACGGCGGCTCGAAGGGTCACCGACCGGGCCTCGGCCCGGCCGAGACCGGAGACCGGCAGGCCCGAGATGTAAGAGACGTAGCCGGGCAAAAGCGGCAGGCAGCACGGCGAGGTGAACGAGATGATCCCGGCGACGAGGGCGAAGAGCGGCAGCAGCAGCGGGGCCATCTACGACAGACCGTAGTGGTCACTTACGGCGCTCCGCCAGGTGGTCTTCCCACCGCAGGTGAGGGCCACGGGCGCCCCGCCCCAGGTGCTCATGGGCTCGGGGGCGCCGTCGGTCCAGGCGCCGTCGGTCCAGGCGCCGACAGTCCTGGCGCCGTCGGTCCAGGCGCGGAGAGGGCCGGCGCGCTCGGGTAGCTGAAGGTGTCGGTGATGAGGTGGCCGAGGTCGACGACCCGGTCCCGGGCGAGGCGGCCCTCGGGGTCGAGCCGCAGGGTGATCCACGCCGGGGTACCCGGAAGGTACACCTGCAGGCCGGGCCTGCCGCCTGAGAGCGGCTGCACGTCGGGGATCAACCCGGGCTGCTCGGCGTCGCCGCTGTAGGGCTCTAAGGACATGAGCTTGGCACCCGAGAGGGGCGCCAGCACGCTGGTGAAGCTCCGCCCGGCGGTGTTGCTCGTCACGGTCTCTCGGGTCGCGACGGCCGGCACCTTCTCCATGGCGGCGACCACCTGGCCGAGGAGCAGCGGCTCGGTGGCGGGCGGCGGCCAGTCGATGCCGGCGGTCCAGGTCCCCCCCGGCCAACCCGGCGCGGCGACTTCGAGATGCAGGCGGGTGCGCCCAGCCGGGAGCGTCACGGTCTGCGCGAAGCAGCCGGCGCCACAGGCTCGGGGGAACAGCCCCACGTCCTTGCCGTCCGGGTAGGTGGCGTCGATGCCGACCCGAGCGCCGCGGGCCGGGCCGTTCGGGTCGTAGACCTGGACCTGGAGCTGGCCGGAGCCGGCGGCGACGGCCACGGTGAGCTCGCCGACGAGGCCGGCGACCCGGGCGACCCGGCCGGCAAGCGGCGCCGGGCCGAGCAGGGCTTGGGCCCGGACCGGCTGGATCTTCGCCGGTGGCCCGGTGTCGGCCAGCACGGCGGTGACCACCAAGATGACCAACACGACCGCCGCCTCCACCGGCAACGCCCTGCGCAGCAGACCTGCCTCGCTCCTTCCGATGCCCCGGCTCCGGCCCGCCCAGGCGAGCGCCAACGCCAACGCGAACAGCCCGGTCTTGACCAGCAGCAGTTGCCCGTAGCCGCTGTCGTAGAGCGACGACCACGACGGGAGCGTCTCGAGCGCGGAGAGCCCGCCGGCTGCGCCGAGCACCACCACGAGCGGCAGCGCCAGACGGGCGTAGCGGCGGGCCACCTCCACGAGCAGGGCACGCTCGGCGCGGTAGCGGAGGGCCGCGGCCACCATGAACGCGAGCGAGCCCGCCCACAGCGCGCCGACCACCAGGTGCAGCGCGTTCACGACGAGGCCGACCGCCCCGCCCACGAGTGCCGGGTGGCCATCGGCGGCCCACGCCACCCCGGCACCGACCAACGCGACGAGCACCGGGCCGAGGCGCCGGGCGAGCACGGCCAGCATCGCCGTCGCCGCGAGCAGGGCCGCTACCCCGCTCAGCAGCGCCGCGTGCGACAGCCCGCCGGTCCCGGTCCCCACCTCATCGAGGAACGCCACCGCGGCGCCGACGACGCTCGCCAGCAGACCGGCGCGGATCGGCGCCGAGGCGACGGTGACGCTGCGGTCCACGACCAGGCCGGTCACCGCCCCGCCACCCGCCACCGCCAGGCCGAGGAGGAACACAACCGTGGCCGCCACCCGCAGCGGGTTCGGGGCCGCCCCGCGCTGGGCCGGCGCGGGGAGGGCACCCGAGACCGGGCCGACGGCGAACGCGAACTCGCCCAGTGCCTGATGGCCGTCCTCGGCGGAGAGGTCCTGCCAGCTCACGACGTAGATGCCCTTCGGCGCGGCGCCGAGGCGCACCGACACGGTGCTGGCGTCACCCCCCGGCTCGACCGTCGCCGGCACACGGCCGTTGCTGCCGGCGAGGCGGACCGACACGGTGGTCGCCGAGGTGACCACGTCTTCGCTGAAGCTCAGCGTGATCGTCGAGGGGGCATGCGCCAGCCTCGCGCCTTGCGGCGGGTTGCTCCCGACCAAAAAGGCGTGCGCGGACGCCACGCCCGCCCCGAAGCTGAGCATCCAGACGATCCCAACCACGACGCCGGCGCCGCCTCGCCAAAGCCACCGCCGTCGGCTGCGGCCCCGGGCGGGCACGATCCGACGCTCGAGCGCATGGCTCATCGGGCCGTCGCGCCCTTGGCCCTGAGGTGGAAGAGGGGCGGGCACGACGAGCCAACAAAGACGACCCCGGCTGTCAGCACGGGGACACGAGCGACACCGGCAGTCATCTACGACATAGAGTAGTTGGTACTGCCTGTTGGAAGCCAGGTCAGAGCGGGCAGCGGCCGGCCATCTGGACCAGCATCCGCAGGTTGCTGGCCCACACCCCGAGCCCCGCCACCGCGGCGACACCGAGCGCAAGCCCGGGGCTGTAGAGCAGCCCGAGCCTGCCGAGGTCGAGTCCGGCCGGGGGCTCGTCGAGCGCATCGAGACGCTCGGCTATCGTGTCGGCCGCCGAGAAGGCGGCCACCTCGACGCCAACCATGGACGCCGTCACCTGCCGCAGGGCGCGGCGCAGCCGGGCACGGCCGTCTTCGAGCACGCCGACGGCGACCTCGTCGGCCCAGCGTTCGAGGGCGACCACGAGCGCTCGGGCGCTGCGCTCGGCGGGGGGAAAGAACGCGAGACCGTGGCGCACCACGCTCGCGACGCTCAGGTAGCACTGGTGGCGATGGTCGAGATGGGCGGCCTCATGGGCGAGCACCGCGACCAGCTCGTCTGGGCCGAGCGCGGCGACGAGCCCCGAGGAGACGACCACCTGGCCGCCCTGGCCCTCCACGCTGAAGGCCACCAGCTCGCCGCGTGGCAGCACCACCAGCTCATGGCGGCCGAGGCGGGCATGCTCGCCGATGCAGCGCTCGACGTGCGCCTCGCGGCGGACCCGGCGCGCCCGGCCGAGGGCCAGCGAGCCCGAGGCGGCCACCACCACCGCCAGCACGCCTGCCGCCCAGCCGGCGGCGGCACCGCCGGGCGCCACGCCGCCGAGCATGTGCAGGCACAGCGCGGCGAGGCCGAACGCGCCCGACGCAGACAGGACCGTGGGCGCGGCGTAGAACACCAAGCCCAGCTCGAAGACCACGGACCCGCCCACCAAGGCGACCGTGATCAGCCGCGCCCACTCGCTCGGCGCGAGGCGCCGCCCGAGCGGCCGCAGCACGCCGGGCAGGGCGACGATCCCAAGCCCCGCCAGCACGAAGGCCACGCCCACCGCCGGTCAGTCCCGCTCGCCGCCGCCGTCGAGCAGGCGGCGCAGCCGGGCCCGCTCCCCGGGCTTGAGGCCGGCGATGAAATAGCTGAGCGCCAGTGGGCGGTCCTTGGTGGCACCGAGCAGCTCGTCCATGCGCGATGCCGCGTAGGCCTCCCGGCTCTTCAGCGGCTGGTACGCGTAGGCCCGGCCCACCGGCTGACGGTCGAGGCGACCCTTTCGCCACAGACGCACCAAGATGGTCATCACCGTGGTGTAGGCCAGCGGACGCTCAGCTGACATGAGCTCGTGGACCTGACCCGGCGTGAGCGGGCCCGAGGCGTCCCAAAGGACGTCCATGACCTCCGCCTCGAGCTCTCCCATCGCCAGCTTCGCCATGCCCAACTCACCTCGCGCCTCGCTGCCTGCGACGAAGCGTAGTACGCCGGCCCGCGCCCTCAAGAGCCGTCCGCTACCATGAGCGACACCGTGTCGTAGAACAGCGTGTCGTAGAGCGCCGTGTCGTAGAAGACGGGGCGAGACCAGCCGACTACCAGCCGGCGCCACGTCGGCGTGCCGAGGCGGTGGCATGTCCGTTGGGACATCGTTGGCTCACGCAGGCAGCGCGGCACAGGGAGAGGGAGGAGACGACCACGTGACCAGCCGCAGACGAACCAAGGCGCTGCGCCACGCCGAGGCGCAGCGCCGCTCCGAAGCGCTGAAAGCGCTCGAGGGCCGCCGGCGGCGGGTCCGCATCCTCGGCGCCGCGGTTGGAGCGCTCGTCGTGGCCGGCGTCGGCACCGGGATCGGCGTCGCCGTCTCGAGCGCCGGTTCGGGTGCCCCCTCGGCGCAGAACACCGGCGGCACCCCGGAGCTGAAGCTCGGCTCGCTGGCGTCGCTGGGGGCGCTCGCTCTCCCGGGACCCCCGGGACCGGCCGGCCCCGAAGGCGTCCCCATCCCCACCGGGCCGGCCCTCGCAGCCACGACGAGCGCGGCAACCGGCCAGAGCGTCGATGGCATCTCCTGTGACACGAGCGAGCAGACCCTGTTCCACATCCACGCCCACCTCACGATCCTCGTGGACGGCGCCGCCCGCCAGCTCCCCGCCGGCATCGGGATCCCCGGTGCCCAAGCGCAGGGCACCCCCGAGGGCCCGTTCGTCTCCTCGGGGACGTGCTTCTACTGGCTCCACACCCACGCGGCCGACGGCATCATCCACATTGAGTCGCCCGTCCAGCGCACCTACACCCTCGGCGACTTCTTCGACGAATGGGGCGAGCCGCTCGGTCCCGACCAGGTCGGCCCTGACACGGGGAAGGTGACCGCCTTCTACGACGGCAAGCACTACGAGGCAAACCCCCGGGACATCCCGCTGCACGCCCATGCCCAGATCCAGCTCGACGTCGGCACCCCGCTCGTCGCCCCCGAGCACATCACCTTCCCATCCGGCCTGTAGCGGCGGGCCGAGCTCATCGGTGGCCGTTGGCGGTCAGGCGGGCGACGGCGCCCGACAGCCCGCTCATCGTGGAGACGAGGGGCGAGTTCACGTAGGTGATGTGCCCCGTGGCGTCGAGCAGGTAGTAGATCTCGAGCTCGCCAGCGGGGTCGTAGGTGGCGGTGAGCCGGCTCGATGCCACCCCCCAGGTCCAGTCGGGGTTAGCGGAGGCGGCGCCGGCGTACTGGCGGGCGAAGGCGGTGATGGACGGGCCCGGCTGGCCGAGGTCGTCGGCCAGCTCGAGCTCCACCACCCGCACACCGCGCGACGCGAGGTTGCCGATGTCGCCGGCGAGGGCTTGGGTGCCGGCTTGGCAGCTCGGGCACCAGGTCGTGACCAACCACACGAGGGTCGGGTGGCCCCGCAGCGAGCCGATCGTGGCCTGATCGCCTGAGGCGGTGGTGAAGGACCCGGCCGGGGCGATCGCGCCGACCCCGGTCGAGCGGGTGGTCGGCGCGCTCGTGGACTTGGAGCTGGCCAGCAATGCCACCACGGCGATGATCGCCGCGACCAGCACCCCGGCGACGCCCATGCCGACAAGACGGCGTCGGCGAGCTCTGGCCCCCCGGGCAGCCTGGTTGGCCCGACGGTTCTTGGCGGGCCGGCGCGCGGTCGTGGCGCGCCTCGGAGCGGACCGCCGGCTCACAACCGGGACCTCTCGTTTCCCGTGGGAGCCGGGCCTGCGAGGCCGACCTCGACGGCAGCGGGGGGCGGATCGACCGGAGAGGGTTCCGGGCCGCCGCGGGGGACCTGTTCGGAGGCCGTGTCCTCGCCGGGTGTCGAGCACTCTCGGGCGAAGCACGTGGCGCGAGCGAGCTTGCGCGTCGACCACAGGCCGCTTGCCACCACGAGGGCCAGCGCCCCCAGCAGGAGCAGGTTCTGGTTGGTGGCGAAGAAATAGGTGATGGTCCCGGTGGCGCGCAGCCGGGTGCCAGCCGACAGGCCGAACAGCCCGACCACGGTGGGCACGACCGGGCTGCAGCACAAGAAGCTCGGGAGCAGGCTCACCACCGCGGCCAGCGCACCGAGCGGGCCGCTGCGACGGGGCGCGCCCGCGCTCTCTCTGGCGGCAAGGACCTCCCGCACCGCGTGGACCTGCAAGGTGAGGACCCAGGCCATGGCGAAGGCGAAGGCGAAGGTGAAGGCGAGGTAGCGGAGGTCGAGGTAGCCCCAGTTGGCGAAGGAGATCCGCTGGGTGAAGTCGAAGGGCAGCAAGACCGAGTCGCCGAAGCCGACGGCGACGAACACCGAGGCAAAGACCGCCCGGTCGACCCCGTCGGCGGCCACCTGGCGTACCACGGCGGCCCACGGGCGACCCTGAACGAGGCGCGTCCCGCTCATGCGCCAACGCCGCCCTTGGGCCCCCGATCGTCGCCAAGCCCGCCTGCGGGAGGCTCGCACACCGGCGCGCCGCATGCCCCAGCCCGTCGGCGGCGCACGACGACAAGGAGCGTCACCGCCACAGCGATCGCCGCTCCCGCACCGAGCCCGCCCCAGGCGGCAGCGCCTGCGGCGGCCAGCGCCACGACGAGCAGCGGCCCGCCACAACAAGCGACCGGGATCGCCAGCACCGCCAACCAGCCGAGACCCTTGCGGCGCTCGGCCGGGGCGTCGGTGCCGAAGCACTGCGCCCCGGCGACCCGAGACGATGACCCGGCGCCCGACGAGCGCCCGAGCCCCTCGCCAGACAGGTCGCCAAGCGGGCTCACTTGGTCCATCGGTGCCGTCCCTTTCCTTCTGTCATGGCAAGGTCTCCGGCGAGGCCGGCGTCGGGGCCGACGCGGAGCCTGAGGGGCGCGTCCCGGTGAGCGAATCGAGATGGGCCAAAAGGGCGCCGACACTCGACACCGGCGTCGCCCCGGAGTAGGCGACCCTGCCAGCCGAGTCGAGCAGGAAGTACTCGTCGGGGACGCCTTGGGGGTCGTACGCGGTGGTCAGACGGAGCGAGGCCAGCGCCCAGGTCCAGGTGGGATCGGGGAACGCCGAGGTGGCGTAGGTGCGCCCGAAGCTTGCCAGCTGTTTCAGGCCCGGGCCACCGCTGTCAAAGGCGCCGTAGAGACCGAGCGCGACAACCCGGGTCCTGGCGGCAGCGAACGCCGGGAGGTGGCTGGCCATGACCGGGATGCTCGCCTGGCAGCTGCTGCAGCCGGGAGCGACGAACCACAGCAGCGCCGGGCGTCCCCGCAGCGCGGCCACGCTGGCGGTCCTCCCGTCGAGCAGCGTGTAGGGGTAGCTCGGCTCGCCGCCGCGGATGACGGTGCTCGTCGGGCGCGACGGCGCCGTCAGCGCGGCGCCGTCCGGTCTGCCGCGACCGACTACCCAGGCGCCGAGCCCTGCACCGACGACCACCACGGCGACCACCACGGCGCCCACGATGCCGACGCGAGCGTGGCGTCGCGGCGGGCGGGACGGCCGGGCGCTCACGCCGCGCAGCACGAGAGCTTGGACACATCGGTGGTGAAGGTCTGGGCGGCGAGCTTCACCGACTCGGCCATGGTCAGGTACGGCGCCCAGGTGTCGGCGAGGTCGGCGACGCTGAGGCCGAACTTGACGGCGTAGACGCCGGCCAAGATGACCTCGCCGGCACCGTCGGCGACCGCCGAGACCCCGAGGACCCGGCCCGACCCCCGCTCGGCGACCACCTTGACGCCGCCTCGGGTGTCGCGGTTCACCCGGGCCCTCGGGACGTGGACCAGGTCGAGCACCCGGCATTCGCAGTCGTAGCCGGCGGCCTTCGCCGCCTCGTCGGTCAAGCCGACCGCGGCGATGGTGGGGGCGGTGAAGGTGACCCGGGGCAAGGCGGTGTAGTCCATCTCCCGGGCTGCTCCACCGACCGCGTTGTCGGCGGCGAGGGTCCCCTGGGCGGCGGCCACGTAGACGAACTGGGGAGCGCCGGTCACATCCCCTGCCGCCCAGATCGCCGGGTTGGTCGTGCGCAGCTGGCTGTCGAGCACGAGACGGCCCTGCCCGTCGACGCCCACGCCGGCGACCTCCAGGCCGAGCCCGTCGAGCACCGGGCGCCGTCCGGTGGCGACGAGGATCTCGGCCGCTCGCAGCTCTCGGTGGGCGCCGCCTACCTCCACCCGCACGGTCTTTGGGCTTGCGGTCTTTGGGCTTGCGGGCTTTGGGCTTGTGGGCTCGACGCCGAGCACGCGTGCGCCGGTGAGCACCTCGATGCCCTGGTCGGCGAGCACCCGGGTGATCCAGGCGGAGACCTCGGGTTCCTCTGCGGGGGCGAGGCGTCCCCGGGCTTCGACGATCGTGACCTTGACGCCGAGGTCGGCGAAGAGCTGGCCCATCTCCAAGCCGATGTAGTTGCCGCCGATCACCACCAGCGACTCGGGCAGCGTTTCGAGCTCCATCGCCGTGGTGGAGGTGAGGTAGCCGGTCCCGGTGAGCCCAGGGATGGCCGGGACGAACGGCGCCGAGCCGGTGGCGAGCAGGAAGGCGTCCGCTTCGAGCGTCCTTCCTTCGACGCCCAGGCGGTCCGCTCCGGTGAAGGCGGCGTGGCCCGTGACGATCTCGAAGCCGTAGCTTTCGGCCAGCTCGAGGTACTTCTCTTTCCGCAGGCTGGTGACGATCTCGGTTTTGCCCGCCACCAGGCCAGCCCAGTCCACCCCCATCTCGGCGGTGGCGACGCCGGGGAAGCGATGGTGGCCGGCTCGGTAGTAGGCCTCCGCCGCGGCGAGGAGGGCCTTGGAGGGGATGCAGCCGACGTTCACGCAGGTGCCGCCCACCGTCGCCGCCTCGACCATCGCCACCCGGGCCCCGAGGTTCGACGCCCGGATCGCGGCCGCGAACGCGGCGCTGCCCGACCCGACGGCGACGAAGTCGAAGTCCCTGCGCCTTCCAGCGGGCCCTCCAGCGGGCGCTGGCCGGCGCGGCGCGACATCGCCTTCGGTACCGGTGGACAGCTCGCCGGGCCGGTAGCCGGCGGCGCGCACCGCCTCGAGCGCCGCCGCGGGATCCCCCTCGAGGCTGAAGCGGACCTCGCCCCGCCGGTGATCGGCACGCGGCCCTTCGGCGCCGAGCGCCCCGAGGGCGGACTCGATCGCCTCCTCGCAGTGCTCGCAGGTCATGCCCTCGACGGCGAGAAGGTACTCAGGCACCGCCACCTCCGATGTCGATGCGCCGGCAGCAGGCGATCGCCGCCTCGTTGCGGCCGAGGAACGCCTCGGCCGTAGCGGTCAACTCCACCACCGACGGGTCGGCGACGCGGTAATAGGTGCGCCGCCCGTCGACCCGGGAAGCGACGAAGCCGCACCACACCAGGCAGGTGAGGTGCTCGGACACCCGGGCCTGGGAGAGGCCGAGGCGGCGGACGATCTCGGCTTGGTGCAGCTCGCCGTCGGCCCCCAACAGCGCCAGGATCCGCAGCCGGCTCGCCTCGCCGAGCGCCCGGAACAGCCGGGCCAACAGCTCGCTGTCAGACAGCGGGGTCGGGATGGGCTCCACGATCGGGGCGCGCCCGAGGACACTGACCATCGGTCTCCTCTCAAAGATACGGCTAAACAAATAGTATTTGCTTAGACGGTTCATCGCAAGAGGGGCCGAGCCCGGCGGGGCGGGAAGGGGTCCCGCCCCCAGGTCACGGTGCGCTCGTCGTCGGCGCAGCACCATGGGCCGGTGCCGGTGCCACCTTGGGCGTGCTGGCCGCTTCGGCCTCGGCTTTTGCGAGCGCGGACTGCGCCGCCTTGGCGTCGGCGGCGGGGGGGCCGAGAGCGAGATAACGGCGCAGCTCGGAGATGGCAGCGCCGGGGTCGCCGGTCCCCAGGCGCACCAGGCCGAGCAGCAGGTGGGGGTCGGGGTAGGAGGGGTCGGCCCGCTCGGCCGCCTGGAGGGAGGCGACGCCGCGGGCCAGCAGCGACGGGCTCTTGGAGGCCACCCCGGCGTTGGCGACGATCCACCCCAAGTAGGCGAGCGCCTCGGGCTCGTTGGGTTGGGCGGCGAGGACCGCCTCGAACAGCTTGACCGCTTGCAGCTCGTCGCCTCGCACCAGGTCGCCCTGGGCGTCGACCAGCTCGTTGCCGATCGCCGGAGGAAGCGACCCGGTGAGGGTCTGGGTGGGCAGGCGGTTCCCGGCGGAGCCGTCGACGACGAGCCCCGCACCGAGGGCCGCGCCGGCCACAGCCAGGGCGATGAGCGCCCGGCGGGCACGGCGACGCCTGACGGTCGGGCGGGGCGCTTCGCCTCGGCCCGTCTCCTCTACTGGTTCGCTGTCGGTGGCGGCGAGGGCCGCCAGGACGTCCACCGCTCGGCGTTCGTAGCCAGCCCGCAGCGCCACGTAGTCCTCGTCGGTGAGGTCGCCGGCCGCCCGCTCGGCCTCCAGGTCGTCCAAGGAGGCGAGCAGGAAGCGGCGCTCGTCGTCCAGGCGAGCGACCCCCTCGTCGAGGGCCGGCGCCTCAGCCACGACGCGCCCGGTCCAACAAGGCGCGCTCTTTGTCGCTGAGCGGCGCCGCCGGGGCCGGCCGCCAGCGCCGGAACGCCACCGCCAAGCCGGCAATCGCCGCCACCGCGGCGCCGACCGGCAGCAGCCACACCAGCCCGGTCAGCCCCCCCGCCGGTGGCCGCAGCAAGATCCCCGGGCCGTAGCGGCTCTCGAGGTAGGCCTCGATCTCCCCCTGGCTCTGCCCGGCGAGGAGGCGCTGGCGGATGGTGGCGCGCACCGCTGCGGCGGTCTCCGTCGCCGAGTGGTCCGCCGTCTCGTCCTGGCAGGAGGGGCAGCGGACCTGGTTGGCGATGGCGGCCACCTGCTGGTCGAGGCTCTGGGGGTGGTGGCCGGCGAGGGCGTCGTAGCCGAAAGCGACACCGAGGGCGGCGGCCATCGCCAGCCACACCAGGCCGAGCCGCCACCGCCGAGCACCCTTGCGGGCGAACCGGGTGACCCGGGGGTTAGCGGGCGCGGATTCCTCGCCCATCTCAGTCCGGTCCGGCCGCGGCCAGGGCCGGTTCGGGCACCGCCTCGGCGCCGCCGGGGAGAGACGCCGGGGCGGTCGGGCGGCGCCGTCGGCCGGGGAAGGCGGCCAGCGCCGCGCCGAGGCCCATCACGCCGCCGCCGACCCACAGCCAGACGATGAGGGGTTGGACGACGACGCCGATCACCGTCGGCCCGTGGCCGACCGGGCTCGAGTCGAGGGTCAAGTAGACGTCTTGGGTGGGCCCCGAGTCGATCGCCGGGGTGCCGATGCCCTCGGAGCCGAAGCTGAACACGCTGATGGCCGGGTAGAGGACCGGCCCGCCGTCGAGGCGCAGCTCCGCCTCGAGGGCGCGGCGGTTCGAGAAGTTGCGGGTGCGGGTGCCGAGGTAGGTGACGCTGTGGCCGTCGAAGCGGGCCGACTGGCCCGGCCGCAGGGAGAGCTGGCCTCGCTGGCCGTAGGCGGCGCTCGCCGCGAAGGCGACCGCCATGATCGCGACCCCGAGGTGGACGACCATCCCGCCGTTCACCCGGCCGACAAGCCCCCGAAAGCCCCGCTGGCGGGCAGACAGGGCGAGCTGGCGAAGCGCCGAGACGGCCACCACCGCGCCGAGCCCGAAGGCGGCCACCGCCGCCACGTCATGGAGGCCCGCGGCGCTCGTGGCGACGACGGTCGCCACCCCGGCCGCCGCCGGCCAGCGCATACGGTGCAAGAGCACCGAGGCGCTCGCCTTGCGCCAGGGCAAGGCCGGGGCGACCGCCATCAAGAACAGCAGGGCGAGCACGATCGGTGCGGTCATGGTGTCGAAGTACGGTGCGCCGACCGACACCGTCTGGTGGTGGAGCGCCTCGACCACGAGGGGGAAGACGGTGCCGAGGAGCACCACGAAGGCGAAGGCCCCGAAGGCCAGGTTGTTGGCGAGGAAGGCACCCTCTCGCGACAGGGCTGAGTCGATGGACCCGGGCGAGCGCAGCTGCTCGCCCCGCCAGACGATGAGCCCGACCCCGCCCAGAAGGACGGCTCCGAAGAAGCCGAGGATGACCGGCCCGACCGACGAGGTGCTGAAGGAGTGCACCGACTCGATCACCCCCGAGCGGGTGAGGAAGGTGCCGAAGATGGTGAGGGCGAAGGTGGCGAGCACGAGGGAGAGGTTCCACACCCGCAGCATCCCCCGGCGCTCCTGCACCATCACCGAGTGCAAGAACGCAGTGCCAGTCAGCCAGGGCAGGAGCGCGGCGTTCTCGACGGGGTCCCAGGACCAGTAGCCGCCCCAGCCGAGCACCTCGTAGGACCAGAACGCCCCGAGGACGAGGCCAAGGGTGAGGAACCCCCAGGCGAACAGCGTCCAGCGCCGCGTCTCGACCAGCCAGCCCTCGCCCACCCGACCCGTGACCAAGGCGGCCACCGCGAACATGAACGGCACGGTGAAGCCGACAAAACCCAGGTAGAGCATCGGGGGGTGGAAGGCGACAACCGGGTTGTCCTGGAGCAACGGGTTCGGGCCCGGGCCGTTGGTCGGCACCGCACCGGCGACCGTGCGGAACGGGTCGGCCGCGCCCACCAGCAGCAGCCCGAAGAAGAAGGCGGCCACCGCCAGACCGACGAGCGTCGCCCACGCCACCAACGGGTCGGTGGCCCGTCGACGGAAGTGCCAGGCGACCGCGGCCAGGTAGCCGGCCAGGATCAGCGTCCACAACAACAGCGAGCCCTGCAACGCCGACCACATGCCGGTGATCCGGAACAGAAGCGGCGTGCCGAGCCCGTCGTTCTGTGCCACGTACGCGAGGGAGAAGTCCCGGGTGACAAAAGCGTGCTCCATCGCCCCCGCGGCCGCCGCGGCCGCCAGCAGCACGAGCCAGGGGTAGCTCTGCCCGGCGCGCAGCAAGCTCGGCTTCCCCCGGGCAAGGCCCCACCCGAGGACGCCGATCCCAACGAGGGACCCCACCAAGCCGAGAACCACCGCCGAGTGGCCGACCGCCGCGTTCATCGCCGAGCCAGCCCGGGCGCGCCTTCGACCCCAAGTCCCGAGCCGTCACGTCGGCGCCGGCCGTGCCACCTGCACCGACCGCTCGTTCGCCACGATCGCCCGGTCGCCGTCGAGGGGCACCCCCGGTTCTTGGCGCCCAGGAGCGCCACGAAGCTGCTCACCGCCTCGCCGCCCGGGGGCCGTACAACCAGAAGCCGCGTCCCTCCGCCGGTGCACCCGGCGGGAAAGCCGGGCGTGGTCTCGCCCGCGCGCGCCGTCACGCTCTGTCCTCAGTTTCATACACTCGCTCGGGTCGTCCTGTTCGTGGTTCGGTGTTGTCGGGGCGGCGGGCCACCGCGATGCTCGCGGCCAGCTCCTGCGACAAGGTGTAGTACCTTGGCCTGCGTGGAGGCAAGTCCGAGCGAGGCCGCGGGCACCGCCGTCGAAGCGGGCCCGTCTGGGCCTGCGGACGGCGCCGCAGTCGCCCGCTCGGGAGGGTCAGCGCCGCGGAGGCGCCGCCCCCGGTGGTGGGCGGTGGCGATCGGGCTCGCCCTCAGCGCGACCGCCGTCGCCCTCGTGGTCGACCCGAGCCTGGTGAAGACCTCCGGACCTGCCAGCGCCGGCCCGAAGCTCGTCACCTTCGGGGGCGGGGCCGCCCCGGGATTCGCTCTGGCCGAGCTCAGCGACTCTTCGGCGACCCTCAGCCTTGTCCAGCTGCGGGGGCGGCCGGTGCTCGTCAACTTCTGGGCGTCGTGGTGCGTCCCGTGCCGCAAGGAAGCACCCCTGCTCGAGGCTGCCTACCGCCGGGTCGGCGGCCGGGTCGCCTTCGTGGGCGTGGACACCAACGACACCCGCGCCGCGGCGCTGTCGTTCTTGCACCAGTTCGGCGTCACCTACCCCTCGGTGTACGACCCCCACGGCACCGCCGCCACCGCATACGGGCTCTTCGGGTTGCCGACCACCGTGTTCGTGTCCCCAAAGGGCCGGATCCTCGAACGCAACATCGGCGCGCTCAGCTCGGGTTCTCTCGCCCAAGGGATCGCCTTGCTGCTGCGCTCGGGGCAACACCCGACTTCCACGAGGCGCCACGTTCCCGGCGGGTCGTAGCGCCCCGCCGAGGTCGCAGCGCCCCGCGACAAGCTTGTCCGGGTGGGAGCGGCGGTGCTGCGGCGGCGCCGTACCGCAACCGAAGGCGCCGCCTCATCCACCCCGGTGGTGGCCTCTCACTGCGTGGTGTGGTGTGGGGGCTCGTGACAGCGCTGTCGGGCTCGGGGGCCGCCGGCGGCCAACAGGTGCAACGAGACGGTGAGCGCTCCGGTGGCGTCGCAGGCCTGGTGGATGTCGTTCTCGGCGAAGACGTACCCGCCGCCGGGCGGCGCCAGCTGCTCGTCGACTTGGACCAGGCGGTCCGGGCACGAGCCGGCGTAGCGGCGGTTGCGCTCGACGCCGACCGCGGTGGCTGCCGCCCCCCAGCTGGTGTGGTCGTGCGGGGGAGTGCACCCGCCCCTCCGGGTTCGCACCGCGGCGAGGGTCCATCCCGCCGGGTCGTCGTGCACGCATACGACGCTGTAATCCTCGCCGGGCTCGCCATCGGCCAGCTCGCGGGGAAGCGGGACGCTGCTGGCGAAGCCGACCAGACGGTCGAGGACCTGGCGGCGACCTGCGGGTCCGGCGTCGGGGGCCGCCAGCGGCCCTATGCGGTCTACCAGGCGGGCCAGGGTGGCCTCGAAGAGGGCGGGGCGCAGGCGCACCCATTCGCTGTCCCCGCTCAGCGCCAGGCGTCGGGCCAGAACAGGGTTGTCGGGCTGCTGGCTGGCATGGCAGGAGATCGCCGTCCACTGGCGGGCCCGGTCTACCGGTATGACGACCACACCGGGGTCGGAAGGGTCGAGACCCGAGATCGGCACGGCGAACTCGTCGCGCAAGGCGGCGGCAACCGGGTCGGGGACGCCCCATTCGACCACCAGCAGGCCGTGGCGTGCCGCCACCTCGGCGGCGACCCGGCTGGCGGTCTGGTGGTCAGGGTGGCCGGTGATACCGCTCGGCTCCAGCACCACCACCGCGCCTGCGTCACCCAGCTCGGCCTCGACTCGCGCCGCCAAGGCCTCGGGGTGCTGCGAGCGGAGCGACCCGTCGGGCCAGTCGTCGAGCACGGCGTCGGTCACGCCGAGGCGCTCGGCGGCGCAGGACAGCTCGGCGGAGCGCACCGCGGCGAGATCATCCGACGGGCCCAGCGTAGAGGCCTCCCCGCGGGTCAAGCACAGCACCCGCACCCGCCGATCGGAGCCGGCCAGGGCGGCGAGCAGGCCGCCGAGACCGAAGCTCTCGTCGTCGGGATGGGCCACCACCGCCAGCACCTCGGTCACCCCACTCAGAGCGGCGACCCACCTCGATGGCCAAGCCGGCGTGCCAGGCGCGCCCGGTGCCACCGGATAGCCCGGCGAGGCGCCCGAGCCCGCCGCGTCCCCCGTCGCTGACTGGTAGCTGTCGATCGACATGTCTCTCCTTTCTGGAGATGCTCCCTTCGTCCGAGCCCCCGTCACGATCACCCTCGCGCCGAGATTCGGTTCCGGGCTGGGTTGATGAGCGGAAGGCGCCGGCAGCACCGGGTCCCGGTAGGAAGCGTCATCTGTGCCGCCAGGCTCCGAGCAGGGGACGGTCGCCGCCCCTTCCACTGCCCCGAGGGTCCCGAGAGCGTCGCTGGCGCCCATGCCCTGGGTCACCACCTCTCCTCGAGTGGTGCCGCGGCCTACCCGCTGTGTCACCGCCTCTGTCGTCGAGGAGCTCACCACCAGACAGGGGACCGTCATGAGACGACAAGGGTGCCGGTCATGCCCGCCGCAGCGTGGCCGGGGACCGGGCAGAGGTAGTGGTAGGTGCCGGCCTGGGCGGTGAAGCTCGCTCTGCGGGTGTAGTAGTTCGCGGTCGTGGTGTCCTTCTCGGTGCGCGGGGGGAGCGGCATCAGAAAGAAGGTGTCCGTCACGCCGGCCATCGCCATCTCGGGGTAGGGCGGTGGGGTCGTGGTCAGCTCGAAGCCGTGCATGTAACCCCAGTCGGTGTTCACCAGCACCACCGTCACCTGGGCCCCAGGCGCCACCGAGACCGTCGGGTTGACCATCCCGTCGATCTCCCAGGTCATGTTGGGCTTTCCGTGCGGCGAAGCCAGCGCCACGAGGGTCACCGAGCGGCCCGTGTAGGCCACGCTGTTCGCTTTCGTGTCGACGTGGGCTCCCTGCTCGCCCCGGCCCACGAGCGCCAACAAGCCCCCGGCGCTGACCGTGCTGCCGCCACCGCTGCCCCCGCCGCCCATCATCGAATAGCCGGAGCCGCCCCCGCCGCCCATCATGTTGGTGCCGCCCATCAGGCCACCAGCGCCGCCCCCCGCCCCGTTGCCTGCCCAGCCGTTGCCCATCATGGCGCCACCGCCCGGGTACCCCGAGGCGCCAGCACCGCCCGAAGAGGCAGAAGCCGAGGTGACCCGAGCGGCAAGAGCGCCGCCTGCACCCGACCTGGCAGCGAAAGCAACCCCTGCCGACAGGGCGGCGGCCAAGCCGAACGCCACCCCACCAACCGCCCAGCGTTTCGTGCCTGCAGTCCTCATGGTGTTACCTCCTCGTCCTCGGTCGCGTGTACCGCGTCTACATCCGAGCGTACCGGGGGGCGGTGAAGGTCCGGCGAAGACCCGGCGTACTCGAAGCGCAGCTTGCAAAAGGTGTTCGCCGCCGCCCGGTTTCGGCATTTCACTGGCACGCCGAGAGCTACCTCGATCAGGATCCCAGCCACTCCCGCAGCCGCTCGGCCTCGAAGGCCTCCTTGCGGGCGTAGGTAGCGGCGTCGGGCTCGGCCATTCTCAGCCGCGGCTTCGGTTGGGCGAAGAACTCGCCCTCGAGCGCGGCGGCTCGCTGACCGTCGAACTCCAAGAAGCAGTAGCCCGAGCCGTCGTAGGCGGTGCTGCCACCACCGTCGATCTCTGCTGCGATGCTCGACCCCGCAGCCCGCCCGAGCGCCTCGGCGAAGACTCCCGCCCGGGGAAGGTTCTCGACCGCCGTGCAGTCCCCGACCGCATAGACACCATCGAAGGCGGTGCGGCCCGTCTCGGGGTCAGGCCAGATCCACCCGTCCTCTCCCGCCAGGGGGCTATTGGCGATCACCTCGGGCGGCACCGCGCCAGGTATGGCAAGCAGCAGGGTGTAGTCGAGGGTGGTCCCGTCGGCGAACGACGCGAGTCGAGATTCGTGGTCGATCCTCGAGAGCGCTAGCCCGGTGCGCAGGTCGATCCCCTGCCCGGCGAGGCCGTCGGCTACGAGGTCGTTCACCTCGGGGCCGGCCATCGGCAACGGCGAGGGCATCGGGGTGGTGACCACCACCTCGGTGCGGTCTCCTCGCCCGAGGCGGCGGAGGCGTTCCTCGACCAAGAATGCCGCCTCGTAGGGGGCGGGCGGGCACACATAGGGCATCCCGAGCACGGCCACGACGACCCGGCCGCTGTCGAGGTGCTCGAGCTCGGACCGCATCGCCGGCAGCCGGTCGGGATCGTAGAGATCATGTGCGCCGCGCCCGGCTGCTCCCAGCTTCTCCGTGTCGCCGGCCGCTCCAAGCGCCACGACCATGTAGTCCGCGGCGAACGATCCCGCCGACGTCTCGACTGCCCGCTGGGCCGGGTCGATCGCCGCGATGCGGGCGTTGACGAACCCGATGCCCTGGGCGTCGAGGGCGCCGAGCGGCCTCGTGCCCTGCGCGAGCGGGCGGGTGCCGACAAGGTCCCACACTTTGGCGTAGCCGACGAAGAACCGGTCGTCGTCGGCGACGAGGGTGATCTCGTGCTCGGTGTCGAGTCGGCGTCTCAGCTCGTGCGCGGCGGCGAGGCCGCCGAAGCCTCCGCCCAAGATCATCACTTTGGCCATGTGTCATCTCCTTGTCGTGGTGTTCTGCGGCCGGGACGCATCGCGCGCCGCTACAGCCTCCGGTCGGGTCGGCCTCAGGGCTGAGAATCAGCGTTTGATTCGCTGGCCGGCCGGCGCCCAGTCGGCGGGGCGGCCGGTGTGGTTGGAGAACTCCACCGACCACTGCCACCAGCTGTGATCGTCGGAGTGCTGCCACGATTTGAGGACGCCGACCTCGCCCCCGGCCAGGAGCACCGGCAGGCCGTAGAACTCGTCGTCTGGCCACACCTCACTTCGCTCGATGCGCTCCCCGTCGAGCACGAGCAGGGTCATCGGCGAATAGTCGCCGTCGCGGTCGAGATCCTGGCGTGCCACCACCGTTCCGTCATCGGCGATCACCTCCAGCGACGCCCGGGCCGGCGCCGCGTGCACCAGCACCCGGCTGAACCCGCCAGCGGTCGTGCAGCGGGCGAACTCGAGGCCGTTCATGGCGCCGTCGCGGGTTCGCAGGTTCCAGGTCCAGTTCATCTGCATCCTCCTCAGTCAGTCCCAGCACGGTCGATCACCGGCTGCTTCGGTTCTTTCCCGGGCGGGGCTCACGATCCCCTTTGCGCCGTCAAGCTCAGGACGCGCCACGACTCTTCACCTCCGCCACCTCGAGCCAGCTTGACGGTAGGAGCCTGGAACGACCGGGCCCGGGCTGGCGCGTCCTTCGGCAATAGCGAAGGACTTTTGGGCTGTGGCGCCCGGCTGGGTGGCTCAAGACCTCACTGCCGCTTCCCGGCGAGGGCGGCCCGGCGTCGCTCGAACTCCTCGTCGTCGATCTCGCCCCTGGCGTAGCGCTGCTCCAGGACCGACACTGCGTCGCTTCCCGCCGGGGGCCCGCCGCGACCCTGCTCGACCAGGTTGCGACCGCCGCCAGCCAGGGCTCGGTACGCCAGCACAGCGAGCAGGACGATCATCGCGGCAACCAACACCCAGACGACGATGACCCCGGCGTCCCAGATGCCCGGGCTCACCATGCGGTCCATGAAGTTGGTCATCTCGCCTCCTCGCGGATCGTCGAACAACTACACCTAGTCGTACCCGCCGTTGCGCCATCCGTACCCGACCCGAGGCCAAGTTGCACGGGATCCTCGCCCTCGATGGGTTCATGGCCGTGTGCGCGCCCCTCGGCCTTGTTCAGCCATCAAGGCGTGGCGGCGTCGGCGTGGGGGCCCCCGTTCTGGTTCACGGAGCCCGCTGTTGCGTGTGCTCGCACGAGTCCTGCCACCACGGCGAGCCCGATCCCAGAGCCTCCGACCTCGGTCGCCTTTCCCTGGAAGAAACGCTCGAAGACGTGCCCCGGCCGAGAGCGCGGCTACCAGAGCGACCGCCGCCCCGCCGAGCGCCCAACGCTTGGTCCTCGTCGGCCTCATGGGCCACCTCCTCGTCCTCCATCAGCTACTACATCCGATCGAACCAACCGCCGGTGAAGATCCGACGAAGACCCGGTGCACGGGCCGCGCAATCAACGGCGATTCGGGACCGTTGCGCCGGAGTCCGCCCAAGGGCGGCCTCGGACTACCGAGATAGGGCTCACGCACCGTGGTGGGTTCTAGCCTCCCCTCTGGGGGTCCCAACAGGCCAGCTGCAAGAACTACCGTCTGTCGGAGTCTGAGCCTGCGCACAGTACCCCGGAGGGAATATGGCCAGCTTCCGATCCCGCTACGAACAGCGCCGCACGATCCGCACCGGCCAGCGCCCGCAGCAACTCCCGAGCGTCGCGCCGCCCATGGCCATGCTCGGTCTGCTCGGAGCGCAGTTCCTCCTTGGTATGGCCGTGAACCTGTTCGTACAGCTGCCCCCCTCGGGGGCAGCGATGGCCGCGATGATGAGCGGCAATCCGCTGGTCCCCCTGCACATGATGCTCGGCATGCTCCTCGGTGTGGGAGCTGTGCTGGCGGTCGTCCTCGCGCTGTCCGGTGGGAGAGCAGTGATTGGCTTCGCCGCGCTCGCCCTGGGCGGCATCGTGATTGCTGGGGTCGGCGGCCTGACGTTTCTCTTCGGCGGCCACGACAACAGCGCCTCGTTCCTCATGTCCGTCGGCTTTCTCGTCGCCGTCGGCGGCTACGTCGGCGAGCTCGCCTACCTCCGCTGAAGCTCGGCGATCGCACGCCAAGGGCGACGTCGCTGTGACCTGCGTGGATGCCCAAATAAATGTGGCGTTCACCGCCCTGCCCGGCGGCCGACTGGGGTCAGGCGGAGGGCGTTCGCCTCGCTGCCGCCCCGTCGACGGCGGGGTACACGGTGGACGCCCGCGGCCCACCACGGTTCTCTCGCGCGACGCCCCCCGTAGGAGAGGCAGGGGCACGCCGGGCGAAGACCCGGGACGCTTCCGGCACCCCCTGGGGGAGGCGGATGGTGAATGTCGTCCCGCTGCCCGGCTCGCTCGCCACGGCCACCTCGCCGCCGTGTGCTCGCACCAGCCCGGCCACCACGGCGAGCCCGATCCCAGAGCCTCCGACCCCGCTCGCCTTTCCCCGGAAGAAACGCTCGAAGACATGGGGCAGGTCCTCGGCTGCGATGCCGGGACCGTCGTCGGCCACCACGAGGCGGGCCCAGGTTCCCTCGGCGCCAAGCTCCACCCGCACATGTCCCCCCGGGGGGACGAACTTGAGGGAGTTGGACAGCAGGTTGGCCACGACCTGGTGCATCCGGAACGGGTCGCCCGACACGCTCACCTCGGACAGGCGGGTCTCGACCGACAGTCCCCGCTCCTGCATCGCGCCGGCGAGCTCGGCGACGGCACCCTCGACGAGCGGAACCAGCGCCACTGTCTCGTGCTCGACGGAGAACGGCGCGCCGTCCGCCGAGGCGAGCGTCTCGAGGTCGGCCACCAGGCGAGATCGGAA
>JAKAYQ010000001.1:61979-89621 GCA_021826725.1 Actinomycetes bacterium
GAGGCCGTCTTGGAGCGCCTCTAGCTGGCTTTGGAGCACGGTGAGCGGGGTGCGCAGCTCATGAGCCACGTCTCGGGCGAAGCTGCAGCGCAGGGCGTCTTCGGCTTCGACCGCGTCGGCCATGGCGTTGAAGGCGGTGGCCATCTGGCCGAGCTCGTCGGGCGCGTCGTCCGACAGGCGCTCCGAGCGCTGGCCGGCGGCGAGCGAGCGCGCCGCGGCGGTGAGCGAGCGCACCGGGGCGGTCACCCGGCGGGCGAGGAGGATCCCGACGAGCGCAGCCACCAGGGCGGCGCCGATCCCCGAGAAGAGCAGGAGCCGCTCCACCGAGGCCCGGAACGACTGGTCCAGAGCCGACGGCCCGGCCGCGGGCAGGCGGATGACGGCGGTGCCGACCCGGGCCCCGGCCACCACCACAGGGACCCGCATGGGGGGACCGAGCGGGGCGGTCCCCATCATGGCCCGGCCCATGGCCCCCATGGCGCCACTCGCCCCGGCGGTAGAGGTCCACACGAGCTGGCCGTCGGCGTCGAGGACACCGACCTGTTCCCCGGCCATGGCGGCGAGCGGGTCCACCAAGCCCAGCGCGCCCGGGTCCCAGCGGCCCTGCGCCCGATAAGAGGCCCCGAGCGCGGCCACCACCTCGCTTTGGCGGGCACGCTCCTGGGCCGAGACGTAGCCCGAAAAGCGGGCCCCGAAGGCCACGTTGACCGCCACCGCGATGAGCACGGCGGTCCCGACGCCCACCGATACCACTGCGAGGGTGAGGCGCAGCGCGAACGATCTACGCATCGGGCGTCGCATCGAGCTTGTAGCCGATCCCGGCGACGGTGGCCACAAAGTGGGGGCGGCGAGGGTCGTCGCCGAGCTTGCGGCGCAGGTTCTTCACGTGCGCGTTGATGGTTCGCTCGTAGCCGTCGTAGTCATATCCCTGGACCCGGGTGACGAGCTCGTAGCGCGACCACACCCGTCCAGGGCGCGACGCCAAGGTAGCGAGCAGGTCGAACTCGCTGCGAGTGAGGGTCACCGACCGGCCCCGAACGGTCACCTCCCGGCGGGACTTGTCGATGCACAGCTCGCCGCCGTCGAAGCAAGCTGTCTCCGCCCCGGTGCCCGGGGTCCGGCGCAGGACGGCCTCGACGCGCGCCACGAGCTCGCGAGGGCTGAACGGCTTGGACAGGTAGTCGTCGGCCCCGAGGCGCAGCCCAGCCACGCGGTCGTCCTCGGACGCCTTGGCCGTCAGCATGATGATCGGCACCGCCGAGACCGCCCGCAACGAGCGGGCGACCTCCTCGCCGGGCAAGTCCGGCAGCATCAAGTCCAGCACCACCAGGTCCGGTCCGAGGCGGGCTGCCGCCTCCAGGGCCTCCTGGCCGCTGCCGGCCAGGAACACCACATAGCCATCGTGCTCGAGATAGGTCCGCACCACCTCGCGGATCTTGTCCTCGTCGTCCACCACCAGCACGCTCGCCTTGCCCATCGCCATCACCTCAGCCGCAGCTGCCGTCGGGAACCGCCGAGGCCCTCTGGCCAATAGGGGCTAGTAGGGTCCAGCTGCCTGGCGGCCAGGAACCTTGACCATTTATCTACGACACAGTATCGTAGCTGTCATCCGCTCCTGGCCTCCGTGCTCGCGGGCGGCGCCACGACCGGTGAAAGGCCCCAACGTCATGCTGAAATGCTGCCTCAACCGCAAGGTGATCGCCGGCCTGGCCGTCGTCGCCGTCGCGGTGTTAGCTGTCGACCCGCACCTCTTCAGCCGCATCTTTCCGCTGCTGCTCTTTGCCATCTGCCCGCTGTCGATGCTGCTCATGATGCGAGCCATGTCGGGGAGCAAGGCGTCGGGTGGCATGAGCTCGTGCTCGTCGATGCCGAACGGCCCCGCCGCCCAGCCCAGTGCCACCTCCACACCCGACGGCGAGGTGGCACGCCTTCGAGCCGAGGTCGACCAGCTTCGGGCCGAGCGCTCCTGGACACGCATCGAGAGTCGACGATCCGTTTTGCCCGTTCGGGGTGGCCCGAGCGAGGGCCCGGCGGTTCGCTGAACCCGGCAAAACGCGCCGCGCATACCCAGCCCGGGTGACTTGAGGGAGCCGGGTCGCCTCGTCACCGGCGACCGTCCCGTCAGTGTTCAAGGCCATCGCCATCGAGGCAATCCACCCCGGGTGCGATCACCGAAGGCGAACGCGCTCGCCATACCCCTGGGTGATGACGGTCCGAGGAGAGTGTCTCGATCACCTGGCTCATCTACTTCGACCCTCAGGCCGCTCGGTTGTACCCGCGCCTCCTGACCAATCGACGATCCCGGCGATCACCTTGAACGCGTCGGTCGGCCTTGGCCAGAGTCAGGCCGGCGAGGATCAGCGACAGAGGGGTGCAGATCCACACAACGGATCCCCGGGCGGTGTCCCGCGGGAGGGGCGGCCGCGTCGGCGGTGGCTACGGTGTCGAGTCGCTGTCAGCTGTCTGGGGTCTGTGTGCGCATCTGGGCCAGTTGGTGGTCGAGCCCGCTGCGGCTGATCGTGCCGGGGTGACGGGCCACGATCTGTCCGGTGGGGGAGACGAAGACGGTGGTGGGTAGCCCGGTGACACCGTAGGCGGCGGCCACGCTGCCGGATTGGTCGAAGCCGACGGGGTAGCTGAGGTGGTAGCGGTCGATGTAGGCCCGTACTGAGGGCTGGCCGTCATTGACGTCGACACCCACGAAGGCGACCTGTCCGGCGTAGCGTCGTGTGGCTGCTTGTATGCCGGCGGCTTCGGCCTGGCAAGCCGTGCACCATGACGCGAAGAAGTTGACCACGACTGGTTTGCCTCGCAGCGCGGCGAGCGACACGGGGTTTCGATCGGTGGCGGCCACGCTAGGGAGGGAGAAGCCGGGGGCCTTGGCGGCCGGGGTCGGAGGAGGCGGGGCGAGAGACGGGCGGGCAGCGAGGGGGGTGTGAGCTCCGAGGAGGTGCTCGGCGATGGCGGCCAGGGTGTAGCCCCACCGGGTGGAGTCCGCCGCGCTGGTGCCGTAGAGGCCGACCCCGTGGATTTTGCCGGCTGGCGTGATGAAGCGCAGGCTGGTGTCGTGGGTGATGGTGCGTCCCGGGTCGATGAGAGGCTGTTCCCCGTAGGCCTTCCACACTTTTTTCAAGCTGGGCAGCGGGCCGGTGAGAAGGTGCCACTCGGCCAGGCCGGCAAGGCCGTGGGCGGCGTCGAAAGCCCTGTTCGAGGCGACGTCGGGGTAGTAGGGGTTGACGTTGACCCCGACGAACGCCACCTGGGATGCGAGGGGCCCTAGGTCGGCGATGGCGGCGCGGACGTCTTGGGCGTAGAGGGGGCAGAGGCTTTGGCAGTGGTTGTCGTTGAACGACAAGATCACCGCCTTGCCTCGCAGCGACGCCAGGCTCATGGTGTGGTAGTGCTGGTCGGTGAGGCTGAACGGTGCTGGGATGGGCTGCTGGCCGTCGGGCAGCCAGTCCAGACCGATCATCCGGGCGAGGTCCGGGCTCACCGGCTGGCGACCGGTGTAGATCTGGGCAACCGCCGCTTGGGAGGAGGCGGAGCCTGGAGTGAACAGTCCGGCGAGGATGGCCGCCTCGACGAGCGCGGCGGCCACGCCGACAGCGGCGAACGGCCAGGCCCGGCGCAGATGCGAGGGGCGCCGCCGCACCGCCCCAGCGGGCGTCGATGTCGCGTTCCGGTCGGGCGCGGTGACCGCCGTCGGGGAGGTCGGTACCCGCTCGGGCTCGCGGCCGGTCCGGTCCCTGTCCCTGCGCCGGCCGCCGACGGCGAGGGCGGCGGTGGCGGCTAGGGCGACCAGGACGGCCAACTCGACGCCGAGCCTGGCGTTCATGACCGATCCGACCCGGGCGGTGAGACGGTCAACGAAGGTGATCAGTCCTGACCCGGTCTGGGTGGATAGGACACCGCCGACGACCCAGTAATAGATGACGTACGCCCCGACCAGCACGAGCAGCGCTCCGGCGGGGCGTTGCAGCCGTCCGCCGGCCGCCCGCAAAGATCCCAGCCGGGCCTGGGGCATAACAGCGACCACCACCGCCAGAGCGGTCAGCACCACCCCCATGCCGAGTGCATAGGCGACAAACGCCCCCACGCCCGAGGCGACGCCGTGGTGGGCGAACGCCACGGTCACCCCGGCCAGGAACACCGGCAGGGCGCAGCCGAGCGACGCCAGGCCGTAGGAGATCCCGAAGCCGATCATGGCCCGCACGCCGCGGCCGTGACCACCGAGAGGCCGTGTCGAGCCGGGCAACTGGACGCTGACGTGGCGGCCGGCCACGGTCAGGGCGCCGATGGCGACGAGCACTGCCCCCACGGCTATCCCCACATACGGGGTGGCCGCCATGACTGCGCTCAGCCCGGCGCTCACCACCGCGCCGACCGTCCCGAAGACCACCACGAATCCGGCGGTCACCGCCAGGCCGGCCAGCACCGCCTGGGCCACCCGGGCTGCGGGTGAGGCGCGGTCGGGGCGGGTGAACCAGGTGAGATAGGCGGGCAGCATGGCAGCCCCGCACGGGTTGACCGTGGCCGCCATGCCGACAGCGAAGGCGTAGGAGACGACAGCCCAGCTCACAGCAGTGACGAACCTAGCCTCGGGTGCGCTCGGACGCCAAGCCGGCCGCGAAGCTGTCCCGGCCGGATCGCCCTGCACCGGTGACGCACCGGCCCGACAAGACGGGCCAGGCGGCTCGGCTCACACCAGACACGCCAAGGCTACACAGGTCAGCGACCAGAGCCGCGGCGGCGATCCCCGCGATGGACGACGCCATCCGGGCCCAGCAGGTCAGCTCGCACCGCAAGGCGAGGATGGGTCGCCGACCGACGACATAGACTGCGGTGAAGCGACAACGATCCCCCCGCCCTGTTCACCGGCTACCAGGGCGCCGACGCCTATGGCGATCAGCAGGGGTGGAGCGCGCCAGGGAACCCATCGCCCCGCTGGCGGTGCGTCCTGGACCCGCCAGCCGGCTATCGCCTTGGCGTCCACCTTCCAACTCGTCGTCGAAGCGCTTCGGGTCGAAGCGGTGAGTGGCCACCAGGTCTCCTTTTGCGCCTCCTCGAGCGCCGCGGCCCATGGTCCCGCCTCCACGTCGCGTTCCGGTGGGCCAACCGGCGGAGCCTGAGGGATAGGCAAGTTTTTCACCGCTGGGGGACAGGCACATCCCTCATAGCGGTGGTATGCAGGACATGCACTTCTCCGGCAGCGGGGGTCAGCGGGCCGGCGGCTCGCGCAGCGGGGGCCGGACACCTGTTCGGGGTCACTCGCCCGCCAGGGCACCTTTTCGTGCTACCGGTCAGTCGGCCTCAGCGGTCCGGCGACGCCGAAGCGACCCGGCAGGCCAGCATTGGGCAACAACCAATCTCATCGGTAAAGGATCCTCCCTCGCGCACCGCTGTCAACCGGCCCCCCGGGCTCGTCGCGAATGAGCGCCTCGGCAGGGCTACCGGGGCGTCGCCTCGAGCGTGCAGGTTGTCGCGGTAGCCGGCCCGAGGGCACTAGTCGATTTGTTCGACGAGCACGATTTGTTCGACGTCACTGCGGACATGTCAGGGCAGAAGCCGTCCGGCTCCGAGGGGGAGGGCGACACCGGCTGCTATTCCGAGAGCGAGGGATCCCGCGGCGGCGGCGTAGGCGGTGACGGCGCTCCAGGTTCCGGCTGGAGCCAGTGCATCTCGCCGGTCGGCGGGTCGGGCGAGGAAGGTGGGGGCGAGCCACCGGAGGTAGTAGTAGAGGCTGGCGACGGTGTTGGCGACGGCGAGGACGGCGAGCCAGGTGTAGCCGCCGTCGATGGTGGCGGTGAAGATCTCGAGCTTGGCGATGAACACTGCGGTGGGTGGGGTGCCGACCAGCCCGAGGAGGCAGACGGTCAGGGCGGCGGCGAGCGCCGGGTGGCGCCGGGTCATGCCCCGGTAGTCGGCGATGGTCCGGGCGGCGGGGAGCTCGGCGACGACGGCGAAGGCGCCGAGGTTGGTGAGGGCGTAGGCGGCCAGGTAGTACCACAGGGCCCGCTGCGCCAGCCCATTGCGTCCGGCGACGGTGATGGCCATGAGCAGGTAGCCGGCCTGGCTAATGGTGGAGTAGGCGAGAAGCCGTTTGACGTTGGTCTGGGCGAACGCGGCGAGGTTGCCGAGGCTCATGGTGGCTGCGGCAACGACGGCCATGAGGATCGGCCAGTTGACGGCGTGGGCTGGGAGGGCGTGGGTGTAGAAGCGCCAGGCGGCGCCGAGCCCGCCGATCTTGGGGATGGTGGCGACGAAGGCGGCGGCGGGGGTGGAGGCGCCGTCGATGGCGTCGGGCACCCAGAACTGCGCGGGGACACCGCCGATCTTGAACAGCAGCCCGGCGGTGACGGCGACGACGCCGAAGGCGACAGCGGTGTGGGGTGCGCCGGCCAGGGCGGATTGCAAACCGGGGTAGGTGCTGGTGGCGGCGACGCCGATGAGCACCGTGGCCCCGGCGAGCATGACGATACCGAACAGGGCGCCAAGCAGGTAGTACTTGAGGGACGCTTCTGTGCCGGTCGGGTCGCGGGTCAGCCCGACCAGCCCGTAGGCGGGGATGCTGGCCAGCAGGTAGGCGGCGAAGAGGGTCAGCAGGTCGTCGGCGCCCACCATGGCGACGGCCCCGGCGGAGGCGAGCAGGACCAGGATGTAGAACTCGGCTTCGCGGCGCTCCCCGGCGACGGTGTCGACGGAAAGGCAGATCACCACCAAGGCGGCGCCGAGCACGACGACCCTGGCGGCGTCGGTGGCCGGGTCAACGGCGTAACTCCCGTCGAAGACTCTGCCTGGCGAGCCGAGCATGGCGAGCGCCGTGGCGGCGAGACCGGCGAGGCAGCCGGCGGCGGCGACGGCTCGGATGATCCACTGGCGGCGGCGGGGGATCCATCCGGCAGCCACGGCAGCGGCAATGGCGGCGACGACAGGTGCGATCTCGGGTACGAGGGCGCCGGGGTTCTCGTTCATTGCTGCGCCGCCTGGCGTGTCGCCGCCCCGGGCCTGCTCATCGGGCCACCAGCCCGACGAGGTGCCGGGCGGCGGGTTCGATGACGTCGAGCAGCCAGCGGGGCGCGACGCCGATGGCCGCCGAGACGATGAGGAGCGGAACGACCGAGACAGCCTCGCGTGCAGTGAGGTCGGCGAAGCGCCCGCCTGCGTCGGGGCCAGTGGCGGGCAGGCGGAGGGGGCCGGCAAGCATGCGTTGCAGGGCGCGCAGGAACAGTCCGGCGGTGATGACGATGCTGGCGACGGCGACGGCGGTTGCCGCGACCTGGGAGGCGATGCTTCCGGTGAAGATCTGGAACTCGGCGATGAACCCCGATAGGCCGGGGATGCCCAAGGACGCTAACGCAGCGACTGCGGTGACCCCGGCGAAGGCCGGGGCCCGATGGGCGAGGCCGGAGTGGTCGTCGATCTGGTAGCTGCCGGTCCGCTCCCACAGCACCCCCGACAGCAGGAACAGAGCGCCGGTGATGAGCCCGTGGGAGACCATCTGGGTGACCGCCCCGGTCACGGCCAGGGAGCGGGACTGGGCGTCGGTCCCGGCGAGGACCCCGGCGGCGCCGACGCCCAAGATGACGAAGCCCATGTGGTTGACGCTGGTGTAGGCGATCATCCGCTTGAAGTTCGGTTGGGCGAGAGCGACCAGCGCCCCGTAGACAGCCGAGACGGCGCCGACGATGATGAACACCAGGGCGTAGGCGCGCCACGCCCCCGGCAGCAGCGGCATGGCGATGCGCACGAAGCCGTAGGTGCCGAACTTCAGCAGCACCCCGGCGAGGATCGCGGACCCGGCGGCGGGCGCTTCGCTGTGAGCGGGTGGAAGCCAGGTGTGGAACGGCACCGTCGGGGTCTTGATGGCCAAGCCGACGGCTATAGCGGCGAGCACAACGGTGGCGTAGGCCCCCCGCCCGGCGAGAGGGTCGGCCCGGGTGAGAACGACGATGTCGAAGGTGTGGGGTTTGGCGGCCAGGTACAGGCCGATGAACCCGAGGAGCAGGACCAGCGAGCCGACGAAGGTGTAGAGGAAGAACTTCAACGCCGCGGCCCGGGCCGCCTCACCGTGGCCCCATCCGGCGATGACGAAGTACATGCCGACGATGGACAGGTCGAAGAACACGAAGAACAAGACCAGGTCCAACGCCGCGAACAGCCCCACGCAGACGGTCTGCAGCCCCAGGAACAGGCACACGTAGGTCCGGGGCCGGCGAGTCTCGCCAAGCGAGTAGATCCCGCAGGCGAGGAACAGCACGCACGTAACGGCGACCAGGGGCAGGGAGAGGCCGTCGACGCCGACGTGGTAGCCGACACCGGCGTCGGGGATCCACCGGAGATTCTCGCCGTAGGCGTACCCGCCGTGTGGGTTGTAGGCCACCCATAAGGCGACGACCAGGGCCAGGTCGACCGCGGCGACGGCGACCCATGCTCGGAGAAAAAACTTCGCCGGGAGGCGGGCAGGAAGGGCGGCCAGGATCACCCCGGCTGCCGCCGGCAGAAAGGTGATCAGGCTCAGCACTTCAACGAACCGCCACGACGATGGCGACGAGCACAGCCAGGGCGACCGCGGCCTGGGCGTAGTACTGGTGCAGCTGGCCGGTCTGGGGACGTCGGGCCAGGCCGCCGAGGCGGCGTGCGCCACCGGCGACGGCACCGACCACATCGTCGACGCCGACCTCGCCGAGCCGGGCACCGAGGCGCGCCGCGGCGAGCGCCCCGCCGGCTACGCCACGCACTGCGCCGTCGACGACCACGTCGTCGAAACGGGCCAAGCCCGACGCGGCGCGCAGCAGCGGGCGGACAACCAAGAGAGCGGCGGCGGCCTCCAATCCCAACCATGCCCAGCCCGCCGCACCGAGGGCGGCAGGCACCCGCAATCGGGTGACCCACCGCCAAGTGGCGCCCGCGGCCACCAACGCCAGGCCCGCCGAAAGGCCCAACTCCCATCCCGCCGGGCGCCCCGCCCCGGGGCCGGCGATCACGTTGTCGAACACATTGGAAACCTCCGGCAGGGCGTAGACGCCCAGGCCGACCGCAGCTGCAGCGAGGACCACCAGAGGCCCTTGCATCCAACCTTCGACCCGGCGGGTCCCGGCCCGCTCGGTGTCGTAGCCGGCGGATGCGCCGGGAGCCAGCGGCAGCCATACCAGGCGGGCCGCGCGGATGCTATAGAGCGCCGAGATGACCGCCCCGGCGAGACCGGCCGCGTACAGGGCCGGCTGCCGGGCGAGGGCGCTGCTGAGCACGGCGTCCTTGGTCGCCCACAACGACAGCGGCGGCAGCCCCGCCAGCGCCAGCGCCCCGGCGGTGAAAGCGGCGCCGACCAGCCGGTAACGCCGCGCTGCGCCGGCCAGGGCGTCGAGCTGCTTGGTCCCAAGCGCGGCCAGCCACGCCCCCGCGGCGAGGAACAACAGGCTCTTGGTGGCGGCGTGGGCGACCAGCTGCGCGGTGCCCGCCGCCACCCCGCCGGCGCCGGCGGCGAGGACGATGAAGCCGATCTGGGCGCAGGTGGACGCCGCCAGCAGCTGCTTGAGGTCGGCCTGGGCGACGGCGACCAGACCCAACACCACCGCGGTGGCCGCTCCGGCCCAGGCCACGACCGGCTGCCCCCACCCCGACGCCCAAAGCAGCGGGTGCAGGCGGAGCAGCAGGTAGCCGCCCGCGGCCACCATGGTCGCAGAGTGGAGCAGGGCAGAGACCGGGCTCGGGCCCTCCATCGCCTTGGACAGCCAGAAGCTGAACGGTAGCTGCGCCGACTTACCGAGCGCCGCTGCGATCACCCCGGCAGTCGCCAGGCCCAGCCACGGCGACGGCAGATGGGCCAAGGCGTCGAGGCGCAGCGACCCGGCCCCGCCTGCCACCGCCGCTCCCGCCGCCAGGTACAGCCCCACGTCCGCAGCCCGGGTGGTGACGAACGCCGTCGCGCCTGCCTCCATCCGACTGCGGTTGCGCCACCAGAACCCGATCAGCGCCCAGCTGGTCGCCCCCATCGCCTCCCAGCCCATCAGCAGCACCGCCAGGTTGGAGGCGGTCACCGCGACCAGCATCGCCGCGACGAAGATCAGCATCAGCCCGAAGAACCGGCTGCGGGCCTCGCCGGAGCGGATGTCGCCCACGGAGAACACCAGGACCGCGGCCGCCACCGACGCCACGGTGACCACCATCACCGCGGACAGGCCGTCCACCGCGAAGGTGGCATCCACCCCGGCGAAAAGCGGTGCTGACGCCGCCGGCCGCCATACTGCGGCCGCTGCGGCCAGGCCGAGCGTGGCCGCCGCCGCGGCGACTCCGGCTGGGGCGGCCAGCCGCTCGGCGCGACGGCCGCCAACCCCCAAGGCCGTGCCGGACCCGAGCGGGAGACCGATCAGCGCCCAGATCAGCCAAGCGGGTCCGGTCACTGCTTCAAGTCGGCGGCCATGTCGGTCATGTCCACGTCGCGGGCCCGGAAGATCGCGGTCGTCACGGCGAAGCCGACCGCCATCTCAACAGCCATGGCCACCACCGCCACCACGACCACCACCTGGTCGCTCGGGCTGCCCGGCCCGACGTACGCCCAGAAAGCGGACGCCGCGACGGTTATCCCGTTGAACATCAGCTCGAGGCCCATCATCAACATCACGATCGACTGCTGCGACAGCGCCCCGTACACGCCGACACAGAACAGCGCGGCGGCCAACAGCAAGAACACCTGCAGGCTCACTGGCGGCTCCCGCCTTCGAGGTCGTCGCCGAGCCGGTCGTAGCGGCCGCGGGCGGCCGCGAGCGACACGGTGACGATCATGGTGGCAAACAGGGTTATTCCCAGCAGCATCATGGTCAACATGTGCGGGCCCATCAGCACCTTGCCCAGGTCGAAGGTGGCGTCAGCCCCCGAGGAGTGCGTTCCTTGCGTCGGCCAGGGGATCAAGAAGATCCCGGCGGCCAACGCGGCGAACACTCCCCCGGCGATGACCAGAGCACCCCGCTGGTTGTGCACCATCGACATCGGCATCAGCCCGGCCGGGTTCATCATGTACATGACCATGAACACCGCCATGATCACCATTTCCATGATCATCATCACCACGATGACCACACCCAGGTAGGCCAGTCCGAGCAGGATGATCTCACCGGCGGCCAGCAGGAACGACCCGAGCAGCGCGAACGTCGCCCGGGCCATCGAATCGACCACGAACACCGCCACGGCCAGGACCGTCGCACCAGCCGCCAACGCCCAGAACACCACCGCGTCCATCACCATCCCCCTGAACTCATCGGGCCAGGACCACCAGCGCGGCCACCAGGACCTGCACGATGGTGAGGGGGATCAGCACCAGCCACGCGACCGGCACCCACCGCTGCAGGCGGATTGTCGGCATCCTGTGCCGGGCGGCCACCAGCACGCCCAGCACAGCGAGAGACTTGAGCGTCGACCACGCCCAGGCCGGCAGACCCGGGCCGAGCCCGCCGCCCAGGAAAAGCGGGACGGCCATCGCCGCCCCGGCCGCCAGCAGCAGCCAGCGGCCGGCGGCGATCACCAGGCGGTCAGCGCCGGCCGCCTCGACCAGAACCCCGCCGGAGAGGTCCGCCCCGGCCGGCTGATCGAACGGCTTGGTGAAGGAGAAGCCGAGCACGCTCAGCAGGTAGGCGACGAAACCGAGCGGCATCCACACCGCGAACCACAGGTGGCGCTGGTGAGCGACGATCGTCCCGACCTGCAACGAGCCCGCCGCGGTCGCAACGCCGATCAGGGCGAACATGTGGGGCAGTTCGTAAGCCAGCCCCTGGACGACCATCCGGTAGCCGCCGATCAGCGACCAGAAGCTGTTCGGTCCCCACCCCGCCGCCCACAGCGCCGCCCAGGTGAGGATCTCCATGGCGTTGAACCACACCACCCCCACTCCCAGGTCATCGACCGCCCAACGCCCGAAAGGCACCACGACCACCGCCAGCACCGCCGCTACCGGCACCACCACTACCCCCAGCCGCCACATCAGCCGGTCCGGGGCGAGCGTGGCGCGCCGCTGGGCGACCAGCAGCCGGGCGGCGTCAGAAACCATCCCCGTGAGCACCGCCTCCGGCCGGCTCGCAGCGCCGGCCGCCCGAGCCTCCACCAACCGGTCCGCCCACGTGCCCACCCCGGCCAGAGCCGTCAGCAGCGCCGGCGCCACCAGTACCGCCCACAGCGGCGCGGTCTCAACCACCACCAACCCCGGCCGGATCCACGGCTTCGTCGAGGTCCACGTCGACGCCCGCCACCATCAGCCGGACCGCTCCGATCTCGGCACCGACCGCCGCCCGCTCCAGGGCCGCCAGCAGCTCGCCGGGGGCCGGCACCGGCAAGCTCCGGACCAGCGCAGAGCCCGGTAGAGGGGTCTGGTCGTCGAGGGCTGCAACGGCTTCTGCGATGTCGGCCAGCCATCCCTGGTAGCGGGCTGCCACATCCGGGCCGCCGATGACGCCGACACCGGCCGTCGCCCACTGCAGCGCACGAGACCGGCCGACCCGTCGCTCCAGGCGACCGAACCTCCGTGCAGCATCGGTAGTCGGCAGGCCAGCCAACAGTTCGTCACGCAGCCACCGGGCGGCACCGGCCGCGTCGGGCCAGCCGGCGACCGCCAGCAGCCGGCCGAGACCGTCGAGCCGGCAGGCCGCCAGGCGCCGCGCTGCCATCCCGGCGGTCACCTCACCCCCGGCGGCCGCCTGCCGCCACGGCTCGTTCCAGAACGACCCGACCGGTGTGGCACCGAGCGTCTCGACTGTGGCCTCTTGGACGATGTCGCCCTGCATCACTAGATGGAGGACCAGACCGGCCGGCCAATCCGCGAGGAAGGGTCCGAGACCGGCGTGCAGCTGGTCCAGCTTCAGCCCGTCACGGTCCGCGCCTCGATCGGCCATGGCCAACCCGGCCGGCATCTCCATCCCCCCATCACCGTCGACGCCGTGGCCACTGCCGCCGTGGACCCCCATGCCCATCCCGTCATCTTGGGAGCAAGCATATTCCGGCTGCGAAGCCGCCCAGCCCGGGCCTGGGCCTCCGGCCGGGTCTGCCAGCCGCCCGGCGACCCGGTCGAGGTCTGCTTCGACGGATGGAGGGTCAGCGCACACGATGTAGGCCTTGGGTTCGGGCACCTCGGACCACACCTGGGCTAACGGCCCGGCCAGATCGGGAGGGACCTGGCCGCAGGCGGCCACCACGTCGGCGGCCGCCGGGCTCGGGACTGCCGCCCATCCCCGCCGGCGCAGTCCCGCCTCGAGCGCCAGGCGGCATTCCGTCGCTCCTGGCATGGCGGCCATGAGCACGCGCGGCCGGCGGGCGGCCAAACCGACCAACCTCATGGTCACGCCCACGCCAGCGCTCCCTCGCGGTGGGCGTAGCTGACGCCGGCCAGCAGCACCGCCAGAAAGACGAACATCTCTATCACCGAGCTGGGCCCGACGGCTGCCACCACCCGGGTCCACGGGTACATGAACACCATCTCCATGTCGAACGCCAGGAACAGCATGCACAGCGTGTACCAGCGGACATGGAACCGGCTGAGGGCATGCTCGCTCGGCAGCAGCCCGGAGCCGAACGGCGCAGTGGCGAGAGGATCGCGGCTGACTTCCACCAGGCGGCGCAGCCCGTAGAGGCTCCCGACAGCACCGAGCACCACCGCCAGCAGGGCCAACACCGGCAGGAAGTTCGAGCTCACCGTCCGCTACGCCCCTTCGCTGGCCGACTCGTTGCGCTACCGCCGCCAGCGCCCCACGGGTGGGGCGCTGACACAGCGGTGCCGACTCGGGTCAGCGGGCGCATGCGGGGCCTGGTCGGCTCGTGGAGGTTGCTCAGGCGGCCGGGTAGCCAATGTCGGCCAGTTTCGCCTTGATAGCCTCCGCGGTGGTAGAGCCGTCGTCGTAGGCGACGTGGACGGCCTTGGAGTCGACGTAAACGTCTACCTGTGACACTCCTGGCATCTGGGCCAGGTCTCCTTCGATGGTGGCCTTGCAGTGGCCACAAGAGATGTCGTTGGCGGTCAGGTCGAGGACAGACATTTGCAGTTTCTCCTTGTGTTTGTTCTTTGCTTCTTTGTTTCCCAGGTGGTTGCCGCTCGTGACGACAACCCTCAGGCCACCGGCAGGGGCCGACGCTGCTGGAGCGTCGGGCCGGCGGCAGCCACGACACTGCGACGGTTGCGACCGAAGCGGCGCAGCCGCAGAGCGTTGGTGACCACGCTGACAGAGCTCAGCGCCATGGCCGCAGCGGCCACCATGGGCGGCAGGATCCCCGCCGCGGCGAGGGGCACCAATACCACGTTGTACCCGAACGCCCAGCCGAGATTCTGCCAGATCGTCCGCCGCGTCGCCCGTGACAGGGCAATCGCATCAGCTACCGCGGCGATGTCGCCGTGCACCAAGGTGATGTCCGCGGCGGCCATGGCCACCCCGGTGCCGGTCCCCACCGCGACGCCGATGTCGGCCGCGGCGAGCGCAGGGGCGTCGTTGATGCCATCGCCGACCATGGCTACCGGTCCGGCCTCGGCTTGCAGCTGCTCGACCAGGGCCGCTTTGGCCTCCGGGCGCAGCCCGGCACGGACCTCATCGACACCGGCTCGGGCGCCGACCGCGGCGGCGACCTCGGCTCGGTCACCAGTGGCCAGCACCACGCGCAGCCCCTGGGACTTCAGGTGGGCGACACCCGAAGCGGCGTCGTCGCGCAGTGGGTCGGCGATACCGAGCACCAGGCGCACCTCCCCGTCCACGGCGACCGCCACCGGGGTCCGGCCGTCACTGGCGAGGCGGTCGGCCGCCCGGTGAGCCTCCGCCGCCTTGGGGCGGCCCACGTCGCCGGCGACCCAGTCGACCGTTCCCACCCGCACCCGGCGGGAACCGATCCGGGCGTCTACTCCGGCCCCAGGGACGACCTGGACATCGCGTACATCGCCGAGCGGGTCGTGGCCAACGTCAGCGGGCCTGGAGGCGACGATCGCCCGGGCCAAGGGATGCTCCGAGCCCATCTCTGCCGTCGCAGCCAGCCTGAGTGCCTCGGCACCGTCGCTGCCGTCGAGAACGACCGTGTCGACGACTGCCGGGCGGCCGGCGGTCAGCGTGCCCGTCTTGTCCACCACCACCACCGTCAGCCGCCGGACCCGTTCGAGGACCTCCGCCCCCGAGATCAACAACCCCAACTCCGCGCCTCGCCCCGTGCCGACCATGACCGCCACCGGGGTGGCCAACCCCAGCGCGCACGGGCAGGCCACCACCAGCACCGCCACGGTCGGGATGAGCGACGAAACCAGCGAGTGCCCGGAGGCGAACCAGGCGGCGAACGTGGCCGCGGCCGCGGCCAGGATCACCGGGACGAACACTGATGACACCCGGTCCGCCAGGCGCTGCGCGCTGGACTTGCCGAGCTGCGCTCGCTCCACCAACGCCGTGATCTGCGCCAACACCGTGTCAGCGCCGGTGCGCTCGACTCGGACCGTCAGCGGCGCCAGACCGTTGAGCGTGCCGGCGGTGACCTCGTCCCCGGCCGTCTTGGTCACAGGCACGCTCTCACCGGTCACCATCGACTCGTCGAGCGCCGCCGCACCCTCCACGACCACCCCGTCCGCCGGGAGTGCCTCACCAGGCAACACCACGACCAGGTCACCCACCCCCAGCGCGTCGGCGGAAACGTCTACAGTGGCCGCACCAGCGGCCGCACCCGTCGGGGCGCCGGCGCGAGCCAGCAGGTGCGCCGTACGGGGCCGCAGCCCGGCGAGCGCCTCGATGGCGTCGCCGGCCCGACCTCTGCTGAGCACCTCCAGGTACTTGCCGACCGAGATCAACGTGACGATCACCGCCGCCACATCGAAATAGGTGGCCTTTCCCGGCAGCGCGAACGTGGCCGCCAGCGAGTAGACGAAAGCCACCGTTGAACCCAGGGCCACCAGCGTGTCCATGTTGACCGACCGGTGCCGGGCGGCCCGCAGGGCGCCGAGATGGAACCCCCAGCCCACCCAGACGAACACCGGCAACGCCGCCGCCAGCTGCACGTACGCCGACCAGCCGGTATCAGCGAACCCGTACGCCACCAAGAGCACCACCGCGCTGAGCCCGGTCCCCACCACCAGCTTGGCCTGCCGGCGCCGCAGGTCTGCCCGGCGGCGCTCCCGGCGCGCCGACGCCTCGGCCTGTGGGTCCGCCGTCGGGGCAGCGATCGCCGCTTCGTAGCCCGCGGCGCGCACCGCGTCGACCAGAGCGCTCGTGTCGAGCGGGGCGTCGAGGTTCACCTCGGCGGACTCGGTGGCCAGGTTGACCCGGGCCTCCGCCACCCCCTCCACGCCGACCAGGGCCCGCTCCACCCGGCGCACGCACGAGGCGCAGGTCATCCCCGTCACGTCCAGCAGCAGTCTCGCGCCGCCAGGGTCGCCCGGCGTCTCCGTCGAGGCCTCATCGGGTAGCTCGGCGCGGTAGCCCGCGGAGCGCACCGCTTCAGCCAGTCGGGCGGGCGGCACCGAGGCCGACAGTTCCACCTCGGCAGACTCGGTGGCCAGGTTCACCCGGGCCTCCACCACCCCCTCCACGCCCACCAAAGCCCGCTCCACCCGCCGCACGCACGAGGCGCACGTCATGCCCTCCACCCGGAAGGCGTAACCCACCGGCTTAGCGTCCGTACCGGTCGCACTCATGACCACTCCCTTGCCTCGTTCATCACGACCGCAACAATCGGGCCACCGCCCCAGCGGCCTCCTTCACCTTGGCCTCAGCCTCAGGGCCACCCGCAGCGGTGGCCTCCGCCACGCAGTGACCCAAATGCTGCTCCAACAACCCGAGCCCCACCGACTGCAACGCCTTCGTGACCGCCGCCACCTGGGTCAAGATCTCGATGCAGTAGCGGTCCTCCTCAACCATCCGTTCCAAGCCGCGCACCTGCCCCTCGATCCTGCGCAACCGCTTCAGATACAACTCGCGATCCGACGAGTACCCGTACATACCCAAATCCCGACGCAGTTCCTCTGGGCACCGTGCCACCGGAGGGTTTGGCCAGTATACCCCTGGGCGGTACCGGTGGACACCTTGGTGACGGAGGTGGAGGCGAGAGGGCTGCCACAAAGCCCCAGTAGGTGTCGGTCTGGGCGGTGGCGTACGCTGGGACAGACGGATGCACCGGGAGGTCGGTATGTCGAACTGGCGTGAGAAGCTGAAGGCCTCGGCCCACGGCGAGGTGTCCCGTGAGGGAATCGACCCTTACCGGGCTGCCGGCGGCGGCGTCTACCACTACATCCTCGAGCTCGACCAGCTAAGGGTGGACGCCGACCGGCCGAACGTGCAGGCGGCGCTTCTGGCGGGGTGGGTGGCATTCGCGTTGCAGGTGCTCGGCGACGAGCTCCTCGATGCTGACGCGGCGGCGGATCCGTCGACGGCTCACTATGTCCCTCGTGTCACCGCGGAGCAGGCTATGGCTTTCTACGAGCCGGTGCAGGCGTGGATGTCCAGGGCGCGTGCCGCGCAGGCCAACCCGTCATACCGGTTGGATGTCGCCGTTCCGGAGGTGATGCCAGAGTGGATGGAGGTGCAGCCGTGCCCGTACGCGCATCTCCTGGCGTTTCGCCAAGCCGTGGGCCGTCTGGGCGACCACACCCAGACCGTCATGGCCACCTTCGATCCCGGTCCGGGCCACTCCCACGCCCGGGAGATCGTGGCCGAGGCGGTTGCTGAGGCCGCTTCGGCTGCCGAGTACGCCACCGGGTTGTGGGCGGCTGCCAGCGGGCCGCCCCCGGCGAACCTGCACGAGACCATCGAAGCCCACCTGAAGCACGCGGTCGAGGCCTACTTCTACATCGGCCAGGTATTGGCCATGCCCGCGCTTGCCGAGGCGCCCCGGCGGGTGCGTGACTCCCGGATCGGCGACGGCCGTCGCCCCTCGTTCCTGGAGACGATGATCAACTCGTATCCCCAGATCGCCCAGCGCCGCCGGGGAGGTCTCCTCTCCGGCGTGGGCGGTGGCCTGCTCGGCGGTCTCATCGGCGGAGCGGTAATCGACGAGATCCTTGGAGGCGGGGGAGGGGGATGGGGCGACGGCGGCTGGGGCGACGACCAAGGCGGTGGCGGTTTGTTCTGACCGGCATCGGCCAAACGGGAGCTGCGAGCACCCGGCGGGCGCGGCCTCGCCGCCTTCTTGGGCTCAGGATGCCGGGGGCGGTTGGTGCTGCGGTGAGGTTCCCGGCTCGCCGGTGGTCAGGGCGGCCGGTTGAAAGGTTCCCGATTCCAGCTCGGCGAGGATGGAATCCGCTTCGCTGGTCAACTCGGCGTGGTGGGCGTGCATTTCTTGCACCTCGGGACTGGTGCTGGACAGCTCTGCCGATGCCTGCGCCTGGGCGAACTGGCCGGCCACTTTCTGCTTGATCTCATCGAAGGACGGCACGTCGCTGCTGCGGGTTAGGTCGCTGACCTGCTTGAGCGAGTCGGCCATCTGCTGCTGCATGCGGGCCTGGTCGATCTGAGCCAGGATGGTGGAGCGTTCGCTGAGCTTCTGCTGAAGCTGATCGGCGGATTCCTGTACCGCTTCACGGGCGTCGCCGGCGGCTTGCTCGAGCTGGGGGATCTGGGCGGTCAGAGACCGAATCTGGTCCCGGAGGCTGGCGATCTTGGTGGCGAAGGTCCTGGCCGCGTCGATGTTGCCCTGCTGCTTGGCGGCCAGGGCCGACTTGGTGTAGCGCGCCTCCTGCTCGGAGAGATCAGCGAGGCGCATCTTGGCCGTCTTCTCCTGCGAGATCACCTGCGCGGCGGCCGCTTCGAGGTCCCGGTGGTGTTCCTGCATGCCGGCGATGGCTTGCTCGACCTGGACTTTCGGGTCGGCGTGAGCGTCGAAGGCTGCTTCGGCGCTGGCCTGCGCATAGCTGTTGGCCCGTTTGAACAGCTTGCCCCACGACATTCGTTGTTGCCTCCTCGGGTCTTCTGGTGCTGGCGGCGCCGGCGATGGTAGCCGCTCGGCGCCGCCATGCACGCGAGTGGCCCCGCCGGGAAGCGGGTGGGCTGTTCAGCGATATCTGGTCGCCATGACCAACCCAGCCAGGAAGAGCAGCGCTCCTGCGGCCATCACGCTCAGCTGTTGCACCCCTCCTGGAAGACCCCAGTAGCTGGCCATCACGACGATCGTTCCGGCGACTAAAGATACGAGGATGGCGATCGGGAGCCACGGCGGGCTGGGCGTGGGCGCTTCCGGCCGACCGCCCCGTCGGCGAGGGGTCTGATCGCGGGTCGCGGGCTTGGTCCTGCGGCGCCCCGGCTGAGCGCGGGTGCCCCGGCGGCCGCCACTTGATCGGCGTGTCACGTGCGGCATGGATCTCGGGTCATGGTTCTGCGAGGTGGCGAGAGCGAAACGTCGATCGATGAGATGGGAATGATGGCCTGGCTCATCCCGCCGACCTGGCGGCTGTCACCCGGTCGGCGGCGGACACGAAGAAGGTGGTGGGCAGCCCGCAGGCTCGATACAGCTCGGCTACGTACACGTACGCGCTTATGGACGTCTATGCCACCGTGGCGGCGCTGGAAGGAACGACCGCGAAGGCGGTCCATCCCGGTACCGCCGGCCGGCTCTTCGGCGGCCACCTGCGTCGGCGTCTGCTGGTGATGAATCTGGCGCGACTGCAATGCAAGAACCGTCCTTGCTGCTGCTTCGCGCCGTCACGCCCAGAAAAACTACTACCGGCTGTCGTGGCGATTCCAGTGGGTGGCCGGGCGTGGTCAGGTCGGCATGGCCGCCATGCGCTGGCGCACCTGAGCCAACGCCTGGCGCGGGGAGCCGGGCATACCGTCGAGCCAGTCGTCGAGGACGACCACCTGATCCATATCGACGCCGGCATCTGCGGGGTCTTCCACGATCGGCGGACCGTAGAGGCCCCGGTCCAGTTGCACGCCCCTTGTGCGAATGGTACCAATAGGTGCCGCTGTCGGGAACGACGAAGCGGTAGCGGTAGCTGCTACCGGGACTGATCGGCGCCAGGGCGACGCCGGGCACGCCGTCGTAAGCGTTGTCGATGGCCAGTCCGTGCCAATGGACGCTGGTCGGCTCCACGTTTTTGCTGTCGAGGTGGCCACCCATCTGCCTGGGGCGCTGCTGTGGGCCGTGTTGACTTCGCCCGCTTCGCCTCCCGGCGGCTTCGGCGGTTTGGCCACCTGGCGGCTGTGGGGGCCGATGGCGGTCGAGGTTGAGCCGGCGCCGCAGGCGGCCAGTGCGGCGGTAACCGCTGCGCCGGCGCCCGCAGCGATGAACTCTGCCTCCGGCTGAAGACGCTGAGACCGTCTCCGGTCAGAGTCGTCTCGCGGTGGTCATGCATTCGTTGGGCCTTTCGAGAAGAACGGGGCGTCGCCGGTCAGGGCGCGTCTGCCGTGGTGGCTCGTGGCAGGTCTGGGGGAGTTGTCACGGCTCACGTTCTCGAGATGCACAACGCAGCGAGGTTCCCTGCCGCAGGGGCCCGGGTCCTACCGGCCGCAGGTGCCGTCCGGCGGGGGGGCGCCGGCCCATCTGGTGCAGTAGCGGTGGCGTAGGTGGTGTTGCGTAGGCCCCGGTGTGGCCGGGCGGCAGGAGGTACGCAGGCGTGGTGGCCGCCGGTCATGTCCCCTTCGGGAGTACCGCAGCGGCGGGCGCGACGGATGCTTCGATGGTGCGTGAAACGCCGGCAGCGGCGGCCATAGGATGGCATCGGCACTGCTACCGGTTGGCCGGTCACGCCGGGCGTGGTCAGAGGCCCCATACGATGATCACCACAGCGAACCCGGTTGTCCGCCGAGCAGGCGGCAGGGGCGCTTGATGGTCTGCCAAACGAGGTTATCGGCCGGTCCGGGAGGGTTCGGGTCGCGCTCGCCGCCACGGCGGACAGGGCACCAGCCGCCGGACCCGACCGGTGAGATGGCGCCGGCGGCCAGCGCCAAGGACGATCGAGGCGGCGGCACTACGTACGCGGCGACGGCGGGCCAGTCTCGCCACCCAGTCGATCAGCGCCGGCCCCGGGCCGACCACTCCAACGGGCTAACCTTCCTCGATCCCCCCGGCAGGATCGCTCCGTAGCTCCCGACCGTGGAAGGCGACGGTCCTGCCACCGCGCCGGCGGGTGAGCCAAGCGAAGGCTACCCCCGCACCGAGTAGTACGGCGAGCGTCTGGTCCAAGCCGCCGCCGACGACCCGGGGGCCGACCACGAAGAACCCCACGAGCAACGCCCCCATGACCAGGGCGGAGATCGCAGCTCCCACTGCCAGCAACCAGTGGGCGTGTGGGGACAGCTGCACGTCGGGTAACTGGCGGTGCCTGACGGTCAGGAAGATGGTGGCGGTCACCGAGTCGAGGAAGAACTCGGCGAGCAGGAAGAACCCTGCCGCCGAGAGCACCAGCGTGAAGAAGCCGCTTAGCGAGGAGAACCACAGCTGCAGGACCACTACTGCGGCGGTGGCGGCGAGTGGCGCCAGTACCGCCGTACGGGGAACCCGCCGGCGGCTCAGGCGGGAGAACGACTGGGGAAGCAGGCCTTCTCGGCCCATGGCGAACAGGGCCCGGCTGAGGATGTAGGTGGTGAGCCACAGACCGCCCGCAGTGGACGCCAGAACCGGCACCAGCACGATCCAAGGGCGTCCGGGGAACAGCCTGGCGCCCCATACCGCCATCGGGTCGGACGCGCCGGCCAGTTTCGAGAGCGGCGTCTCGGCCAGCATGAGCGGGTAGATGACGGCATAGAAGCCCAGCGCCAGGAAGGCGCCCACGATGCCGCCGAATCCGGGGTCGAGGCGGGGTCGGCGGGACTCCTCGGCGGCGTAGGAGTCGATCTCCCAGCCGTCGAGGACCGTAGCGGCTACGACCGCCACGACCAGCATCCCGCCGATGGGCGGAGAGCCGAAGCGCACCGGTACCGACAGCGCATCCAAGCGGGATACGCCTACCACCGTGATGGCCGCCAAGGCCACCAGCTCGACAGCGAGGAACAGCTGGGTGAGCCGGGCGGTCGGTCGTGCTCCTCCCAGCAGGGGTATGGCGGCAAAGCAGATCCAGAACAGAGCCACCACCGTCTCCCACGCCGCCGAAGGGGGGCTGTGGGGCGTGATCAGTGCCAACGTGTACGTCGCGGCCGGGATGGCGATGGGAGGTATGGAACTGAAGTACGCCAGTATCAGGATCCATGCCTGATAGCGGGCAGCGCCGGAACCGACCACCCGGGCCGACCAGTGATACGACGCGCCGGCGTGGGGGAAATGACGGTTGAGCACTCTGAACACGAAGCTCGACACGAGGAACGGCAAGGCCAGGACGGCCACCGCAGGCAGCGTCCACCAACCGGCTGCTCCTACCATCACCCCCCCGGTGGCAGCGACCGAGAACAGCGGCCCGACACTGGACACCGACAGCGGGACCAGATCCCAACGACGCAACGCTTGAGCCAGGCCCTTCTCCGATGCTTCGCCGCCATCGCCAGAGCCCTCAGACTGGCCCGTCCAGTTCCGGACCGGAGTGGGTTCACGCATCGTCACTTCCTCCGACATCCAGCCCGGGGCGGCCAGCAGGTCGCCCACGACGCTACCCCCCACAAGCGGCTATGAGATCTCCGACAGGCAGTAGTTGACCCTACCGCGCTGCTTGGGTATGGTGGCGGCCCGACATGACTACTCGACGGCGTCACTACCGCCGGGTGGCCATCGGCGCAAGCACGGCGCTGTTCGGCCTCCTTGCCCAGCCCTCCATCGCCCAGGCCGACCAGATCACCGACATGAAAGCCCGGGCTGCACAGCTGGCTTCGCAGATCGACGCCCTGGGCCTGAAGGAATCAGCGCTGTCGGAACAGTACGACAAGTCAGTCCTGGCCCAACAACAAGCCGAACAGGCCGTCGCCGCAGCGGCGCAGGGCGTCCGGACGGCCACCGCCGCGGCCGCAAGGTCCAGCCAGGCCCTGAAGCGTGACGCCATCGAGTCCTATATCGGTAATAGCGCAGTGGCGGCACCAACGGGCGGCAGCATCCGCACCGCCGAGCAGGCCATCCTCGGCCGGGAGTACGCCTCCATGGCCACCGACAGCCAGAGGCAGGACCTCGACCGGTACCGCACGACCACGTTGCAGGCCCAGGCCGCTGAACGGCAACTCGACGCCGCCGCCCGCCAAGCTGCGGGACAGGTCGCCGCGGTCAGGAACGCCGAAGCAACCGTGCAGCAAGCCCAGGTCCGGCTCCAGAACACCTACGCCCAGGTGAAGGGACAGCTCGCCACCTTGGTCGCCCAGGCCCAAGCCGCCCGGGAAGCCGAGCAGCAGCGCCAGGCTCAGCTGGCCCTAGCCGCACAGCAGGCAGCCGCACAGCAGGCAGCCGCACAGCAGGCAGCCGCACAGCAGCAGCCTAAGCCGTCAGCTCAGAACTTGCCAGCCCCGAGCCACGCTCCGCGGGCCCTACCGTCCCTCCCGGTGCCATCGCCGGCGGCTACCTCGCCGTCCGCCCAGCCCGCTCCACTGACCGGCAGCGGGGGAGCCGCGGCCGTAGCGGCCGCCGAGACCCGACTCGGCGACCCCTACGTGTGGGGCGCCGCCGGCCCCGAGACCTTCGACTGCTCGGGGCTGACCATGTGGGCTTGGGCTCACGCCGGGGTTTCCCTGCCGCACTACAGCGGGGCCCAGTACGCAGCGACCACCCACATTCCGATGAGCGATCTGCGACCCGGAGACCTGGTCTTCTTTGCCGACCCGGGGGAACACGAAGCGATGTACATCGGCAACGGCCAGATCATCGAAGCGCCCCACACCGGAGCGGTCGTGCGCATCATGCCCCTGTACTCGCAGTTCGTCCTGGCCAGCCGACCCTAGACCGGACGGGCAGGGCGACCGGAAGCGGACCATTATTGTGAGCGTGTCCAGTACCGACCCGGCGCCTACTACGCCCAGACGCCCGATCCGCCGCAGGTTGATCTACCTAGCCGTCGGCTTGGCGGCCTCAGGTGCTCTGATAGCCCTCCTGGCGTTTGCCGAGCCGGCCAACGATCAACGATCACAGAGCCCTCTGCTGGGCAAGCCGGCGCCGCCCATCAGCGGGACGGCCATCATCGGTGCCCCGGTCTCGCTGTCCCAGCTCGCCGGGAAGTGGGTGCTGGTCAACTTCTTCGCTAGCTGGTGCGTCCCCTGCCGGGAGGAGGAGCCCCAGCTGGAAGCGTTCCAGATCGAGCACAGCCGTCGCGGCGACGCCACCATCCTGGCCGTCGAGTTCGACCAGAGCGATCTGCGCTCCGCCGGCCCGTTCCTCCGCAGCTTCGGGGCGAGCTTCCCCGCCGTCAACGACCCCTCTGCTGTCGTGGCCTACGGGGTCACCGGAATACCGGAGACGTACCTGGTGGACCCCTCCGGTACGGTAGTAGCCAAGTTCTTCGGGGCCATCACCGCCGCGGAGGTGGACCACGAGATAGCCAGGACTTGACCGGCCTGGCAGGGTCAGATCCAAGCAAGCACCGTTCCGCCAGCCAACGCCAACCCGGCCGCAACCGATGCGGCCACAGTCAGCCACGACGTCTGGCGCTGCTCAGCTCGCCACGCCAGCAGACGCTGGCGAAGCAGCGTATAGGCTCCCAATGCCGCCAGGAAGACACCGCCGCGGGGTACTGGCTCGGCCAGCAGGCCAGCCACGGCGGCCCCGCCGAGCGACGCCGCGAGCAACGACTCCATCAGCTGGGTCGGGATCCGCCGAACCCCGACATGACGGTCTGAAGACCAGATCCCCAGGCGAGACGATGTCGGACGGCCGTAGCAGCAGCCCCCGAAGAAGCAGCCGATCCGACCGACTGCCATACCGAAAAGAAGCGCCGGTGCCGTTGCATCCAGGAACCGGCCCACGGGTAGCCCGGTGAGAGCTACGAGGAGCGCACCCACCACCGTCACCCCGGCGACCAACCCCTGGATGCACCAACCGTCCCGTCGCCGCGCCGCCCGGTGCACCATCAAATACCACAGTTTGGCTCCGACCAGGCCTCCGGCCACCGCGGCTACCGACACCGGCAACAGATGAGCAAGTCCCAGACGCCGAACCCCGGAAAGCCAACCCTGGACGAACAGCGCAAGCGCGATCCCGATAATGGCCATGGCCGGCCACACCCCGAACGCGGTGCCCGGCGCCATGGCAAACGGTAAGCGGCAGCTTCGCGCTGAGAAGGCTCCCACATCTGCAACAGGAGACCACCTCGTCCACGACCACCTGGCCAGACGGGCCTCCACCCGGCGAGCGCTGCGGCCGTCCCCGATGCGCATGGCCGTGTCCGCACTTACCTCCCATTCCCCGGCACGGATGCCCGTCACCCGGGCCGTCACCGCAACAGGTCCGCACCCCCCGATCAGACCCTCGACGCTCTCTTCGTGCTCGAAACGCACCGCCCCCGAGCCAGATGCGGACCCCTCCTCCGAGGCAGCTCGGAGCCGGCCGTCCATTCTCACCACAAACCTGTCGGACAGCTGGGTATCGGCCGGCGGGTCCAGCCACGCCGTTACGGCAAGCGTATCCGGCGCGACCCGCTCCACGTAGGCGTCGAACGCGCTCGGAGGGCCAGCGAGCTCGTCCTCACCTGTGTCTGTAACTTCTGGCGTCGGCGACGACACGACCGGCGATGGGGTGACCCCCGGGCGGACGGTCGCCGCAGTTAAAGGCTCTCCGGTGACGAGATTGGCCAGCTTTCCCGCCGGGTCACCGGGCGGCCGGGGGCTAGGGGCGGTGTAGCGCCCACCTGGATCGGCACGCCTCCTGGCGTTGGATCGGCTCTTCCCCCGGGCGCCTCTGGAACGAGAACTCGACGACACTTCAGCTGGGGCGTCCAGCCCACCACACGAACATTGACTACAGACAGTAGTGGGTTCCTGCCCGGATGAGACATCACGCCGAGGAACCGATCGTCAGAGGATCGTCTTGACCAGTGGTTGGCATGGCGGTAAGGACCGGCTACCGGCCACGGCGCAACCAGGAGCCGCACACTCAAAGGCTGCAGAGGTGACGCATCAGCAGCGCCAAGTGCGGCCACTGCGACCAGCCCAGCACGCTCGCCGCGCCGATCACGCCGAGCGCGGCGCTGATAGGACCATAGGGCCGCACTACTGCCCCCGGTGTCAGCAGCGCCTCCACCCGGGCAGGCACGCCGCTGCCATCCACCCGCAGCGCTGTGCTCGGCCCCGAGTCGACAGCGAGCAGCGCGACGCGGCTGATCGTCCGCGCCACCATGGCCCGATCACCGATCCTGCGGACGGCTTCTTCGTCAGCACAACGTTCCAGAGCGAAACGGATCCGGCGGCGCAGCGGTCGCATCAGCGGGTTCAAAGCCACGAGGTCCACTACCCACAGCAAGCGATGGTGCCGCAGATCCAGATGTGCCGCCTCGTGGGCGAAGACCACCTCCCGCTCGGGGGGAGTGAGCTCGTCCAGCATGCCTTTGGAGACGATCACCTGCCCATGACCGTGTCGGCCCCCGATGCTGTAGGCGAACAGTTCCGAAGTGTCGATCACTACGACGCCCGGAGCTCCCTTCGAGGCCCTGGAGCGCAGGTGCTGCCGGCATACGCGCACTCCCCCAATAAGACCGCCGACCAGCAGCGCAAGACTAGGTGCTCCGATCCACCACGGAACCGTGTCAGCCAGACGTTCGCACCAGACGAAGAAACCGGCCGCGGCCGGCATCCGCGCCGCGAAGACCACCGCCGATATGGAAAGCGCCGCCAGGGACAAAGCGCTAGCCAGCACCCCTAGGACGACCAAGCACATCGCCTCGACGTGAGCGACCGCTGCCTTCCGCCGCTTACTCGGCGAGGCCCAATCGCGGAGACGAGAGGAAAAACTGCGGTTCAAGATCATTCCTCCTGCCCGCCACCAATGAGACGGCGGAGCACCCGAGCCTCGCCTGAAGACAACCCATTGACGAACTGGGCGAGTGCCCCCTCTTGATCGCTCGATCGCCTCAACTGCGCATGCATCCTCGTCGCCGCCAGCTCAGCTTCCGTCATCAGCGGTCGATACACGAAGCCCTTACCTTTCGACTCCCGCTCGACAAGCTGCTTTCGCCACAACCTGGTCAGCACCGTCAGCACCGTCGTATAGGCCAAAGTGTCGCCCATCCGGGAGCGGACCTCTCCCGGAGACATCGCCGCATCAGACGTCCAAAGACACATCAGAACTTCAGACTCGAGCGAACCCATTTCCCGACGCCTTGACAACGATGAAACTCCTTCAAAGGGCCAGGAATAGTCTATCCCTACTCATCTGGACCATGGCGATAGGCGCAGGTCAACAGCATCTTTCGGCGTCGACCTGCAAGGCCGGAAGCGGAGATCATACTGTGGTCGACGAGGCAGGTGTGGTAGGAGTCCCTACCGCCGAGCCGCTGCGTCGGGTCGGTGCCCGGTCGGTCGGTGCCATTGACACGTCGGGCCAGATCCGGCCGGTGACACAGCCCCCATAGCGGATGAACGAACAGGCTTGGGGCTACATCTCTCCTTCCAGCCGATGTTGATCAGCCCTATCCGCTTGCTCGCAGGGACCGGGCCTGCGTCAGGCTCGCTCTGGAGTTCCGGGTCTCACGTGCTGCCGCGCCTGCTGAGCTGGATCCACGGACCGTCGACAACCATGTGGTCGTGGTTCGAACACGATGAGGTTGGGACTGCCACTTTTTCCACCCCTCTCATCGCTCGGGACGCGGCGGAGCCC
>JAKAYQ010000202.1 GCA_021826725.1 Actinomycetes bacterium
TCCGATCTCGGGCCGCCGCGGCACTCGGCTACCACGTCGAGTTCTGGGGCATCAACCCGCGGTCGACCTGCCTCGAGGACACCACCGGGGTGCAGGCGGCGGCTGCCGCCGCCAACCCCCAGCTGGCCCTCGACTACTACTACAACGGCGGCACGGTGAACGGCCAGAAGTTCGGCGGGCTCGTCAGCGAACAAAACGCCGCATGGATGGCGCACATGGGCCTGGCGCAGACCGTCCAGGACGAGTACACCATCATCAGCCAGCTCCCATCGGCGGTGCGCCAGAGCAAGGTGTTCTGCGGGGGGCATTCGCTCGGTGGCATCGTCACCGCGGCTTTCGCCAACTGGAACTTCTCCGGCACCGGCGCCGCCGCCGATGCCGGGTACAACCAGTGCGCCGGCTACTTCGCGCTCGACACCCGGTTGGACTTCTCCGTCTCGTCGGCGCTGCTCGCCCAGCCGTTCGGCACGGCGCTGAACAGCATTCTGTCGTTGGCTGGCTCCAGCTCGCCGTACATCGACACGGCACCGTTCACCCCGGAGACCTTCACCGCCCTGCCGATCCTCGGGATGGCCGCCTACGACCAGCCGAACCAGCTGTCCACCATGGCCAAGGACTTGCCGAACGACTCCAACTTCAACGTGACGTTCGACCTCATGCTGGCTGACAGCACCGCCGACTTCGCCACCAACACCCCCAACGCCCGCGCCTTGAACTTCACCAACCAGGCTGCTCTCGGCGAGCTGTTCAGCAACATCGGGGAGCCGATCGGCATCATGCGAGCCGGCATCGGCATCCCCACCGGCGGCCCGGTGGTGGAGAAGAGCTTTCCGGTCCCGTACTGCTCGCCTTCCGAGTTGGGCGGACTGGTCGGTGGCCAGTGCCAGGTCTCGCCGGACCCCACGTCGGCCACACCGTCGGGGCCGACCTACGGCTGGCTGAACTACAACCAGCTGCCGGCGACCCTTCCGTCGCCGGTGAGCGACCCGGGCCACCCCTACACGTCGCCAGCAGGACAGGTGAGTGACATCAACCAGCTGGCCTGGGCGATGTACGGCGCGTCGCCGTCGCTGTTCACGGTCGACTACTTCCCGACCCAGCTTGTCCTGGACATCGCCGCCGCCGGGATCGGCAGCAGAGCCGGGACGCTGTCCGGCCTCGCCTACAGCGACGGGATCACCAAGCATCCTGCTGCCTACATCGACGCCGGCGACGGCGTCACCCCGACGCTGGGCACGACCGGTGCCGGAGCGATCCCGGCGGGCCCGGCCCCCCAGGTGCACGTGGTCGTCCCCGGCTACAGCCACCTCGACGTGGTCACCGCCGCCTGGGCGCAGAACAACGGCCAGCCCGAGGAGGTCAGCAGCACGCTGGCCCACTGGATGAGCCAGGTGGTCGGGGCGCCCGCCGCGTAGCTGCCGGGTCGCTTCGGTGGCGAGGCGCGTTCACGACCGCCCGCGTCGTGCTCGCATCGCGCCACGGATCACCCGGACGGCCGTGCGCCGGTCACCGTTGAAGACAGCGAGGGCCGCGTCGAGCATGGCGAAGGAGAGCGTGCCGGAGCTGAACAGGACCAGGCCGCGGGCGGGGCCCTCGCGCAGCAGTGATCGGAACATGGCGAGCGTGGCGGCATCAGGCTTGGAACGCTCGCCTGCCGCCCCTCGCATGCCGATGCGGAGGATCCCGGCGGCGACGGTCCGCCCCAACCGAGTGGCCTCCACGTCCTCCATGGTCGAGTTGCGGGTGAACGGTCGGGCCGGCGGTGGGTCGAAGATCTTGCGCCCCAGGGCGTCGGCGAACTCTTCGTCGGTCATGACGACACCGGCGGACCTCGGTACGGGCGCCAGCTCGTCGGGCGAGTCGACCTGGTGGGCGAGCTCGGCGACCGGGTCGGCGGACGACCGGGCCACGACGATGTCGAAGGTCCCCGCCTCGACCAGCCAGGCCTGGGCGGTCGTGTCCCAGACCGCGAAGGCGCGGCGGTCGAGGGGGATGGTGACGACCTCGCTGGCGCCGGGGTCGAGGTGGACCTTGGCGAACCCCTTGAGCTCTTTGTCGGGGCGTGGCACGGAGGCGTCCCGAGCGCGGACGTAGACCTGCACGACGTCGCTGCCGTGCCGGTCTCCGGTGTTCGTCACCCGCACCGTGACGGCAACGTCGGTTCCAGACCCGTCGAGGGCGACGTCGGTCCAGGCGAACGTCGTGTAGGACAGGCCGTGGCCGAAGGGGAAGCGGGCCGGCACCTTCGCCGTGTCGTGAAATCGGTAGCCGACGGCCAGGCCCTCGCGGTACTCGACCTGGCGGGCGCTCCCCGGGAAGTTGCGATCAGCGGGGAGCTGGGCGACGTGCTCGGGGATGCTCTCGGCCAGGCGGCCGCCGGGATCGGCGTCGCCGAAGAGGACGTCGACCATGCCCCCGGCACCGGCTTGGCCGCCCAACCAGCATTCGACGACGGCGGCGACCCGGTCCGACCACGGCAGGTGCACCACGCCGCCGTTGCTCAGCACCACCACGACCGGTGCGCCCTGGGCCGCCAGGGCCTCGATGAGGGCGACCTGGCCGTGGGGGAGATCGAGTGTGGTGCGGTCGAAGCCCTCCGACTCCGACGGTGCCGGCAGGCCGCCGTGGAATACGACGACATCGGCGCCGCCGGCCGCCACGAGCGCCTCGCGCAGCAGCGCGTCGCTCGTCGCGCCCGTCGCCGGGTCGTAGCCCGGCGCGTAGACGACCGTCGTCTGGGGGCCGACCCGTTCACGAACCAGGTCGAGCAGGCGGTCGACCCGGGTGGGACGCACCTGCGAGCTCCCGGAGCCCTGGAACCGGGGAGCTTCGGCGAAGGCGCCGACGACCGCGAGACGAGCGACATCGGGGGCGAGCGGCAGGACGCCGTCGTTGGTGAGGAGCACAGACCCCGCAGCGGCCGCCCGACGCCCGAGCCGGTGGTGGGCGTCGTGGTCGCTGGGCTGGCGAAGGCGCCGCGCTCGCAGCAGCAGCTCGACGACCCGAGTGGCGCACCGGTCTACTTCGTCTTGGCCGAGCCTTCCCTCGTCGAGCGCGGCAACGATGTCCATGTCAAACGCGCCGCCGCTGCCGGGCATCTCCAGGTCCAGCCCGGCGCGCACCCCGGCAACCCGGTCGTTCACCGCTCCCCAGTCGCTCATGACCAGCCCGTCGAAGCCCCAGTCGTCGCGAAGGACCTGGTGGAGCAGGTGCCGGTGCTCGGAGGCGTAGGTGCCGTTGACGAGGTTGTACGCGCTCATGACGGCCCACGGAGCCGACTCCTTGACGGCGATCTCGAAGCCGGTCAGGTACAGCTCCCGCATCGTCCGCTCGTCGACGAGCGCGTCGACGACGAACCGGTGCGACTCCTGGTTGTTCACCGCGAAGTGCTTCAGGCACGCCCCGACGCCCAGCGACTGGATGCCGCGCACCATGGCCGCAGCCAGCTTCCCGCTGAGCACCGGGTCCTCGGACAGGTACTCGAAGCAGCGCCCGCCCGCGGGGTGGCGCTTGATGTTCAGCCCCGGTCCCAGGACCACGCCGACGCCCAGCTCGGCGGCCTCCGCTCCCAGCGCGGTACCGACCTCCTCGACCAGCCGGCTGTCCCACGTCGAGCCCAGGGTTGCCGCGGTCGGGAAGCACGTCGACGGGACCGAACCCCCCATGCCCAGGTGGTCGCCGTCGCGTTGCTGGTGCCGCAGTCCGTGGGGACCGTCGGCAACGGCCACCGGCGCCAGGCCCTGCTCGACGAGCCCTTCGACCTCGTACCAACCGGAACCGGACAGCAGGCGCACCTTTGTCCGCTGGTCGAGCGTGGCCACGATGCCGGCGGCGACCTCGGCGGCATCGGTCGGCGGCCGCCCGGTGCCATCCAGTTGCCTGTCGTCCTGCCGAACCTCCGCCTGCGCACCCTGCACCATGGGCTCATCCTACGAGCATCGGGCCCCGTGGCCATGGTCTGGGCCCGGCGGGGGCGTGACGGCGCTCGACCGACGGTCGCCGTCGACGGTGATCGCCGCAACGCTGCCACGTGCCGATAATGTATCTTATGTCAAGTGCGGCAGGGTAGCGACGGTAGCTGCAGCCTCCCGCCCCCTGGGCGATCCTTCGACGGTCGACCTTCCACGCCCGCACGACCTGCCTCTGGGCACACGACCCTGGCATGACCGGCCAGGTCCGTGGCATGACCGGCCAGGTCCGTGGCGCTCGCGGCGCTCGCGGCGCTCGATCACCCGGCTGCCGCCCATGGTGCCCGGCCGTCGACCCGACGACCCAACAACCCGTCGACCCGGCACGGCGGGCCAGACCGAGGCGCTAGCGGCGCTCGATCACCCGGCTGCCGCCCATGGTGCCCGGCCGTTGCCCGCGACCCGTCGACTTCTGACGCTGCTGCCGGGACATGGCGCGCCTGACCGCTCGGCTCTGAGCGGCGTCGGGTTGGTTGCCTGTGACAAGGGCAGTCTCGATGACCTCGGCCCGCTTGCCGGGCGGGACCTTCGTCAACTGGCGCTCGAGCCGCTGGAGCTCTGCGGGCAGCGCCCGACCCTTCTGCCGGCTCTTCTCCATGTACCGAAGGATCCACCGGCTGTACTTCCGGCGCATCCACGGAACGCGCGCCACCAACTTCATGAACGCCTGCTGGAACCGGTGCTGACCGCGCTTCCTCGCCATCTCGACCTCCGGTCGTAGGCTACCGCACGCTGCTCCGGGGGCGATCTCCGGTGATCGGCGCCCCCGGGGCGATCCGGGCCTCGGTCGCTCCTGCCGGCGCGTCTGCTCGGTGTGCCCTGTCGTTCGCACCCCGACCACGCTCCGTTGGGACTTCGGGACTTCACCTTGGCGTTCCACCTGCCGATGCACCAATGGGCACCACGGAAGGTGCTGACCAGGAGGCAGGTCATGGCACGGACAGCGGGGGAAGACCGTAACGCCGCTCAGCCAGAGGAACCCGATGAAACCGCTTCGGGGCCCTGGCTCGACGATTCGGCACTGGATGATCTCATCCTGCAGGGCCGGGCAGTCGTCTTCCTACCCGGACCACGGCACGACACCGGCGGCAGTGTGCTCCACGGCACGGTACCAGCGAGCTGACGGAGCCGGACGCTCCGATGGTCCACGACGGCACCGGCGCGCCCGTCGGCACCGAAGACGGCTCCGCAGGCACGATCCCGGCAAGCGCCGGACGGCGGCTGACCGCGTCCCGGAACGCCACCGCTGCCGCATTGGCGGCGTTGCCACCGTCCGTACGCGTCACCGGCGCCACCCCTGCCTCCGTGCGACCCCATGACCTGCACCGGCTCCGGCCGGCACGCCACGGACCCGCCCGTTCGGTCGCTCCGATCAACGATGCCTCCTGCCACGCGCCCGCGCGCGTCCGACGACACCGCTCCGCCGTCCCCGCCATCATCATCTCGTTCGCTGCCCGCGAGATCGCCGGTGGCCTCAGATGACTCGCCGGGACCGCCGACAACCAGCTGCAGATCTCCTGGACCGCCCCGAATGGCTGGCCCCCAGCACACCGGGATCCAGAACCGGGCTCGTCGACCAGGCTCTTTGTCGCGCTGGCCTTGCCGGAGGCTTTGCTCCCGGCGGCGACGAGGAACCCCTCGGGATGGGCTCCCTCCCACCAGTCGCCACTCCGGTCGATGGCCAGTCCTTCCTCGGCACCTCGAATTCAACCTTCTGTCCGACCAACGGCCATGCCCCGGCTGCCGCCAGCGGGCTTTCCCACGCTGGCGGCGACCTTCCGGTCTTTGTCCCCGACCCAGCGCCGGCCACCGGGCCCACCCCCGCCAACGGCCACCTCCCAGCCCAAGCCACCGGGCCCACCCCCGCCAACGGCCACCTCCCAGCCCAAGCCACCGGGCCCACCCCCGCCAACGGCCACCTCCCCG
>JAKAYQ010000203.1 GCA_021826725.1 Actinomycetes bacterium
GTGGCGGCTACTGGCTCGTCGCGTCGGACGGCGGCATCTTCGCCTTCGGCGACGCCGGGTTCTTCGGGTCGATGGGCGGCAAGCCGCTGAACCAGCCGATGGTCGCCATGACAGCGACGGCCGACGGAGCCGGCTACTGGCTCGTCGCCCGGGACGGCGGCGTCTTCGCCTTCGGCGACGCACCGTTCTTCGGGTCCACGGGGGACCTGACCCTGGCGCAGCCCATCGTCACCATCGCCGCGACAGAGGGGTGACCGCCGGACCGGCGACGGTAGCTGGCGTCGCGACGGGGGGGTGACCGCCGGACCGGCGACGGTAGCTGGCGTCGCGACAGGGGGGTGACCGCCGGACCGGCGACGTTGCGGACCAGGACCATGTCGCCGCGCGCGTGATCGACGTCGAGGTCCTGTCGGTCGACCGCCGCTTGCAGCACCGCTCAGCTTGCAGCACCGCTCAGCTTGCAGCGCACTCGCCTTCCCCGACCTCGGCGACGTAGGGCCCGGTCTCGCCGAAGTCGACGTAGAGCTCGGGCTGCACGTCAGGCTCGGGCCAGACATCGAGGTCCTTGAGGGTCTCTGCGAGCACTTTGGCTCCGCCGGCGCGGCCCACCCACGTGGCGAAGGTGTCGGCCGGCAGGCGCTCCTCGGCGAAGCGGCCGACGAGGCGCACGGTGGCCTCGGCGGCTGCCCGGGCCGGCAAGCGCAGGGCCCGCGCTGAGAACTTCACCTCGGCGTCGCCGAGATGGCCGCCCAGGAGGAGCTGGCAGCCGGGTGCCGAGCGACCGTGAGCGCGGCGCTCCACCCCGTGGAACCCGATGTCGGCCACGTGGTGCTGGCCGCAGCTGTTGGTGCAGCCCGAGATGTTGATCCGCACCCCGCCGACGTCCCCGAGACCCGCCGCGTCCATCGCCCGCCCGATGTCCTCGGCCAGGCCGCGGCTCTGGGTGACGGCCAGGTTGCAGGTGTCCGCGCCCGGGCACGACACCACGTCGCTCGCCAGCTCGGCGCTCGCCGCGGCCATGTCGATGGCCTGTAGGCGGCGGTGGAGGTCGGGGAGCTGCTCGGTGCGCAGGCCTCTGAGGGCGAGGTTCTGGCGGTTCGTGATGCGGGCTTCGACACCGAGATCGCCCACGATGCGGGCCAGGCCCCGGAACTGCTCGGCGGTCACATCGCCGAGGCGGGCGTGGGCGATCGCTGACACGGTGCCCTTGGCGACCCCGACGACGACGTTGGCCGACCGCCACCGCTCGAAGGGGCCGTCACCGGCTCTGCTGCGCACGGTGACCGGGGACCCCACCAGGGTCACCGGTCCGCTTTGCCCGGTGCCGGCGGGGGCGTCTCCGTGCACGGCGACGACGTCCGGGACACCTCCAGGCCAGCTCGCCGAGGCAGGAAGGAGCTGGCGCTCGCGCCGGACCCGTCGCCGCAGCTCGTCGATGCCCAGCTCGTCGACCAGCCATTTGAGCCGTGCCCGGAGCTTGTTGTCGCGGTTGCCGTAGTGGTCGAACGTGCGGAGGACGGCTTCGATCGTTGGCAGCAGCTCGTCTCGCGCCGTGAAGTCCTCGAGTGCCTGGGCGGGGTGCGGGTTGGCGCCGAGCCCGCCGCCGAGGAACACGCGGAAGCCGGCCTCGTCGGTGCCGTCGGGTCTCTGGCGCACGACCGCTACGACGCCGACATCGTTGAACATCGCCTGCCCGCAGTCGGTCGCGCACCCCGAGAAGTTGATCTTGAACTTTCGGGGCAGGCGCTGCCCACAGGGATGGCGGAGGAAGTGGCGGAAGGTGGCTTCGGCCCAGGGGCTGACGTCGAGCACCTCGGCGGGGCAGGCGCCAGCGAGGTGGCAGCCCATGACATTGCGCACCGTGTCCCCGCAGGCCTCGCGGGTGGTGAGCCCGACGCCGCCGAGCTCGCGCAGCAGAGCGGGCACCGTCTCGAGCTGGACGAAGTGGAACTGGACGTTCTGGCGGGTGGTCAGGTGACCCCAGCCTCGGCTGTAGTTCTCGGCGACGCTTCCCAGAACGTCGAGCTGGGCGGCGGTGATGGCTCCGTAGGGGGCCTTGACCCGGACCATCTGGTTGTGGCCGCCCTGGCGCTGGCCGTAGATGCCGTTGTTGAGCCGGAACACCCGAAAGGTGTCGTCGTCGAGCCTGCCCGCCAGGTGCTCGGCCAGCAGGCGCTCGAACTTCTCGATGTCGGCGAGGATCGCTGGGTCTGGAGACGTGAGCTGCACGACCATCAGTTGATCAAAGCCGACCGAATCAGTCAACTTTTACGCACTGGTCAGGTTCCCGGCCGAGCGGCACGCCGGGCTCGCCAGCCCCCGGGCGTCGGTCTGCTCCGTTCGCCGTAGCATTGGCTCCATGCGCGTCGGGATCGTCGGAGCGACAGGGCAGGTTGGTGGGGTCATGCGGTCGGTGCTGGCCGAGCGGGCGTTCCCGCTCGACGAGCTGCGGCTGTTCGCCTCCCCCCGTTCCGCCGGGCGTCGCCTGCCCTGGGTCGAAGATGAGCTGCTCGTCGAGGACGCCGCCACCGCGGACTACAGCGGTCTCGACGTGGTGCTCATGTCGGCCGGCGCCGCCGCGTCGCGGGCGATGGCCCCGGGTATCGCTGCTGCAGGGCCGGTCGTCATCGACAACTCGTCCGCGTGGCGCATGGACCCCGAGGTGCCGCTGGTGGTCCCCGAGGTGAACGCCGACGCCTTGGCATCGATCCCCAAGGGGATCGTGGCCAACCCGAATTGCACCACCATGGTGGCGGTGGTGGTCCTGGCCCCGCTGCACCGGCGGGCCGGCCTGCGCCGCCTGGTCGCCTCGACCTACCAGGCGGTGTCCGGCGCGGGGTCGGCCGGGGTACGCGAGCTGCACGACCAGTTGGTCAAGACAGTCGACGGCGCCGCGGACCTGGCGTTCGACGGCGCTGCGGTGGAATTCCCGGCACCGCAGAAGTTCCTCGCTCCCATCGCCCACGACGTGGTGCCGCTGGCCGGCTCCATCGTCGGCGACGGTTCGGCGGAGACCGACGAGGAGCAGAAGCTCCGCAACGAGACTCGGAAGATCCTGGGCATCGTCGACCTGGCGGTATCGGCCACCTGCGTCCGGGTACCGGTGTTCACGGGCCACAGCCTTGCGCTCAACCTCGAGCTCGACCGGCCGCTCGATCCAGACGACGCCCGGTCCCTGCTGGCCGGCGCTCCCGGTGTCGTCGTCGTCGACCTCCCCACGCCGCTGGCGGCCACCGGCGGGGACGTGACCCTGGTGGGCCGCATCCGGCGAGACCCGACAGTGGCGAACGGGCTGGCACTGTTCCTGTCGGGTGACAACCTGCGCAAGGGGGCGGCGCTCAATGCCATCCAGATCGCCGAGGCGCTGGTGGACCGGGGCGTTGTCGCCTGACCCGAAACGGGGTCACTTGCGCTGTGTCGGCACCGTTCGGGAGAGACAGCGCAGCTTGAGCTGAGCCGACCACGATGAGTGGGATGTGTGCGGTTCATCCGCTCGTCGGCGGTACCGTCTGCGGGTGATGGCCGGCGGGTCGGAGCAAGGCGGGTTGGGACGGCGCCATTCGACGCGCGCCACACGGCCGTCGGGCGCACGGGTCCCCGGCGTCTCGCGCTCCTGTGATGTCCTGGTCCGCCGCATGCGGACCTGTCCCGATGCACCGGCCCGTGGCGGCCGGCCATGACCACGTCGGACGTGGTGTTGGGTCTCGGTCCGTCGACCTCGACCGGTCCCCGCCGGTTCACGCGGACCGAAGCGGTCGTCGCCGCAGGCCTGGCCGCCGTGCTGGTCCTGGTGGTAGCGACCTTCGCCGTGGTCGGCCGTCCGGCCACGGCCACCCGGGCAGCGACGTTCGGCGGGTCGGTCGTCATCGACGACACCCGTGGGGGACCTGTCGTGGTCGACCTGGCCAACGGCGCCGCCACGCTCCGCCTCACCGGGGTGGCCGCCCAGGTCGGGGCCACCAGCGAGGCCGACGTGGCCGCCGTGTCGCTGGCCGACGGCACCCTGCTCGTCAACCGGACGACCGGCACCGTCAATTTCGTCGACCCCGACGAGCTCGTAGTGGCTCCGTCCGGAGCCGGCGTGGCCCTTCCCGGGCCGCCCGGAGCGACCTCCGCCATCGCCTTCCCCGACGGCGACCACGCCTATGTCGCCCGTCTGGCGCCGGGCGCGACGAGCCTGTCGCTGGTGAGCCGGTCGACGGTGGCCCAGCTCTCCCAGGCCGGTCGGGTCACGTCGCCGCCAGCCGCCGTGCTCGCAGCCGGCGTCAAGGTGGCGACAGCCACCACCGGGGTGCTGGCCGGTGGCCCCGGCCAGGCGGTCGCCGCAGGTGGCGACCTGTGGCTGCTGGTGCGCAGCGCCGGTGGGACCGTCCACCTCGTGCAGATCGTGCCGGCCGGCGCCGGTCGCCCGCTTGGCGTGACCGATCGGGGAGCGGTCGAAGGTGTGACTTGGCCCGGACGCACTCCGGTCCCACCGGCTCCGGGGGCGCCCGCCGCGCCGGTGCTGGCGGCCCTGGGGTCGAGCGCGGCCGCACCGCTGCCGTCTGCGAGCAGCGGCGCAGCCGGCAGCTCGGGGACCACCGGATCGAGCGCCGCCGGCTCGGGCGCTGCCGGCTCGGGCTTGGGCTCGGGCTCGGGCGGTACCAAGGGCACGGGCGCCAACGCCGCCGCTACCGCCGCCGCCCAGGGAGACGCCGGCACCAGCGGTGCTCGCTCGGTGGCGCTGGCAACCGCCGCGTCGATCCGCCTGCTGGTGCGGATACCCGCCGGCCAGGCGCCCGTGGTTGCCACCGTGCCGTTCGCAGCGCGCACCGTCACCGCCATCGTGCCGGTGCGCTCCGACGTCGGCGGCGTGCTGTTCGCCTACCGGACGACGGCGGGCTGGTTCCTCGTCGGGATCCGCACCGGCTCGGGTCGTCGCATCGGGCCGGTGGCCGTGACCGGGCCGAGCGGCACGGGGTTCGCCGGAGCGACCGGTGCCGGAGCGACCGGAGCTGCCATCGGCGCGGCGACGGGGACCGCCGGAGGGGGTGCGCGCTCGGCGCCGGTCGACTTGGTGCACCCGGTGGTGGCCGATGGCGCCATCTACGCCCTGGTGGCGTCCGTTCGCGGCACCCAGGCGTCACCGGCGGCTGTGCCAGCGACGACCACCCGGCCCACCATGGTGCGGATCGACCCCAGCACCGGCCGCGCGTCGGTGCTGGCCGTCGGGACCGACACGTCGGGCGCGTACCCGCTCGTCGGGCCGGCGGAACAGCCCGACTGGGCTCACGAGGAGATCATCGCCATCGGCCCGCGCGTGGTGATCGACGATCCCGACGCTGAGCTGGCCGTCGTCGTGCGCACGAACCAAGCAGACCTCGCCACCACGATCGACAAGGGCTCGGCCGTCGACATCAATCCTTCGGCACCGGCCGGCGACCAGGTCCTGCCCGGCGGCGGACCCGGCGGCGCCCCCGGATCGGGCTCGGGGAGCGCCCCATCGCACCGCGCGCCGAAGACGGCTGCAGCCTCGCAACTGGTTGACGCCGCGCTGGCTTGTCGAACGTCGCAGCAGAAGCCGAACGTCCCCCAGGTGGCGCAACCACAGGCGGCGACCCACGCGGTGCTGCTGTCGTGGACCTACCCGCTCATCGACCCCGAGGACTGTGCCCCCAGCTCGTACACGGTGACGGCGACCGGTGTCGGCGGCGTCCCCGACCCTGTTCCCCCCACCGTGGAGGTCACCGGCCAGACCTCGCTGGAATTCCCCGGATTGCGCTCGTCGTCGACGTACCAGTTCGTCGTGACGGCCTACATCGGGCACAGCAGCACGTCGGCTCCGCCGGTGGCGGCGACCACCAACGCCGAAGGCCCGAACGCGGCTGCTTCGGTCACGGCTCGGGGC
>JAKAYQ010000204.1 GCA_021826725.1 Actinomycetes bacterium
GGGTGGCGGGTGGCGGGTGGCGGGTGGTTGGTGGCGGGTCCAGCGCTGGGTCGCGCAGCGCATTGTATTGACAGCCCGGACGTCGCGGCCGAGAGTGGATGCCGTGTCGATGCGGTGTGCTCCGGGACAGGCGGGCATATGCGGGTCGGCGGGTGCTGCCGGACCGGGCGAGGAGGCCATCGACGACTACCGCGCCGTCCTGGTCCCGTCCGGTCACGAACCTGGAGGCCATCGATGACAACCACGCCATCCCCGCCCTATCCGGTTACGAACCTGGCGGAGCGGCTGTGGTCCGGCGACGCGGACCTCTCGGGCGGTGATCACCCGGTCCACGCCCAGGGCCATGTCTCCGAGGAGATCGCCGACGGGGTCCTGGTGTACCTCAGCCTGGCCTCTGTCACCGCCATCGACAGCGGCGACGGCCTGGTCCTGCTCGATGCCGGCGGGCCGTTCGACATCGCCTCGCTCTACGACCACGTCCGGGCGTGGCGGCCCGACGAGCGCCTGGCTGCCGCGGTGTTCTCGCACCACCACATCGACCATGTCTTCGGCACCGCCCGCTTCGAGGCGGAGGCGGCCGAGCGCCGGTGGCCCGCGCCTGTGGTGTACGGGCACCAGGGGATCGACGCCAACTTCGACCGGTACCTGCGGACCCGGGGCCTCAACCGTGCCATCAACGCCCGCCAGTTCGGGATCGAGTCGGACGCCTTCACCTGGCCCGATGCCTGGCGCCGGCCCGACGTCACCTTCGACCGCTCGCTCCGGCTCACTCAGGGTCGGCTCGCCTTCGAGCTGCACCACGCCCGGGGAGAGACCGACGACGCGACCTGGACGTGGGTGCCCGAGCTTCGCCTGCTGCACCCCGGCGACCTGTTCATCTGGGCGGTTCCCAACGCCGGCAACCCGCAGAAGGTGCAGCGCTATGCGGGAGAGTGGGCCACCGCGCTGCGCGAGATGGCTGCGTTGGGCGCCGAGATCATGGTTGCCGGCCACGGCGTTCCCATCATCGGGGTGGACCGGATCCGCCAGGCGCTGGGGGACACCGCCATGCTGCTGGAGTCGCTCGAGTCCCAGACCCTTGCCCTCATGAACCGTGGCCTACGGCTCGATGAGGTCATCCATCAGGTGGTCGTGCCCGCCGAGCTCGCCGGCCGGCCGTACCTGCAGCCGGTCTACGACCACCCACAGTTCGTGGTGCGCAACATATGGCGGCTGTATGGCGGCTGGTACGACGGGGAACCCGACCAGCTCTTGCCGGCACCGCGCGCCCAGCAGGCTCGCGAATGGCTGGCCCTGGCGGGTGGCTCCGGCGTCGTCTGCGCCCGGGCACGGGCGTTGGCCGACGCCGGCGACCTGCGGATGGCCGCCCACCTGGTGGAGACGGCGATGCTCGCCGATCCGGCCGATGCCGACGCCCACCGGGCCCGAGTGGAGATCTACACGGCACGTGCAGCGGCCGAGCGGTCATCGATGGCCGCCAACCTGTTCGCCCACGCTGCGGCCGCAAGCCGCCGGGGGCGACGGGACCTGGCGGAGGACGGCTGAGCGGTTCGCCCGGACGTCGCCGTGCAGCGGCTCGGTCTGTCAGGTCCCGTTCCTGATGGCTACGGGGTTCAGGGTTCGGGGCCGTGCCGCGGCTCCGCCGGTCAGACCCCCGCGGACCGGTGCTGCTCGGCCAGTGTGACCAGGTCCTCGACGATGCGAGCCAGCTCAAAGTCCTTGGGCGTGTAGACCGCCGCCACGCCTTTGCCCAGCAGCACCTCGGCGTCGTCAGCGGGGATGATGCCGCCGACGACGACTGGAGCGTCGACACCGTGTGCACGGAGGCGCTCCACCACGTCCGGGACCAGCTCCAGGTGGCTGCCCGACAGGATCGAGATGCCGACCACGTCGACGTCCTCGTCGCGCGCGGCGACCGCGATCTGCTCGGGGGTCAGCCGGATGCCCTGGTAGACGACCTCGAACCCGGCGTCGCGCGCGGCGACGGCGATCTGTTCGGCGCCGTTGGAGTGCCCGTCGAGCCCGGGCTTGGCCACGAGCAGCCGGGGCGGGGTCCCGGTCCGCTCGGCCAGCGCGCGTGACCGGGCGACCGTGGTTGCCAGCTCGTTGCCGCGGTGCCCGACGCCGCCGCCGACGCCGGTGGGCGCCCGGTACTCGCCGAACACGTCGCGCAGCGCGTCTGCCCACTCCCCGGTAGTGCCGCCCGCCAAGGCGAGGGCGATGGTGGTCGGCATGATGTTGGTGCCCGGCTCTCCGGCGACCCGGCGCAGGTCGTCGATCGCCTTCCGCACCGCACTGCTGTCGCGCTCGACCCGCCAGCGGACGATGTCGGCCCGCTGCTCGGCTTCGACCGCGGGATCGACCTTCATGATGGCGGGGGTGTCCGAGTTGTTGGTGGCGAGCGGTGAGGGCTCGGTGGTGGTGAAGCAGTTGACCCCGACGACTTGCAGCTCCCCGGACTCGATCCGGCGCACGCGGTCCGCCTGGCTCGCGACCAGGCGGCGCTTGAGCTCCTCGACAGCGCCGAAGGCGCCGCCGAGCTCGAGCACCTCGGTCAGCTCGCTCCATGCCGCCTCGGTCAGCTCGGCGGTCCGTGCTTCGACGACATGCGAGCCGTCGAAGATGTCGCCGTACTCGAGCAGGTCGGTCTCGAATGCCAGCACCTGCTGGATCCGGAGCGACCACTGCTGGTCCCATGGCCGGGGGAGCCCGAGCGCCTCGTTCCAGGCGGGAAGCTGTAGTGCCCGGGCCCGAGCCCGCTTGGAGAGGGTGACGCCCAGGGCCTCGAGCACGATGCGCTGCACGTTGTTCTCCGGCTGGGCTTCTGTCAGCCCGAGCGAGTTCACCTGCACGCCATAGCGGAACCGCCGGAGCTTGGGGTCCGCCACGCCGTAGCGTTCGGCGCAGATCCGGTCCCACAGGTCGCCGAAGGCCCGAAGCTTGCAGGTCTCCTCGACGAAGCGGATGCCGGCGTTGACGAAGAACGAGATCCGGCCGACCACCGCCGGGAGCTCGTCCGCTTCGATCTTGCCCGACTCGCGCGCGGCGTCGAGGACGCCGATGGCGGTGGCCAGCGCGAAGGCGATCTCCTGGACGGGCGTGGCGCCGGCTTCCTGCAGGTGGTAGCTGCAGACGTTGATCGGGTTCCATTTCGGCATGTGGCGGACGGTGTGGGCGACCATGTCCACGATGAGCCGGCGGCTCGGCTCGGGCGGGAAGATGTACGTGCCCCGCGACAAGTACTCCTTCACGATGTCGTTCTGCGTCGTCCCCTGCAGCACCGCCGGATCGACACCGGTCCGCTCGGCGTGGGCGACGTACAGACCCAGCAGCCACGCGGCGGTGGCGTTGATGGTCATGGACGTGTTCATGTCGCCGACGGGGATGCCGTCCATGAGCTCCGCCATGTGACCGAGGTGGGCCACGGGCACTCCCACCTTGCCGACCTCTCCTGCGGCCTGCGGTGAGTCGGGGTCGTAGCCCGTCTGGGTCGGCAGGTCGAAGGCGATCGACAGGCCCGTTTGTCCCTTGGCGAGGTTGTTGCGGTACAGGGTGTTGGAGGCCCGGGCCGAAGAGTGGCCCGAGTAGGTCCGCATCACCCAGGGCTTGTCACGTCTGACTTCGGGGTCCACGAGCACATCTCCATTCTGGCCGAGCGCCGGCCCGCTGCTTGGCGACCTGCGGCCTTCCGTTGCCTCTGAACCGCGGCCGGTGGTCTGGTGCCGTGCTCCCGGCCAGCGATCTGCCTGTCAGCGGGGGATCTCCCTGTGGCTGGCCGGCGGCCTGCTCGGTTGGCGGCGATGGCAGCTCCGCCTGCATGGTGCCACCGCCAGGGCGTGCCTGCATGGTGCCACCGCCAGGGCGTGTGGGCTGCAGAGCTCGGCAGGTGCCGCTCGGAAGGAACGCCTACTTGTGGTAGTCGTAGAACCCGCGGCCCGACTTGCGCCCGAGGTGCTCGGCCGCCACCATCCGTCGCAGCAGTGGCATGGCGGCGAAGTTCGGGTCGCGGAACTCGTCATACAGCGCGTCCAAGATGGCGACGCTGGTGTCCAGGCCGACGAGGTCGAGCAGGGCGAAGGGCCCCATCGGGAAGCCGCATCCGCCCTTCATCGCCGTGTCGATGTCCTCCATCGACGCGACGCCTTGGTCGAGCAGGCGCACCGCGTTGTTCAGGTACGGGAACAGCAGGGCGTTGACCACGAACCCGGCCTGGTCCTTCACGTCGACCGGGGTCTTTCCGCACGCCTCGGCGAACTCGCGGACAAGGGCCATCGTGTCGTCGCTCGCCGTCAAGGGACGCACGAGCTCCACCAGGGTCATCACCGGGGCCGGGTTGAAGAAGTGGACGCCGCACACCTTGTCGGGTCGCCCGGTCTCCATGGCGAGGTCCACCACCGGCAAGGTCGAGGTGTTGGTGGCGAGGATGGTCCCGTCGGCACAGATGCGGTCGAGCTCGTTGAACAGGTGCTTCTTCACGGCAAGGTCCTCGACGACCGACTCGATCACGAGGTCGCAGGCCGCCACCTCGCCGAGGTCCGACACGGCCCGCACCCGGCTCAGGGCCGCATCGCGGTCTTCGGCTGCGAGCTTGCCCTTGTCGACCTGGCGGGTCAGGGACTTCTCCATGCCGGCGAGCATGGCGTCGGCTGTTGCCTGGGCGCGCGACCGCAGCACCACCTCGAACCCGTTGACGGCGGCGGTCTCGGCGATGCCGGCGCCCATGATCCCCGAGCCCACGATTCCCACACGCTTGATCGACATGAACACCGATGTTACCGCGCGGTCAACCGGCGTTCCCGGGCGAGCCCGGTGGGTTCCCCGCAGACATGTCGACCCGGGTGTGTGGCGGCGCGGTCGGGCCGAGCCGGGCCGCGCGGTGCTGCGGTCGGGTTCGCTGCGGCCCGGCGGCATGGTTCCCCGCAGGCGGGTCGGCCCGGTCGGTGTGGCGGTGCTCGGCCGGGCGGCGTTTGGTCAGTTCCCGTGCAGATCGTTCAGGAGTCGCCGCGCGGTGATCGTCGCGACGGCGAGCACCGTCGTGGGGACGAGCCGGTAGGCGCGCCAGACGGCGCGGGCGCTTGACGGTGCGACCACCAGCGCCCGGTTTCGGGCAACCCCGTCCAGGGCGTCGCGTGCAAGCGCTTCGACGTTGTACAGGCGGCCGGGCATGTGGCGCAGCATGTCTCGACCGAAGCGGCGCCCAGGTGTGGGTGGAAGGTCGACGTTGACCCGGTCGAGCAGCGGCGTGTCCACGAACCCCGGGCACAGCGCGGTGACGCGGACTCCGTACCGTGCGGCCTCGGTTCGAAGGCTGGTGCTCAGGCCGACGACAGCGTGCTTGGTGGCCGCATAGGGAACCAGGCTCGGGGCGGGGAAGATCCCCGCCAGCGACGCGGTGTTGACGATGTGCCCCGAACCCTGGCGCACCATCCGGGGATAGGTGGCGACGATCCCGTGGACGACACCCCGGAGGTTCACGTCGATGACCCGGTCCCAGTGCCCCAGCGTGAGGTCCTTGGTGTCACCGCCGACGGCGATCCCGGCGTTGTTGAACAGGTAGTCCAACCGGATGTTGTCGGTGGCAACCTGCTCGACGAGCTCGGCGAAGGCAGCCGCGTCGCGGACGTCGAGCTCGACCGCAGTCGCCCGACCCCCGGCGCCGGCGCTGATCTCGTCGGCCGCGATCTTCGCGGCGCTGTGGTCGATGTCGGCCAACACCACGGTGGCGCCTCGGGCGACGAGCTCGGCACCCAGTGCCCGGCCGATGCCGGATGCGCCTCCGGTGACGATGGCGGTGCGGCCGGTGTAGGGGTCGCGACCCGGGGTGCGGGAAGCGGGCGGAGGAGCG
>JAKAYQ010000019.1 GCA_021826725.1 Actinomycetes bacterium
CCTTGATGCACAGGACCTCGCGTGCGCCGGAGTTGTCCGCCACCCGAAGCCTCGACTCCTGCTGGATCATCGGGCCCGCTCCAGGACCTCGGTGACCCGCCAGCGCTTCAGCTTGGACAGCGGCCGAGTCTCGACGACCCGGACCCGGTCACCCACCCGTGCCTCCGTCTGGTCGTCGGCGTAGAGCTTGGTGGTCCGCTGCACGGTCTTGCCATAGCGCCGGTGGCGCACGCGCTCCACCACGGCGACAACGACCGTGGACTGCATGGCGTCGGACACCACCGTGCCCTCACGGACCTTGCGCTGCCGGCGGGCGCCGTCGTCGGCACCGGCCTGCTCCTCGGCCATCACTCGTCCTCCTCCTCGTCGGCGACGGACGCGGTGGCCGCGTCGTCGCCCGTGCCCGGCTCGGTGTCGTCGCCGGCCTCGGCATCCGCCTCGGCCGCACGAGTGGCAGCCTCTTCGGAGCGACGCCGAGCTTCCTCGCGCAGCGCCGGGGCGCGCTCAGCGGCGGCCAGGTCGGCCTCCACCACATCGATGTCCCGCTCGCGCAGCACGGTCAGGACGCGAGCCACGTCCCGCCGCACCTGCGGGATCCGGGCGCTGTTGTCGAGCTGACCGGTGGCGAGCTGGAACCTGAGGTTCAGCAGCTCACGCCGGTACTCGGCCAGCCTGTTCTCGAGCTCCTCGTCGTCGAGCTCGCGCATTTCCAGGACACGGGGCACGGCTAGACCTCCACCTCGGCCGTGCCGTGGGTGCCTGGGCGCACCACGAACCGGGCCTTGAACGGCAGTTTCTGGATGGCGCGCTCCATGGCGGCACGCGCGAGATCGACGTCGACACCGGCCAGCTCGAACAGCACCCGCCCGGGACGGACGACGGCCACCCAGTGCTCGGGGTTGCCTTTGCCCGAACCCATCCGGGTCTCGGCCGGCTTTTGGGTCACCGGCTTGTCCGGGAAGACCCGGATCCACACCTTGCCGCCACGGCGGACGTGCCGGGTCATGGCAATTCGGGCGGCCTCGATCTGGCGGGCGGTGAGCCAACCCGGTTCGAGCGCCTGGATGCCGTAGTCGCCGAAGGTGATCGCCGTCCCACCCTTGGCCGACCCGGTCAACCTGCCGCGCTGCTGCTTGCGGTGCTTGACCTTGCGGGGCATCAGCATGTCAGTCGGACTCCTTGCGGAAGTGCGGCGCCTCGTGGTGCTCGCTGCGAGTCCGCCGCTCGATCTCTTCCTCCTCGGCCAGCAGGCGCTCCAGGTCGTCGCCGCCGTCGGCGGGGCCGCTGCCCGGGAGGGGCGGCGACGCGACCTCGGTCTCCTCGCCGGCGGCAGCGGCCTCCGGCGGAGCCTCGGTGCCCACCTCGGCAGTCGGCGCCGCCGCCGGAGCCACGGGCACGACTTCGGCAACGGGCGCCTGAGGTGCCGGCTCGGTCATCACCGCAGCGCCCGCTTCGGGCCCCGGCGCGGGCGCCTGGGACCCGGGGCCGGTGACATCGGCGACAGGCGCGCCGGGCTCCGATGCTGCGCCGGGCTCCGATGCTGCGCCCGGCTCGCCCTGGCCCGCACGACGGCGACCGCCGCCGGCGGTCACGAGCCGGCGCGGCCGGGCCTGGCCCGACGTCTCACCAGCCGCCATGGCCGCCTCGCGGTTGATCTTGTCCTCGGTGGAGAGCTTGTAGGGGAGGATGTCGCCCTTGTAGATCCACACCTTGACGCCGATGCGCCCGAAGGTGGTGCGGGCCTCGCGAAAGCCGTAGTCGATGTCGGCCCGTAGCGTGTGCAGCGGCACCCTGCCCTCGCGGTAGCCCTCCTTGCGGGCCATCTCCGAGCCACCGAGGCGGCCCGAGCACTGGACCCGGACTCCCAGGGCGCCTGCCTTCGTGACGGTCTGCATGGCCCGCTTCATCGCTCGCCGAAAGGCGACCCGACGGACGAGCTGGTCGGCGATGCTCTGCGCGATGAGCGCGGCGTCCAGCTCGGGCTGCTTGATCTCCTGGATGTTGAGCTGGATCCGGTTGCGCAACCCGGTGATGGTCTCCAACTGCTTCTTCAGGCGGTCGGCCTCCGACCCGCGCCGGCCGATGACGATGCCGGGCCGTGCCGTGTGGATGTCGACGCGCAGCCGGTCACGGGTGCGCTCGATCTCGATGCGACTGACTGCCGCGGCCTCGAGTTGGGACATGAGGTAGTGGCGGATGCGCCAGTCCTCGATCACGAAGTCCTGGTAGCTGCGCTCCTCGAACCACCGTGACTTCCAGTCGGTGGTGACACCGAGCCGGAACCCGTACGGATTGACCTTCTGACCCATCTCAGTACCCGGCCCTCGTGCTCGAGCTGGCAGCTTGCACGGCGGGTGCGGTTCGGCGGCGGTTGACCTTCTGACCCATGGCTCAGCCCTTCTCCTCTGCGTCGCCACTGGCCGTGGCCCCGTCGTCCCCGGCGTCGCCGTCGTCGACGGTGTCCGCCCAGTCACCAGCGCCCTCGTCGTCGCCGTCGTCGTCCGTCTGGCCCGGAGCCCCGTCCGCCTGCAGGAGGTCCGTACCGGCAGCCTCCACAGCAACAGCCTCGGGGGCACCAGCCACCTGCTCCGTGGCGTCGCCGGCCCAATCGCTTGCCTCTGCGACCGGTGCGGCCGACACGGTCTCCTCGCGCCGCGAGGCGGCAACCCGACGGGAGCGCTGCACGCCGCTCGACGCCTGCCGGGCCCGACGGCGCTGCAGACGCTCCTCGGGCAGCCGCGACACGATCACGGTGATGTGGCACGTCCGCTTCCGGATGCGTGTGGCACGACCGCGAGCCCGGGGCCGCCACCGCTTGAGGGTGGTGCCCTCGTCAGCGAAGCACGCGGACACGTACAGCTCCTCGGGGTCGAGGCCGTCGTTGTGACGAGCGTTGGCCACGGCGGAGTCGAGGACCTTGGCCACGACCCGGGCGGCCTCACGCGGGGTGGTGCGCAGCATGTCGGCAGCGCGGTCCACGTCCTGCCCGCGGATCAGGTCGAGAACCTGGCGGGCTTTGGTGGCCGACATCCGGAAGTGGCGCAGGACGGCACGGGTGCCGGGGCGCTCGTTGGTCTTGGGGCCAGTCACCTCAGCGCCTCCCCTGCCGTTCCTGACCGGCGTGGAAGCGGAACGTCCGTGTCGGTGCGAATTCGCCCAGCTTGTGGCCGACCATCGACTCGGTGATGTACACCGGGACGTGCTTGCGACCATCGTGGACGGCGATGGTGTGGCCCACCATGTCGGGGATGATCGTCGATCGACGCGACCAGGTCCGGATGACCCGCTTGTCGTTGGCGGCGTTCAACGTGTCCACCTTGCGGAGGAGGTGGCCGTCGACGAACGGGCCTTTCTTCAGGCTACGCGGCATTGCGCAGGTCCTCTCTCGGATCCGTTACCGGCGCGCGCCGCGGGTGCGGCGACGGCGGACGATCATCTGGTCGGACGACTTGTGACGGGCACGGGTGCGGCCCTCGGGCTTGCCCCACGGCGAGACCGGGTGGCGACCACCCGACGACTTGCCCTCGCCACCGCCCAGCGGGTGGTCGACCGGGTTCATCGCGACACCACGGGTCTGGGGTCGCACGCCGCGCCACCGGTTGCGACCGGCCTTGCCCACCGAGATCAGCTCGGCTTCGGCGTTGCCGACCGTGCCGAGGGTGGCCCGGCAGTCGATGGCCACACGGCGCATCTCCGTCGACGGCAGCCGCAGGGTGGCGAACGTGCCTTCCTTGGCCACGAGCTGGGCACTCATGCCGGCGCCCCGCGCCATCTTGCCGCCCTGGCCGGGCCGGAGCTCGATGTTGTGGACGGTGGAGCCGACGGGGATGTAGCGCAGCGGCAGCGCGTTGCCGGGACGGATCTCGGCACCCTGGCCGTTCTGCAGGACGTCCCCCACCTTCACCCCGGCCGGGGCAAGGATGTAGCGCTTCTCACCGTCGTAGTAGTGCAGCAGTGCGATTCGGGCGTTGCGGTTGGGGTCGTACTCGATGGCGGCGACCTTGGCCGGCACCCCATCCTTGTTGCGCTTGAAGTCGACCATGCGGTACTGCTGCTTGTGCCCGCCACCACGGTGCCGAGCCGTCTTGCGGCCCTGGGCGTTGCGGCCGCCGGTCGACGGCTTGGGCGCCAGCAGTGACCGCTCGGGCTTCGACCGAGTGATCTCCGAAAAGTCGGAGACGGACTGGAACCGGCGGCCGGCGCTGGTGGGCTTGCGCTTGCGGAGCGTCATGCGCGGTCCTCTCAGCTCTTCTCGAAGAGATCGATGCGGTCGTTGCCGGCCAGCGTGACCATGGCCCGCTTGGTCGACGGGCGGCTGCCGACGATGTTCGTCCGCCGGTTCCGCCGGTGCTTGCCGATGCGGTTCAGGGTGTTGACCTGGGCGACGCGCACGCCGAACACCTGCTCGACCGCGTGCCGGACATCGACCTTGGTGGCGTCGGGGGCGACGACGAAGACGTAGGTGCCGGCAGACATCAGCCGGTCAGTCTTCTCCGAGATCACCGGGCGGACCAGGACCTGATCTGCGGACCTCATGCCTCGCCCTCCTCGTCCTCACTGGCGACGTTGTCCCCGCTGCTGCCGGCTGCGCCTTCGCCGCCGGTACCGGCCGCTGCGCTGGCAGGGCTCCGTGGTGCGCTGTCCGATCCGGCCGCGGACGGGGCGTCTCCGGCGCCCGTCCCCAATCCGGCGACCGCCCCACCGGGCAGCGTCTCATCGGTGAAGACGACCCAGTCGCTGCGCAGGATGTCGTAGGCGTTGAGCTCCGTGACGTCGATCACGTGCACCCGCTGGAGGTTGGAGAACGAACGCTCGGCAGCGACGTCGTCACTGGTGCACACCACCAGGATGCGCCCGCTCAGCCCGAGGGCCGAGAGCGCGGCGACCGCCGACTTGGTTCGCGGCACGTCCCAACCCCAGGTGTCAACGAGCGCAACGCGTCCCTCGGACGCCCGGTCGGACAGTGCCGAGCGCAGCGCCAGGCGGATCATCTTCTTTGGGGTGCGCTGACGGTAGGAACGGGGCTTCGGGCCCAGCGCGACCCCGCCACCGGACCACTGCGGGGCCCGGGTGGACCCCTGGCGAGCGCGCCCGGTGCCCTTCTGGCGGAACGGCTTGGCGCCACCGCCGGCAACCTCGGCCCGGGTGCGCGTCGACTGGGTGCCGGAGCGCGCTGCGGCGAGCTGGGCGGTCACCACCTGGTGCATGACGGCCGTGTTGGGGATGATGCCGAAGGTCTCGGGGTCGAGCTCGACCTGGCCGAGCACGTCGCCCGCCACGGAGCGCCGGTCGACGGTGCGCCGTGCGGGCTCGGGCCGGGCCGCTGCCCGCCGGGCCGCGGGTGTCAGGGTGGCGAGTGCGTTCATGCCGGTCTCCCGTTCGTGGTGGCCGGGCCCTTGACGGTGTCGCGCAGGACGACGACCGCCCCCCGGGGACCAGGAACCGCTCCCTTGACCAGGATCAGCTCGCGCTCCGGATCGGCGGCGACGACCTGCAGGTTCATCGTGGTGACCTGCGTGCCGCCCATGCGCCCAGCCATGCGAGTGCCCTTGAAGACACGTGCCGGGGTGGCACACGCGCCGATCGAGCCCGGCGCCCGGTGCTTCTTGTGGTTGCCGTGCCCCGCGCCCTGACCCTTGAAGTTGTGCCGCTTCATGCCGCCGGCGAAGCCCTTGCCCTTGGACACTGCGGTGACGTCCACCCGCTCGCCTGGCGCCAGGATCTCGGCGGTGAGCTGCTGGCCGACCTCGTAGCCGCTGATGTCGTCGATCCGGAGCTCCACCAGCCGGCGGCCCGGCTCGACGCCGGCCTTGGCGTAGTGGCCCTGCTCGGGCTTGGTCAGGGTGCTGGCACGCCGGACGCCCCAGGTGACCTGGAGGGCTGCATACCCCTCGCGCTCGGGTGTCTTCACCTGGACGATCCGCGCGGGCGCGACCTTGAGGACCGTCACCGGCACGGCGCGGTGCTCCTCGTCCCAGACCTGGGTCATGCCGACTTTTTCGCCGACGATCGCCTTCGTAGCCACGGTCCCGTGGTCCTCTCCGTCATCACCGGGCACCGTGGTGGTGCCCTTCTCACTGGACCCGCATCGGGGCCCGCTCCTGCAGGCGCCGCACGGTGCCCATTGCACGCCAACGCTCCGCCCGGGAACCCCCGAGCGGAGCGCTCGACCTGGTTCGCCCGGAGGTCCCCACCACTGTCGGTGGGCGCTCGGGGACATCGACATGGCTCGGTCGCTGAGAGCACTGGCTCACCGTCGACCGGCGGAAGACGGTACACCGTGCCGCTGGCACGCCGCCAGTCGTCGCCGCCGACCGAGACCGGCGACGACGACGTGGTCAGACGTTCTGGATCTTGATCTCGATGTCGACGCCGGCAGGCAGGTCGAGCCGCTGCAAGGAGTCGACGGTCTTCGGTGTGTGCTCGACGATGTCCACCAGCCGCTTGTGGACCCGCATCTCGAAGTGCTCGCGGCTGTCCTTGTACTTGTGCGGCGACCGGATCACCGTGTAGCGGTGCTTCTCCGTCGGCAGCGGAACGGGGCCCTGGACCTTGGCCTGGGTGCGGAGGACCGTCTGCACGATCTTCTCCGTGGACTGGTCGAGGATCTCGTGGTCGTAGGCCTTCAACCTGATCCGGATCTTCTGTCGGCTTGTGTCGGCCACGTTGCGCTCCGTCCTGCTCGCGTCGGTTCCCGGACTACTTCAGGATCTTGGTGACGCGGCCCGAGCCGACCGTGCGCCCGCCCTCGCGGATGGCGAACAGCAGGCCCTCGTCCATGGCGATGGGCTTCTGCAGCTCCACGGTCATCTCAGTGTTGTCCCCAGGCATGACCATCTCCGTTCCCTCGGGAAGGGTGATGGAGCCGGTGACGTCGGTGGTCCGGAAGTAGAACTGCGGCCGGTAGTTGTTGAAGAACGGCTTGTGGCGCCCACCCTCCTCCTTCGTCAGCACGTAGACGTTGGCCTCGAAGTTGGTGTGCGGGGTGATGGAGCCGGGCTTGGCCAGGACCTGGCCGCGCTCGACGTCCTCCTTCTTCGTGCCGCGGAGCAGGGCGCCGATGTTGTCTCCGGCACGCCCCTCGTCGAGGAGCTTGCGGAACATCTCGACGCCGGTCACCGTGGACTTCTGGGTGGTGCGCAGCCCGACGATCTCGACTTCCTCGCCCACCTTGACCTGGCCCTGCTCGACCTTGCCGGTGACCACAGTGCCACGGCCGGTGATGGACATGACGTCCTCGATGGGCATCAGGAACGGCTTGTCGATGGGGCGCTCCGGCTCGGGGATGTAGTCGTCGACGGCGGCCATCAGCTCCAGGATCTTCGGCGTCCACTCCGGGTCGCCCTCGAGCGCCTTCAGGGCGCTGACGCGCACCACCGGGATGTCGTCACCGGGGAACTCGTAGGAGCTGAGCAGCTCCCGCACCTCGAGCTCGACCAGGTCGAGAAGCTCCTCATCGTCGACCATGTCGGCCTTGTTCAGCGCCACGACGATGTACGGGACGCCGACCTGGCGGGCGAGCAGCACGTGCTCACGCGTCTGGGGCATCGGGCCGTCGGCGGCGGAGACCACCAGGATGGCCCCGTCCACCTGGGCGGCACCGGTGATCATGTTCTTGATGTAGTCGGCGTGGCCCGGCATGTCGACGTGGGCGTAGTGCCGGTTGTCCGTCTCGTACTCGACGTGGGCGATGGAGATGGTGATGCCCCGCTGCTTCTCCTCCGGCGCCTTGTCGATCTGGTCGAACGGCGTGAAGGCGACGTTGGGGTTTGCCTCCGACAGGACCTTGGTGATGGCGGCGGTGAGCGTCGTCTTCCCATGGTCGATGTGGCCCATGGTGCCGATATTGACGTGGGGCTTTGTGCGCTCGAACTTCTGCTTGGCCATGGCGGTCGGTACGGCTCCTGGTCTCGGGCGGTCCCCCCGTCGGGCGACGCCTGGAATGTCTACGTGGTGATCGTGGTGTCGCGGTGTGGAACAACGGTGGGCTCTGGCGACCGGTCCGGGCGCTGTCACCCACCAACGCGGACGCCCGGCATGCCGGCGCCCACGTCCCGGCTCACTCCCCGCGGGCTCGGGCGATGATCTCCCGGGCGATCGAGTCGGGTACCTCGTGGTAGGCGCTGAACTGCATGCTGTAGTTCGCACGGCCCTGCGTGCGTGAACGCAGGTCGGTAGCGTAGCCGAACATGTCGGCGAGCGGGACAAGCGCCCGGATGACCTGGCTGCTGCCCCGCTGCTCCATCCCCTCGACCTTGCCCCGGCGGCTCGACAGGTCGCCGATGACGTCGCCCATGTAGTCCTCGGGGGTGACGACCTCGACGGCCATGACCGGCTCGAGCAAGACGGGGCTGGCTGCGTGGGCGGCCTTCTTCACCGCCATCGAACCGGCGATCTTGAACGCCATCTCCGAGGAGTCGACATCGTGGTACGAACCGAAGGTCAGGTTCACCCGGACGTCGACCATGGGGTAGCCGGCCAGGACCCCGTTGGTCAGGGCCTCCTGGATGCCGGCGTCGACCGCGGGGATGTACTCCTTGGGGATGACGCCCCCGGTGATCTTGTCGACGAACTCGTAGCCGCCGCCCGGCCCGGTGGGCTCCAGGCTGATGACGACGTGGCCGTACTGGCCACGGCCGCCGGTCTGGCGGATGTAGCGCTCCTCGATCTTCTCGACCGACTTGCGGATCGTCTCGCGGTAGGCCACCTGCGGCTTGCCCACGTTGGCGTCGACGGAGAACTCCCGCAGCATGCGGTCGACGAGCACCTCCAGGTGGAGCTCGCCCATTCCCGAGATGACGGTCTGCCCGGTCTCCTCGTCGCTGCGAACCCGGAACGTCGGGTCCTCTTCGGACAGGGCGAACAGCGCCTTCGACAGCTTGTCCTGGTCGGCCTTGGTCTTGGGCTCGACGGCCACGTGGATGACGGGCTCGGGGAATTCGAGTGCCTCGAGCACGACCGGACTGCTGGGGTCGCACAGGGTGTCGCCGGTGGTGGTGTTCTTCAGGCCGACGGCGGCGACGATGTCGCCCGTGAAGATGGCGTCCTTGTCCTCGCGGTGGTTGGCGTGCATCTGCAGGATGCGCCCCACCCGCTCCTTGCGGTCCTTGGTGGAGTTCAGGACCGTGGAGCCCTTGGTGAGGGTGCCGGAGTAGACGCGGAGGTAGGTCAGCTTGCCGACGTAGGGGTCGGTCATGATCTTGAAGGCGAGCGCAGAGAACGGCTCGGAATCGTCCTGCTTGCGCTCGGTGTTCTCGCCCTTGAGGGTGAGGCCCTCGGTAGGAGGTACGTCGAGGGGGCTCGGCAGGAAGTCGACGACGGCGTCGAGCATCGGCTGCACGCCCTTGTTCTTGAAAGCGGAGCCGCAGAGCACCGGGACGATCTGGCTGGCGATGGTGGCGCGCCGGATCGCACCGCGCAGGTCCTCGGCGGTGATCTCCTCGTCGCCGAGGTACTTCTCCGTGATGGCGTCGTCGTAGTTGGACAGGACGTCGACGAGTTGGTGGCGGGCGTCGGCGGCTTCGGTCACCAGCGCCTCGGGCACCGGCTCCTCGCGCCACGTGTCGCCCATGCCGTCGTCCCACACCAGCGCCTGCATGGCGAGCAGGTCGACGATGCCCTGGAACCCGCCCTCGGCCCCGATGGGGATCTGCACGACGGCGGGCGTGGCGTCCAGGCGGTCGCGGATCATCTCGACGGTCCGGCCGAAGTCAGCGCCGATGCGGTCCATCTTGTTGACGAAGCAGATCCGGGGGACCTCGTACTTGTTCGCCTGCCGCCATACCGTCTCGGTCTGGGGCTCGACGCCGGCGACCGCGTCGAAGACGGCGACGGCGCCGTCGAGGACGCGCAGGGACCGCTCGACCTCGACGGTGAAGTCGACGTGGCCGGGCGTGTCGATGATGTTGATCCAGCAGTCACGCCACTTGCAGGTGGTGGCGGCCGAGGTGATGGTGATGCCGCGCTCCTGCTCCTGGACCATCCAGTCCATGGTGGCGGCACCCTCGTGGACCTCGCCGATCTTGTAGTTCTTGCCGGTGTAGTAGAGGATCCGCTCGGTCGTCGTGGTCTTGCCCGCGTCGATGTGGGCCATGATCCCGATGTTGCGGGTCCTAGCGAGCGGGAACTCTCGGATGGGTCGTGCGTCGGCCATGGTCGTGCTCTTCGGTCGTGTTCCGTCGTGTCGTACGTGTCGTCGGGCCCGGTCCGGTCACCGGGCTCGCCGGCACTGCTCCTGGTTCGAAGCGGGCCGGTGCCGGCCGCGAGGGCCGGGCTGCAGGCGCCAGGCCGTTACCAGCGGTAGTGGGCGAAGGCCCGGTTGGACTCGGCCATCTTGTGCAGGTCCTCGCGGCGCTTCACCGCGGCTCCGGTGCCGTTGGCGGCGTCCAGGATCTCCCCCGCCATCCGCTCGACCATCGTCTTCTCGCGGCGCTGGCGGGCGTAGCTGACCAGCCACCGGATCGACAACGTGGTCGCCCGGCGGGGACGGACCTCGACGGGCACCTGGTAGGTGGCTCCACCGACTCGCCGGCTCCGGACCTCGAGCTCGGGCCGGGTGTTCTCCACGGCCTTCTTCAGCGTCGAGACCGGGTCAGCACCGCTGCGCTCACGCACCAGCTCCAAGGCCTGGTAGACGATGCGCTCCGCCAGGGTCCGCTTGCCGCGCGACAGCACCTTGTTCACGAACTGGGTGACCAGCACGGACCGGTAGACGGGATCGGGGACGAGCTCGCGCCGGGGGGCAGGACCGTTGCGGGGCAACTCAGGACTCCTTCTTCGCGCCGTAGCGGGACCGGGCCTGGCTGCGCTCGCGCACGCCGGCGGCGTCGAGCGCCCCGCGGATCACCTTGTAGCGGACACCAGGCAGGTCCTTCACCCGGCCGCCGCGGACGAGCACGATCGAGTGCTCCTGCAGGTTGTGCCCGACGCCAGGGATGTAGGCGCTCACCTCGACACCGCTGGTGAGCCGGACACGGGCCACCTTGCGCAGCGCCGAGTTCGGCTTCTTCGGCGTGGTGGTGAAGACGCGGGTGCACACCCCGCGACGCTGCGGCGCGCCCTTCAGGGCCGGGGTCTTCGTCTTGGATGGCTTGGTGGCCCGGCCCTTGCGGACGAGCTGCTCGATGGTGGGCACGCGTGACCTCTGGTCGATCGACTGGGGACTGCACACCGAGGGCGGGAACGCTCCCGGCACCGGGGACGCGCAGATGCGCGTCGAACCACAGCGGGTTCATGCTAGTAGCAGCGGTCCTGCCGGGCAAACCCCGTGGTCAGGGGGAGCGCTTCCGTCACCGGCCGGTGCCCGGTGACCCACGCCCCGTCCGCCTGCCGGGAACCCGGCCCGGGCTCGCGCCCGGGCCGGTCCGGCGGTCGTGGGATCGGGCGGTCAGGCGCCCGCTTCGAGCTGGCCGTGGCTGGGGCCGTCGCCGTCCCCGGTCTCGTCCGCGTCACCATCTCCGGCGACAGGAGCAGCGAAGTCGCCGCCGCCGAGGTCGGCAGGGCCGATCCCGCCGCCGAGGTCGGCAGGGCCGATCCCGGATCCGAGCCCGCCCCCACCGAGGAGATCGCTGCCGAAGCCGTCACCGAAGCCTGGGTGCTGCGACCCGCCGCTGTCACGCAGCCAGGCCGCCAGATCCTCGGTCTCCTCGTCGAAGCCGTAGCTCCGCAGGGAGACGGCAACGGCATCGGGAAGATCCACGCCCACCTGCCGGTAGATGTCCATTCCCGTCCCGGCGGGGATGAGCTTGCCGATGATGATGTTCTCCTTCAGGCCGAAGAGCTGGTCGGACTTGCTCTCGATGGCGGCCTCGGTGAGCACCCGGGTGGTCTCTTGGAAGGAGGCGGCCGACAGCCAGGACTCGGTGGCGAGCGATGCCTTGGTGATCCCCATGAGCTCGGGCCGGCCTTCGGCCGGTCGCTTCCCTTCCTGGACCAGCGAGCGGTTGACCTCGGCGTAGACCTGGGACTCCACGCGCTCACCGGGAAGGAAGGCGGCTTCGCCGGGCTCGGCCACCAGCACCCGGCGCAGCATCTGCCGCACGATCAGCTCGATGTGCTTGTCGTGGATGGACACGCCCTGGTCCCGGTAGACCTTCTGCACCTCTTCCACCAGGTACTGCTGGGTCTCCCGGATGCCCTTCACCTCAAGGAGCTCCTTGGGGTCCTTCGGACCTTCGAGGAGCGCGTCACCGGCAGCGACCTCCTGGCCGTCTGCCACTTCGAGGTGGGCGCGCAGCCCGACCAGCACCGACTCCTCGGTGCCGTCGTCGCCCACCACCGTGATCCGCCGGCCGCCCTCCTCGTCGGCGATACGGGCCACGCCGGAGTGGTGCGCCAGCACTGCGGCGCCCTTGGGCGTGCGTGCCTCGAAGAGCTCGACGACACGGGGGAGGCCGTGGGTGATGTCCTCGCCGACGACACCGCCGGTGTGGAACGTCCGCATGGTGAGCTGGGTGCCCGGCTCACCGATCGACTGGGCGGCGATGACGCCGACCGCCTCACCGAGCTCGATGAGCTTGCCCGTGGCCAAGGACCGGCCGTAGCAGAACGCACATACACCGTGCTCGGCCTCGCACGTGAGGACGGACCGGGCGCGGATCCGGGTGACGCCCGGGTCGTCGCGAAGCGAAGCGACGTGCTCGTCGTCGAGCATCAACCCTGCTGCCAGGACGGTTCCGTCGGAAAGGGTGACGGGCTCCGTCAGGACCCGGCCATACGCCCGGGTCTCCAAGTACGAGCGACGACCCGCCTCGTCGGGGACGACGTCCTCCAGCCAGATGCCGCGGGTCGTACCGCAGTCTTCGGAGCGGATGATGAGCTCCTGAGCCACATCGACGAGGCGCCGGGTGAGGTAACCGGAGTCGGCGGTCCGCAGCGCGGTGTCCGCCAGGCCCTTTCGGGCGCCGTGGGTGGAGATGAAGTACTCCAGCACCGACAGGCCCTCGCGGAACGAGGACTTGATGGGCCGGGGGATCATCTCGCCTCGGGGATTGGAGACGAGGCCCTTCATACCGGCGATCTGCCGGATCTGCTGGGCGTTGCCACGGGCGCCGGAGTCCACCATCATGTCGAGCGGGTTGAAGGCGATCTGCGACAGCGACTGCTCCATGGCCCGCCCGACCTCGGAGTTGGCGGAGGTCCAGATCTCGATCTCCTTCTGGCGCCGCTCGTCGTCGGTGATGATGCCCCGCTTGAACTGGGTCTCCGCCTTCTCCGCCTCACGCTCGTAGCGATCGAGGATGGCCGCTTTGTCCGCGGGGGTGCGGACGTCGTCGATGGAGATGGTGAGGCCTGACTGGGCGGCATAGCGGAAGCCAAGGGACTTGACCCGGTCGAGGCAGTCGGCCACGACGTGCTTGGGCTCGGTGCCGGCGATCTCTTCCACCACCGAACCGATCGGCGTGTTGCGCTTGCCGACGACGTCGTTCACGAACCGGAAGCCGGGCGGCAGCGCACTGTTGAACAGGACCCGCCCAGGCGTGCTCTCGATGGCGACCTGGTCGGTTCCCTCGGGGTCGCCGCCGACGGCCTTGGCCACGGCCCGGTACAGGTCGCTGCCCGGCTGAGGCCGCAGCTGGATCTTGGCGTGCAGGGCGACGCCCCCCTCGTCGAGCGCTCGCTCCACCTCGTAGGCGTGCCGGAAGGTACGGCCGTCACCGACCGCCCCGTCGACGATGAGGGTGAGGTAGTACGCCCCGAACACCATGTCCTGGGTGGGCACGGTGATGGGCCGGCCGGTAGCCGGGGACAGGATGTTGTTGGCCGACAGCATGAGCACCCGGGCTTCGGCCTGGGCCTCGGCCGACAGCGGCAGGTGGACGGCCATCTGGTCACCGTCGAAGTCGGCGTTGAACGCGGTGCAGACAAGGGGGTGGACCTGGATGGCCTTGCCCTCGACGAGCACCGGCTCGAAGGCCTGGATGCCGAGGCGGTGCAGGGTGGGGGCACGGTTGAGGAACACCGGGTGCTCCCGGATGACACCCTCGAGGACGTCCCACACCTGGGGCCGCCGACGTTCGACCATGCGCTTGGCGGACTTGACGTTCTGCGCGAGCTCCAGGTCGACCAGCCGCTTCATGACGAAGGGCTTGAACAGCTCGAGCGCCATGAGCTTGGGCAGACCGCACTGGTGCAGCTTGAGCGTCGGGCCGATGACGATGACGGACCGGCCCGAGTAGTCGACGCGCTTGCCCAGCAGGTTCTGGCGGAACCGCCCCTGCTTGCCCTTCAGCATGTCGGACAGGCTCTTGAGGGGCCGGTTTCCGGGGCCGGTCACCGGCCGACCGCGCCGCCCGTTGTCGAACAGGGCGTCCACGGCCTCCTGGAGCATCCGCTTTTCGTTGTTGATGATGATCTCGGGCGCGCCGAGGTCGAGCAGGCGCTTCAGCCGGTTGTTGCGGTTGATGACGCGGCGGTAGAGGTCGTTCAAGTCGGAGGTGGCGAACCGCCCGCCGTCGAGCTGCACCATCGGGCGGAGGTCCGGCGGGATGACCGGCACGGCCTGCAGGATCATGGCACGTGGGTCGTTGATCCGGCGGCCCTGGTCGTCGCGCCGGTTGAAGGCGGTGACGATCTTCAGCCGCTTGATCGCCTTCTGCCGGCGCTGGGCCGACAGCGGGCGACGCCCGTCGGCGGCGTCGATGTTCTCGCGGAGCTTCACCTCCTCCTCGTCGAGGTCGATGCGGTCGATGAGCTGGGCGATCGCCTCAGCTCCCATGCCGCCGTCGAAGTAGTCGTCGTAGCGCAGCTTCAGCTCGCGCCACAGCAGCTCGTCCTCGATGATCTTGCGGGGGAAGAGGTCGCGCAGCTCGTCAAAGGCGCGCCGGGCAAGGTCGATGTCGCCCTCGGCCCGGTCGCGCATGGACGCGATCTCGCGCTCCACCGCGCGCTGGCGAGCCTTGATCTCGGCTTCCTTGACGCCCTGGGACTCGAGCTCGGCCAACTCGGCCTCGAGCGTCTTGAACCGCCGATCGATGTCGAGGTCCCGCTGCCGCTCGATCTGGGTGATCTCCTCGGCGAGCTCGGTCTCGAGGTTGGGGAGGTCCTCGTGCCGCTTCTCATCGTCGACAGCGGTGACGAGGTTGGCTGCGAAGTAGATGACCTTCTCCAGCTGCTTGGCCTTGAGCTCCTCGCGCGCCTCGGTGCCCATCAACAGGTAGGCGAGCCAGCTCCGGGTGCCCCGGAGGTACCAGATGTGGACGACGGCGGCAGCCAGCTCGATGTGCCCCATCCGCTCACGGCGGACCTTGGAGCGCGTGACCTCGACGCCGCAGCGCTCGCAGATGATGCCCTTGAACCGGACGCGCTTGTACTTGCCGCAGTAGCACTCCCAGTCCTTGGTGGGCCCGAAGATCTTTTCGCAGAAGAGCCCGTCCTTCTCGGGGCGCAGCGTGCGGTAGTTGATCGTCTCGGGCTTCTTCACCTCGCCGTTGGACCAGGTGCGGATGGCATCGGCCGTAGCCAGGCCGATGCGGAGCTGATCGAAGTCGTTGACATCAAGCACTACAGGCTCCTCTCCGCAGCGCGGCGCTCGTCTTCCTCGTCCGACCCACGCTCGGGCCGGCTGATGTCGATGCCCAGCTCCTCCGCGGTGCGGAAGACGTCTTCGTCGAGCTCGCGCATCTCGATCTCCTCCCCGGTGGTCGACAGCACCTCGACATCGAGGCACAGCGACTGCATCTCCTTGATGAGCACCTTGAAGCTCTCGGGGATGCCCGGCTCGGGGATGTTCTCGCCCTTCACGATGGCCTCGTACACCTTGACGCGGCCCAGCACGTCGTCGGACTTGATGGTCAGCAGCTCCTGCAGGGCGTAGGCGGCGCCGTAGGCCTCGAGGGCCCACACCTCCATCTCCCCGAACCGCTGCCCACCGAACTGGGCCTTCCCACCCAGCGGCTGCTGGGTGATCATCGAGTACGGACCCGTGGACCGGGCGTGGATCTTGTCGTCGACCAGGTGGGCGAGCTTCAGGATGTAGACGTAGCCCACCGAGATCGGGTTGTCGTACGCCTCCCCGGTCCGCCCGTTGTACAGCGTGGCCTTGCCGTCCAAGCCGATGAGCCGGCTCCCGTCGGCCGAGTCGGGGTTGAGGGTGCCGAACACCTTTTGGATGGTGGGGTGCCGGCCCGCGTTCGCCTCCTCGTCCCAGTGGGCGCCGTCGAACGCCGGCGTGGCGATCCACATGGCGGGGTCGGTACGCGGGCGGGTCTTGGTCTCCGTGCCGCGCAACGGCGGGTTGTGGGTGGCCTGCCCCTTCCAGCCCCAGCGCGCCGCGTAGCCGAGGTGCGACTCGAGCACCTGGCCGACGTTCATCCGGCTGGGCACGCCCAGGGGGTTCAAGATGATGTCGACCGGCGTGCCGTCGGACAGGAAGGGCATGTCCTCGACCGGCAGGATCTTGGAGATGACGCCCTTGTTGCCGTGCCGGCCGGCCAGCTTGTCGCCCTCGGAGATCTTGCGCTTCTGGGCGACGTACACCCGCACCAGCTGGTTGACGCCCGGTGGCAGCTCGTGGGAGTCCTCCCGCGAGAACACACGGACGTCGATGACCTTGCCGGACTCGCCGTGCGGCACCTTGAGCGACGTGTCGCGGACCTCGCGGGCCTTCTCGCCGAAGATGGCGCGCAGCAGCCGCTCCTCGGGGGTCTGCTCGGTCTCGCCCTTGGGGGTCACCTTGCCCACGAGCACGTCCCCGGCCTCGACCTCGGCGCCGACGCGGATGATGCCGCGCTCGTCGAGGTCGGCCAGGATCTCCTCGGAGAGGTTGGGGATGTCCCGGGTGATCTCCTCGGCGCCCAGCTTGGTGTCGCGGGCGTCGACCTCGTGCTCCTCGATGTGGATGGACGTCAGGACGTCGTCGCGCACCAGGCGCTCGGACAGGATGATGGCGTCCTCGAAGTTGTACCCCTCCCAAGGCATGAAGGCGACCAAAAGGTTCTTGCCCAGGGCGAGCTCCCCCTGGTGGGTGGCGGGACCGTCGGCCAGGATGGTGCCGGTCACGACCGCCTGCCCCTCGTCCACCAGCACCTTCTGGTTGATCGAGGTGTTCTGGTTGGAGCGGCGGAACTTGGCCAACCGGTAGGTGCGCCGCCCGAGCTCCACGCCGATGCGGTCGCGCTGCGCGGGCTCGTACTCCACGATCACGTGGTCGCCCGACACCTCGACGACCCGGCCGGTGCCCTCGGACAGCAGGACGTCGCCGGCGTCCTGGGCGGCACGTGCCTCGACCCCGGTGCCGATGTACGGCGCCTCGGGCACGACGAGCGGTACCGCCTGCTTCTGCATGTTGGCGCCCATCAGGGCGCGGTTGGCGTCGTCGTGCTCTACGAAGGGGATGAGCGCGGTCGACACCGACACGATCTGGTTGGTGGACACGTCCATCAGGTCGACCTCGGTCGGGGGCACGAAGTCGAGCTCGCTGGTGGTGCCGTAAGAGGTGGCCGTCGCCCCTACCCGCACCCCGGCGCCCTGCGGCCCACGGCGCACCAGCACGCGTTCGTCGATGAAGCGTCCCTCGCCGTCCAACTTGGCGTTGGCCTGGGCGATGACGTGCTCCTCCTCCTCGTCGGCGGCGAGGTAGTCGATCTCGTCGGTCACCCGGCCGTCGGTGACCTTGCGGTAGGGCGTCTCGATGAAGCCGTACTCGTTGACTCGGGCGTAGGTGGCCAGTGCCCCGATGAGGCCGATGTTCGGGCCTTCGGGCGTCTCGATGGGGCACATCCGGCCGTAGTGCGAGCTGTGGACGTCCCGGACCTCGAACCCGGCCCGCTCCCGGGAGAGGCCGCCGGGGCCGAGCGCGGAGAGCCGCCGCTTGTGGGCCAGGCCCGACAGCGGGTTGTTCTGGTCCATGAACTGGCTGAGCTGGCTGGTGCCGAAGAATTCCTTGATCGCGGCGACCACGGGGCGGATGTTGATGAGGGTCTGCGGCGTGATGGCCTCGACGTCCTGGGTCGTCATGCGCTCGCGCACCACCCGTTCCATGCGGGACAGGCCGACGCGCACTTGGTTTTGGATCAGCTCGCCGACCGACCGGATGCGCCGGTTGGCGAAGTGGTCCTGGTCGTCGATGCGGTACCCGGACTCGCCGTCGGCCAGGTGCAGCATGTAGGTGGCGGTGGCCAGGATCTCCGACGGGCTGAGGACTCCCTGGTCGGGGGCGGGTCGCTCCAGGTCGATGGCGAGCACGTCCGAGATCCGCTCGATCTCCGGGCCGAGCTTGCGCCGCAGCTTGTACCGGCCGACCCGGGTGAGGTCGTAGCGCTTGGGGTTGAAGAAGGCGTTTTCGAAGTAGGCGCGTGCCGCGTCGGCCGACAGCGGCTCGCCCGGGCGTGCCCGCTTGTAGATCTCCAGGAGGGCCTCTTCACGCGAGGGGGCGAGCTCGCGCTCTTTCTCCCACTGGCCCTCCAAGAAGTCGAAGTGGCGGACGAACCGCTCCAGGAACGCCTCGTCCTCGTACCCGAGCGCCCGGAGCAGCACGAACAGCGACAGCCGGCGCTTGCGGGCCACACGGGCCCCGGCCGTGACGTCGCGAGACGGCTTCGCCTCCACGTCGAATTCGACCCACTCGCCGCGGTACGGGTGGATGGTGCCGGTCACGACGGTCTTCGCATCACGACCGGGCTGGAAGATCACACCGGGCGAGCGGACCAGCTGGCTCACCACCACGCGCTCGGTCCCGTTGATGATGAAGGTGCCCTTGTCCGTCATCATTGGGAAGTCCCCCATGAAGACGGTCTGCTCCTTGATCTCGCCCGTGCTCGCGTTCATGAACCGCGCCCGGACGAAGACCGGGGCGGCAAAGGTCATGTCCTTCTCCTTGCACTCCTCCACCGTGAACTTGGGCGGCGGGCGCAGGTCGGGGTCGGCGGCGTCGAACTCCAGCTCCAGGCTGAGCTGCCCGGTGAAGTCCTCGATCGGGCTGATGTCGGCGAATGCACCGGCCAACCCCCGGTCCAAGAACCACTGGAACGAATCGCGCTGGATGGCGATCAGGTCAGGCAGCGGCAGGACCTCGTCGAGGTTCGCGAAGGAGAAACGATCCGGGCTCTTTGACCGTGCAGGCAACGGCCTACTCCTCCCAGGTTCAGGAACGGGTGGTGGACGACGCGATGATGTGGTGCGACGCGATGATGTGGTGCGACGCCATGCGGTGGTGCGACGTCATGGAGCGGTGTAAGGCGCCTCCGGCACCATGCGCGGGGACGACGTTCCGACAGGACGGGCGCACCGACCAGCCGGCGAGGTGCGACTGCCGCACCAAGACGATCCCCGGACTGCGGCCCGGGGGACGAGACGACGGCCATGCTCGGTCGGGTCCCACCGGTGGGACCGCCTGACGGGCGGCGACCGGAGCACGGGACGACACGAAGCGTGCGCCCGCGACGAACCGCCGGTCTGAACCGGAGGTACAGGGAGGCGCGACAGGACGCGACATTCAGCTGATGGAAAGATCGGCGCGACGACGGGGCACGGCAACCGTAAAGCATACGCGGTAGATCCCGCGGGTGCAACCCCAGCGAACCACAGCCAGGGTACGAAGCACCGGAGCCGCAGTCAAGCAATTCCCCGAGCGGGCACCGGCACAGCTGGCCTCGCCAGTCCGGTCCGGACCGCCGCCGGGCCCGGGATCCCTCCCAGGCCCGGCCGCCCCGGCTACTTGATCTCGACGGTGGCGCCAGCCTCTTCGAGCTGGGCCTTGGCCTTGTCGGCATCGTCCTTGGACACCCGCTCCAGCACGGGCTTCGGGGCGCTGTCGACCAGGTCCTTGGCTTCCTTCAGACCCAGGCTCGTCAAGGCTCGAACTTCCTTGATGACCTGGATCTTCTTGTCACCGGCAGCCGTCAGGACGACGTCGAACTCGGACTTCTCCTCCTCGCCGCCACCAGCCGCCTCGCCGCCGGCGGCCGGGGCTGCGGCCACGGCCACGGGAGCCGCCGCCGTCACGCCGAAGCGCTCCTCGAAGTCCTTGAGCAGCTCGGACAGCTCGAGGACGGACAGCGATGCGATGCCGTCGAGAATCTCTTCCTTGGTCAGTGCCATGGTGCTCGTGCTCCTTCTTCCTTCTGGGGAGATCGGTGGTGCTGATGGGTTCGGTCGGGTTCGGTGCGGGCCTCGCCGGCAACCGGCGGTACCGGCACCGGCTGGCAGGGGATCGGTGACGCCAGGATCAGCCGGCGTCCCCGCCGGCAGGCTCGGCTCCGGCGGTGGTGTCGGCTTCGGCGGTGGCGTCGTCAGCACCGGCCTCGGCGGTGACAGCGGAGCCCACGGCGGGATCGGCCTCGGCAGGAGCAGTGGCGTCGTCAGCGCCGCTCTCGGCGGCGGAAGCAGCCTCGCCGTGGACATCGGGAGCAGGTGCGCCGGTGGGCTCCGCTCCGGCCTCGGTTCCGGCGATCGCGTCGGCGGTTCCGTCGGCGGTCTCGGCCGGGGCGACATCGGCGTCCGCTGCGGGGACGGTACCGTCACTGGTCTGGTCGATCAGTGCCTTCAGGCCGTAGGCCAGGTTGCGTGGCAGTGCCTGCAGCAGGCCCGCCATCTGGCGCATCGGGGCGGCGAAGGCACCGGCCACCCGGGCCAGCAGGACGTCACGCGAGGGCAGGTCGGCCAGTGCGGCGAGCTGGGTGGCCGACAGCGGGCCGGTCGGCAACATGCCGCCCTTCAGCACCAGTGCCGGGTTCGTCCGGGCGAAATCCCGCAGCGCCTTGGCAACGGCGCTCACCTCGCCGGACACGAAGGCGATGGCGGTCGGGCCGGTCAGGAGATCCCGCATCGGCTCGTGGTCGCTGCCGGTCACTGCCAGCTTGACCAGGGTGTTCTTGTAGACCTTGTAGTCACCACCCACCGCGGCCAGAGACCGGCGCAGCGCGGCAAGATCGGCGACGGTGAGGCCGCGGTACTCGGTGAGGATGGCGGCATCGGCCGAGCCGAGCCGGTCACGTACCTCCTCGACGACCGCCACCTTCTCCGGCCTGGGGTTGTCCACGGGTCCTCCACTCGCTGTCGGTGCGACTGCTCCCCGCTGCGCGAGGTGCAGGTGCCGTCACCGCAGCCGGGAGAAGCAGGGTGAACCCTGCCCAGGACCGGTCGTCGGTCGTCCCCTCGTCTGGCCAGCCTGGCGGCGTCTTCGGCCCGGGGGCTGCCCGGGCGACCGGATGTCTGCGGCGACGGCGTCGTTCTCGTCGTGGCACCGGGGCCGGCGACGGATGCCGCCGGGTCCACCGGATCCTTTGGTGGCACCACAACTGTCGTGGCGCCACCGATGTGACCGGCTGATGCTAGCCGATCGTCAGGCGGTGGCCGCCAGATCCTCGTCCTCGCGAGCCCTGGCCGGATCGACGTGCACCCCGGGGCTCATCGTCGATGCGATGGTGACCGACCGCAGGTACCGGCCCTTCGCGGCAGCAGGCTTGGCTCGGACCAGCTCTTCGACCACCGCGTGGAAGTTCTGCAGGAGCTGCTCGCGGGAGAACGAGGCCTTGCCGATGCGCACGTGGACGTTCCCGACCTTGTCGGTCCGGTACTCGACACGCCCACCCTTGAACTCGCTGACGGCCCGACCCACATCGTTCGTAACGGTCCCCGTCTTCGGGTTCGGCATGAGACCCCGAGGCCCGAGCACCCGGCCGAGCTTGCCGACCTGGCCCATCAGGTCGGGCGTGGCGATGGCCACATCGAAGTCGAGGAACCCGCCTTCGACCCGTGCGACCAGGTCGTCGGCTCCCACCTCGTCGGCTCCTGCCGCGCGTGCCTCGGCGGCGGCCTCGCCAGCGGCGAACGCAACGACACGGGCGGTGCGCCCGGTCCCGGCCGGCAGGCTGAGGGTGCCGCGCACGATCTGATCGGCCTTGCGCGGATCGACGCCAAGGCGGACGGCCAGCTCGACCGTCTCGTCGAAGCCGGCACCGGCGACGGCCTTGACCAGGTCGACGGCGTCACCCGGCTGGTACAGCGCCTGGCGGTCGAACCGCTCGAGCGACTGGCGGTACTTCTTACCCCTGGTCACGTTGCTCCTGTTCCTCTGGGTTGCGTGCGGCGAGCCCGGCCTACAGGCCGGCCTCAGCTCTCCACCGATACGCCCATCGACCGGGCGGTGCCGGCCACCTGGCGCTGGGCCGACTCCATGTCGGTGGTGTTCAGGTCCGGCAGCTTGATCCTGGCGATGTCGGCCAGCTGCTCCAGGGTGATGGAGCCCGCCTGGTCCCGCCCTGTCGTGGCCGAGCCCTTGTCGAGCCCCGCCGCCTGCCGGATGAGCACAGGGGTCGGCGGCGTCTTCAGCACGAAGGTGAACGAGCGGTCCTCGTAGATGCTGATCTCGACCGGGACGACGGTGCCTCGCTGGTTCTCCGTCGCCGCGTTGTACTGCTTGCAAAACTCCATGGTCTGCACGCCGTGCGGGCCAAGCGCGGTGCCGACGGGGGGCGCGGGCGTCGCTCCCCCGGCCGGGAGCTGGATCTTGACGACGGCGACGACCTTCTTCTTCGGCGGCATAACGTGGTGCTCCTCGGCGGCATGACCCGCCGCTGGCATGTGAATGCCTGCGGCGCATCGGGCGGCGCCCCGGTCCGACCGGGGCAGGGACAGCGGCTACAGCTTGGCGACCTGGCTGAACTCGAGCTCGACGGGGGTTTCGCGGCCGAAGATGTTGACCAGCACCTTGAGCTTGAGCTGGTCCTCGTTGATCTCGGCGATCTGACCGGAGAAGTCGGCGAACGGTCCCTCGCGGACCCGGACCGACTCTCCCAGCTCGTAGGCCAGCCGGGGCCGGCTCTTCTTCGGCGCCTCGACACCGCCGCCGACGGGCTCCACCTGCAGGATCCCCTCGACCTCACGGCGCGACAGCGGCATGGGCTTGGTACCTGGGCCGACGAACCCCGTGACCCCTGGCGTGTTGCGGACGACCGACCAGGAGTCGTCGTCGAGCTCGCACCGGACCAGGAGGTAACCCGGGAAGACCTTCTTCTGGACGACGACCTTTTTGCCGTTCTTGAACTCGACGACGTCCTCCATGGGGATGACCACCTCGTAGATGCGGTCTTCCATGTTCATCGAGACGATCCTGCTCTCGAGGTTGGACTTCACCTTGTTCTCATAGCCGGCGTAGCTGTGCACGACGTACCAGCGTCCGGGACGGTCGTACGGGCTCTCGACGGAGGCCGGCTCGACATCCTCCTCGTCGTCGTCGTCGGCCACACCGCTGGCGTCCACCTCGCCACTGTCGGCATCACCACTGCCGTCGACGATGGCTGTGGCGTCGGCGTCTCCCCCCTCCGGGCCTGCCTGGGGCCCCGCCCCGGCACGCTCGCCGCCAGAGACCGCCCCCTCGGAGGAGGTGGGATCGGCGGGTGCGCCGAGCAGGCCGGCGGCGTCGGGAACAGACACCGCCGCGTCGGTGGGATCGAAAGTGGGCATGGGATCGCTCATGGCTGCAGGCTCACGGCTTCAGGAGGAAATGGGGTCACGACTTCAGGAGGAAGTTGACGGCGTGGGAGAAGAGCCAGTTCAAGCCGAAGATCGAAGCGACCAGCAGAATGAGCACCATCAGGACGATGGTTGCCGAGTTGATGACCTCCGAACGGTTCGGCCACGCGACCTGCCGCAACTCGGCGCGAACCTCGCGGCCGAACTCCGCCACCCTGCCGGGCACGGACAGGCCGCTGCCCGATGCCTCCCGGTGCGATGCCCGCTGCTCGGACGCGCCTGGCTCCTCACCGTCGTCGACGGCGAGGTCCCGATCTTGGCTCATGCGCTTCGTCTCACGGTTCACGGGTCGGCACGCTTTCGACGATTCGACAGGCTGGTGCGCAGGCAGTGGCAGGGCAGGAGGGACTCGAACCCCCAACCGCCGGTTTTGGAGACCGGTGCTCTACCAGTTGAGCTACTGCCCTTCGGCGGCCCCAAGCGCGGCCGCGGTGGCCTTGCCCGGGAGGCCGAACCCCGAGGGGCCGTTCGGGAAGATTAGCAGAGCAGCGCCCCGCCCGAAGCCGCCCCCCCGCCCGCCGGCCGGGCGTCCTCGGTCCCGGACCAGGGCAGTGAGCAGCGCCCCGGCCCCGACAACGCCGACCGCGCCCGCCACGGCGAGACCGGCGACGATGCCACGGCGGCCACCCAGCACAGACCGCACCGCCTGCTGACCAGCCCGGGTCTCGAGCTCCGCCAGCACGCTGCGCAGCGCCCCCGGCGGCAGGTCGGGACGCTGGTCCCGCAGTTGGTGAAGGAGCCGGAGCATCCTGCGGTAGCGAGCGAGCTCCGCCTGGCACCGCAGGCAGGTCTCGACATGCCGGGCCACGGCTCGGTCCGTCCGCCGGGTTCCGTCGAGGATCCGGGGCAGGGCGGCGGCGACGGTCCCACACGAGACGGGCTCAGCCCGCACGTTCCGACCTCAGCCAAGGCACCAGGCCTCCGGCTGTGACGCTCGACCCGGGCTCCAGGCCGGCAACATTGGGACGCGCTCGAACCACAGCACCCGGACGAGCCGCCCCGGAGAGGGCCGGACCGGCCGCACCCCCAGCAGCCGAACGGGCCTCGCCGGACGTGTCGGACGTGTCGGACGTGTCGGAGCAGGTGCCGCCGGCGGCCTCGACATGAGCTCCCGACGACTCGGCGACGGCGTACAGGTCCTCGCGAAGCCGGCGCCGACCACGGTGGAGCCGGACCTTGGCAGCGGCCACGGTGATGCCGAGCTCGGCGGAGATGGCCTCGTGAGACATGTCGTAGACGTCGCGCAGGACCACGACCGCCCGCAGCCGCGCCGGGAGCGCCTGCAACGCCGCGACCAGGCGGTCACGGTCTGCTCGCTGGAACGAGCGGCGCTCCGGGTCGTGCTCCAGCCGGGTGTCGGTCAGGGCCCGCTGGTGCTCAGGCGCCAGCGTGTCGAGATCCTGGTGCGCCGTGCGCGCCCGGCGAGCCAGGACATCGGCGGCGCAATTCGCCGTGATCCGATGAAGCCAGGTGGTGAAGGCGGCGTCGCCGCGAAACCTCCGGATCCCATGCAGGGCGCGGGCGAAGGCTTCCTGGACGGCGTCACGGGCGTCGTGCTCGTCGCCGAGCAGCCGGAGCGCCAAGCCGTAGGCGTCGGGGTACGTGGCCCGGACGAGGGGCTCGAGCGCCTGGCGGTCACCGCCACGCGCCCGGCACGCCAGCTCGACGACCTCGTCGGTCACCGCTGGCGGGCGACCCCCGAACCGCCGGGTCAGCGCGTCTCCTTGTGGACGGTGTGCTTGGCGTCCCACCGGCAGTACTTGGTCAGCTCGATCCGCTCGCGGTCGTTCTGCCGGTTCTTCGTCGTGATGTAGTTGCGCCGCTTGCACATCTCGCAGGCCAGGGTCACCTGCACGCGCTTCTCATTTTTGGCCATGGTGTCTCCTCGTCTCCGGCCGTGCCCGGCTCGCGCCAGACCCGACCACCCCGACCGGTGCGCACCAGCGGGACCCGGTCACAGTGGACCAGTAGCGGCGGCGGGACTCGAACCCGCGACCCCACGATTATGAGCCGTGTGCTCTGACCGACTGAGCTACGCCGCCTGGCGAGCCCCCTGTCGGAATCGAACCGACGACACCAGCCTTACCATGGCTGTGCTCTGCCGACTGAGCTAAGGGGGCGCTGCGCATCTCGAACGCACATCTCGAAGGCGCCTGAGGATCATAGTCGACGGTGAGCCAGCCCAAGCCCAAGCCCAAGCCCAAGCCCAAGCCCAAGCCCAAGCCCAAGCCCAAGCCCAAGCCCAAGCCCAAGCCCAAGCCCCGCACCACACCGCCACACCGCCACACCGCCGGCCCGACCGGAAGCCCGGGCGCCGACCGTGTCCCCGCTGTCCTGCGGCCTCCAGCACCGAATGGGTCCGGGCAGCACATCAGATGGGCCCCGGCGCCCTTCCCTACACTGTGCCCTCCGATGAATTGCGTCCTCCGATGACCTGCGCTCCTCACGACCCGTGCCGTTCGATGTACTGCGCTCCTGGTGAACGCGGCGTAACCCGTGGACGCTGCCAATCCCGCCTCGACCGGGCCGGGCCTTGCGGTGCACGGGGCCCACTCGGGGACCATGCCTCCGGTGGGCAAGGCCGGAGCAGGCGATGATGGACCTGCGGATGATCACACCGGACGACGCCGATGCGACCCGGAAGATCTACAACACCGAGGTGATGACCTCCACCGCCACCTTCGACCTCCGCCCCCGCGATCGGACGGAGCACGAGCGCTGGGTCGAGGCACACATGGGAGCGCATCCGGCGGTGGTGGCCGTGGAGGGTGCCGTGATCACGGGCTTTGCCGCGATCTCGCCCTACCGGTCCCGACCGGCATACGCCACGACGGTCGAGGACTCCGTGTACGTCGCCGCAGGGTGGCGGGGGCGGGGCCTTGGCGGTGCGCTGCTGGCGGACGTGATCAGAAGGGCCACCGAGCACGGGTTCCACACGGTGATGGCCCGCGTGGAGGCGACCAACACCGCCTCGGTCCGCATCCACGAGCGTTGCGGGTTCGACGTGGTCGGCACCGAGCGCCAGATCGGTCGGAAGTTCGGCCGCTGGCTCGATGTCACGGTGCTGCAGAAGCTGCTCTGACCGGGCCTGCCGCCCGACCACGCCCACCGTCGGACCGGGCCTGCCGCCCCGACCACGCCCACCGTCTG
>JAKAYQ010000205.1 GCA_021826725.1 Actinomycetes bacterium
CGCCACGATCGCCGGACGCACAGGTCAGCAGGTCAGCAGGTCAGCAGGTCAGCAGGTCAGCAGGTCAGCAGGTCAGCAGGTCAGCAGGTCAGCAGGTCAGCAGGTCAGCAGGTCAGCAGGTCAGCAGGTCAGCAGGTCAGGTACGGGGCCGACACCCCGACGCCGCTGGCAGGGTCGTCCACCACACCTCCGCTGCCCGAGCGGAGCACCGCTCCCAGGTGGACCACGTACCACTCGCCGCGCCACGAGATCAGCGAGGCGATGCCGAACGAGCGGACGGCACCCCCCTGCTGGTAGACGACCCGGGCGTTGGGAACCTCGTAGTAGCCGACGTCGTTGGCGCAGGTTCCGGGCGTCACCCAGTGGACGAGCTGCGCCGGCACCTCCACGCCGACCAGCGTGGCACTGGCCGGGTCGGCGCCGAGCGCGGCGTGCGCGGCCGAGATATCGGCCGCGTACTCGGTCACCAGCCGGTCTTGGTAGTCGGCGGCCGGGTTGTCCACGGTCTTCACCTGCAGGTACGCGGCTTCGGGGAAGAACGCCGGCATCGCCGGGCCAACGGAACCGGACACCACCCCATCCCACAGTGCCACCATCTCGGCGTCGAACTGGGGGGTGCCTGCCGACGGCATCGCCGCAGTCTGGGGCAGCGCGCCTGGGCCGGAGGTGACTGGCACCGGCGTGCTGCTGCTGCTTGTGGTGGTCGTGGTCGTGGTGGTTGGTATCGCCGGCAGCGTCGCCTTCGACACCGAGGACGGCGGCACCATCGCCCTCGAGCTACCTGGCCCGGGAACGGTGGCTTGCAGCCCCTGGCCGCGGTGCGCGACGCCCGACGAACCGCTCCCGGCCACCAGCGCCGCCGCGGCAGCAGCGCCGGCCAGGACGGCGACGACAGTCGCGCCCACGGCGACAGATCTCGGGCGGCGGAACCAGGCGATCGGCACGCCGACGATGATGGCTCGTGACGAGCGCCTCCGCTGGCGCGCGCTTCCATCGTTGCCAACCTCAACGCGCACACCAGGCGGAGCGCACACCAGGCAAGGGTCGCCACATCGGGCACCCAACCCCGATCCCGCACCACCCACACAGCCCAGGCGCCACGCCGCGGGGTTCGTTCCTGTGATCCCGCTGGAACGCCCGCGTCGCGGCCTCCGAGACGTTCCCACCCATGGCGCGGACGGCCGCGACTACCCCGGTCGCCCCACCGGTGGTCCTGCTGCCCTACCGTAGCGCCGCATGGGACCGTCCCAACGAGAACAACCGGGAACATGGGCAGCGATCGCCGACGTCCTGCGCCCGCAGGGTGCGTCCGTGCCGGGGGCGTCGATGTGGCGGGCCGGGCGGCTCATCGTCACAGCTGTCATCGTGGTGACAAACCTGCTCGGCGTCGCCGCGGTCATCCTGATCGCCGACTTCGTCGTGCCGCTCCCGGCTCTGCACACCGGCACCCGGCTGCGACAGCTCAACCTGGCGGTGGCCGCAGCGTACGTCGCCTTCGCCGTTCCCGCCGGGGTGCTCGTCGGCACGTCGGGTCTTGCCCACCTCAAGCACTGGCTGATGCAGGAGCACCGGGCCACGCCCGCCGAGCAGCGCGTCGTGCTGCGCGCGCCCCTCCGGCTGTTCTGGCTGCAGATCGCCCTGTGGGCCGGAGCGGCCGCGATCTTCGGCGGGCTGGACGGCGTCAAGGCCGGGACGACGGGGGCACGGGTAGGTGCGACCATCGCCCTGACCGGCATGAGCACCGCTGCGTGCGCCTACCTCCTCACCGAACGCGTGCTGCGGGCCGCGGTGGCGCGCGCACTCGACCAAGGCCCACCGGAACGCCTGACGGTGCCGGGCGTGGCGGCCAGGGCCGTGCTGGCCTGGGCGCTGGGCACCGGCGTTCCCGTTGCCGGCCTGGTGGCCATCGGCGTGGTGACCCTCACGAGCGGTGAAGCAACCCCGTCGCAGCTGGCGGTGGCCATGGTTTCGCTCGGCGGCGTGGCCTTGACCGTCGGCCTGCTGGCCATCGGGCTGGCTGCCCGCGCGACCGCCGACCCGGTCGACTCGGTGCGCAAGGCCCTTGACCGAGCCCAGCGCGGCGACTTCACCGTGCGAGTCCCGGTCTACGACGGAACCCAGGTAGGCCGGCTCCAGGCCGGTTTCAACCGCATGGTGGCCGGTCTGGCAGAGCGCGAGCGGATCCGCGCCGCGCTGGGAACCTACGTCGACCAGGACGTGGCCGAGCGCATCCTCGCCGAGGGCACCAGCCTGGACGGTGAGGAGGTCGAAGTGACGGTCATGTTCGTCGACGTCCGCGACTTCACGGCCTTCGCCGAAAGGAAGCCGGCCCGCGAGGTCGTGGCCGCGCTCAATGGGCTGTTCGACCGGATCGTGCCGATCATCCACGCCCACGGCGGCCATGTCGACAAGTTCATCGGCGACGGCGTGCTCGCCGTCTTCGGCGCCCCCCGCCGGCTCGCCGACCACGCCGCGCAGGCGCTCGATGCCGCGCTCGCCATCGCGCAGGCCGTCGCCGTCGGCGACCTTCGCGTCGGGATCGGGCTCAACTCCGGCGCGGTGGTCGCCGGCAACGTCGGCGGGGCCGGACGGTTCGAATTCGGCGTTATCGGCGACGTCGTCAACACCGCGGCACGCGTGGAGGCCGCCACACGTCAGACCGGGGACACCATCCTGATCGGCGGTTCGACGGCCGCCCTGCTGGGCGCAGTTCCCGCCGCGGCGTCTTTGCCTGCCGCCACCCCGGGCACCGCCACCCCGGGCACTGTCGCTTCGGGCACTGCCGCTTCGGGCACGTCGGCCACGGTGACCACAGGTCGGATCGCCCTGGTGGAACGAGCCGGCGCCACGCTGAAGGGCAAGAGCCGGTCAGTCGCCCTGTACGCGCCGCTCCCAGGCGGCGGGTCCGAAGCCGCCGGCGGCGAGGGAAGTCCCCCTGCGAGCACGGCGACCCCGCACCATTTGTGACCTGGCGATAGACCTGTCCGCGAAGGCCTCATTCGCCGCCGGGCAGGCCGAGGTCCCGGGCGATCAGGATGCGCTGGATCTCGGACGTTCCCTCGCCGATCTCCAGGATCTTGGCGTCACGGTAGAAGCGGGCCACGGGCGTGTCGTTGACAAAACCTGCCCCGCCGAAGATCTGTGTGGCGTCCCGGGCATTGGCCATCGCCGCATCCGAGGCGACGAGCTTGGCGATCGACGCCTGGCGCTTGAACGGCACGCCGCGCGCGAGGAGCCGCGCCGCGTGCCTCCAGGCCAGGCGAGCCACATGGGTGCGCACCTCCATGTCGGCGATCTTGAATTGCAACGCCTGGTAGGACCCGATGGGACGCCCGAATGCGTGGCGGTCGGCGGCGTAGCGCAGGCACTCGTCGACACACCCCTGGGCCAGGCCGACGGCAAGCGCGGCAATGGCGATCCGCCCCTCGTCGAGGATCTGCAGGAACTGCGCGTATCCCCGGCCTTTCTCTCCCAGGAGGTTCCCGGCGGGAACCCGCACGCCAGCGAACGACAGCTCGTGGGTGTCCGAAGCGAGCCAGCCCACCTTGGAGTAGGGCGGGGCGACCGCCAGCCCCGGAGTGCCGGACGGCACCATGATGGCGGAGATCTCCGGCCGGTCGCCGCTCCGTCCGGTCACGGCGGTGACCGTGATCACACCGGTGATGTCGGTGCCCGAGTTCGTGATGAACGCCTTGGAGCCGTCGATCACCCAGTCATCGCCGTCGCGTCGCGCCGTGGTCCTCGTGGCCCCGGCGTCGGAACCCCCACCCGGCTCGGTCAGACCGAACGCACCCAGCATCTCGCCGCTGCACATGCGGGGCAGCCACTGCTGGCGCTGGGCGTCGGTCCCGAACCGGTAGATGGGCATGGCACCGAGCCCGACGCCGGCCTCCAAGGTGATGGCGAGCGACGAGTCGACGCGCGCCAGCTCCTCGATGGCGAGGCACAGCGCCAGGTAGTCACCGCCCATGCCCCCGTGCTCCTCGGGGAACGGCAGGCCGAACAGGCCCATCGCTCCCATGGCGGCCACCAGGTCGTAGGGGAACGCCTCGCGCTCGTAGTAGTCCCCGATCACCGGGGCGACTTCCGTGCGCGCGAAGCGCTCCACCGTCTCGCGCAGCTCCCGGTGCTCGGCGTCGAGCTCCATGTCGTCCCCGGTGACGGGTGCCGTCATCGCCGGACCTCCGGCCGGCCTTCGGCTGCTGGCCCTACCCGCGTCACCTGGGCTCGCGATGTGCGGGGCCCCTGCGCCAAGGCCAGCGGCGTCCTCACGGAGCGGGTCGTCAACGGTCTGTCCCCATCAATCGGTCTGTCCCCATCGCTCGGCCTGTCCCCATCGCTCGGCCTGTCCCCATCGCTCGATCTGTCCCCATCAATCGGCCTGTCCCCATCGCTCGGCCTGTCCCCATCGCTCGGCCTGTCCCCATCGCTCGATCTGTCCCCATCAATCGGCCTGTCCCCATCGCTCGGCCTGTCCCCATCGCTCGGCCTGTCCCCTTCGCTCGATCTGTCCCCATCAATCGGCCTGTCCCCATCGCTCGGCCTGTCCCCTCGCCCCCGGACCCGCCGGCCGCGTGGTCTGCCGTCCCCGGTTTCCCAGTCCGGTCCCCGCCGGCCGAGCCGTCGGCGGTCAGCGCCTGCACCACCCGTGACGGGCTCGGCCGGCCGAGCTCACCCGCCAGCCAGCTGCTGGTGGCGACCAGCGCGTCCAGGTCGACACCGGTGTCCACGCCCAACCCGTCCAGCATCCACACCAGGTCCTCGGTGGCCAGGTTGCCGGTCGCGCTGCGGGCGAAGGGGCAGCCGCCGAGCCCACCTGCCGACGCGTCAACGGTGGTCACGCCGCACTGCAGAGCGACCAGCGTGTTGGCCAGAGCCTGGCCGTACGTGTCGTGGAAGTGCACCGCCACCCGCTGCCCCCCGATCCCCGCCCCGTCCAGCGCGGCGAGCACGTCGTAGACCTGCCCCGGCGTGGCCACGCCGATCGTGTCCCCGATGCTCACCTGCTCGCATCCCATGGCGGCCAACCGGGTGGCGACCTCGACCACCTTCGCCACCGCGACGTCGCCCTCCCAGGGGTCACCGAAGCACATCGACACGTACCCGCGGACGCGCATGCCGGACTGCCGGGCCTGCGCCGCAACCGGCTCCACCATGGCCAGCACCTCGTCGACGCCACGGCCGAGATTGCGACGAGCGAACGCCTCGGTGGCGCTGGCGAACACCGCCACGTCGTCGGCACCGGCGTGGCGCGCCCGCTCCAGACCGGCACGGTTCGGCACGAGCACCGGGAACCGCACCCCAGCCGACCGTGGAAGCATGGCGAGCAGCTGGTCGGCGTCGGCCATCTGCGGCACCCACCGGGGGCTGACGAAGCTGGTGGCCTCGACCGTGCGCAGGCCGGCGGCCACCAGACCGGCGACGAAGCGAGCTTTGGTGGCAAGCGGGACCAGCGCCGGCTCGTTCTGCAATCCGTCTCGTGGACCGACCTCGTAGATGGTCACCTGCGGCGGCAAGCCCGGCGCCCGATGGACCGTCGGGTTCCTCACGCCGTTGCCCCGCCGCCCGGCGATGAAGGGTTCTCAAGCCCGCTGCCAGGCACCCCGGTGCCAGGCACCCCAGCGCCAGGAGCCGCCGCGTTTGGCGCCCCGTCGGGTCGCGCCTCGACCACGACAAGCACCTGGTCCAGCGCGACGGTGTCGCCCACGGCCACCGACAG
>JAKAYQ010000206.1 GCA_021826725.1 Actinomycetes bacterium
TGTTCTGGGTGGCGACCGTGGCGACCGTGGCGACCGTGGCGACCGTGGCGACCGTGGCGACCGTGGCGACCGTGGCGCAGGGTGCGAGCAGCGTTCGGTGATGAGCAGTGCCCGGTGCGAGGGCCTCAGACGTGGTCTTGCCCGGAACGCTACGTGGCTCTGGGTGGTGATCCCCGGGTGGCGACCGTGGCGCAGTGCGCGAGCAGCGGGGATTCGGACGCGGAGCGGCGGGGTCAGCCAGCCCGAGGCCAGCTCGACCCCGCCGCACCGGCATGGTCAGCTCGGAGCGTACACCGGCATGGTCAGCTCGGAGAGCCAGAGCCGCGTAGCCGTTCGAGCTCAGCCGCCACGTGTGCTTCGTGCTCGCGCTCGTCCTCGCGGGCCCGCCGGGGGTCCCACCGGCCCTTCATGACGAACACCAGTGGGACGAAGACGGCGATGCCGCCGAAGCACACCCAGAACCAGTGCTGCCACTCAGCCGGCGAGGCGTCGGCACCTTGCTGCAGTGCGAGCAGGTGGGTCTGGTACTTCTGCAGAAAAGCGAGCTCCGGCTTGATCCCGTTGATCTTCAGCAGGTTGCTAAGGCCCTCCTTGCCACCACCGGCGGCAGCGATGCCCTTCGCCACCAGAGCGGGCGGGATGTCGCTCGGGCTGGCATAGCTCGCCAGCGTTTGGAAGAGCGCCGGGTTCTTCTGCACGATGGCGATGAGGGGGCCGTACCTGTGCTCGATGGCGAGAGCTTTGGGAACAAACTGCTGGTACTGCTGGTTGTCGACGACCTTGCTGGCCGAGCTGACCATCACAGGCAGGATGAGCAGGGACACGGCCACTGTAAGGCGGAGCATGCCGCCCCACACCGCCAGGCCGGTGGCGACCAGCGCGGGGTTGCGAGCCTCGACCGTCTCGGTGTAGCTGGCCATCCAGGTGGCGTAGGCCATGGCGGTGAACAGGAAGACGCCTGCGGCGACCCAGACCATCGTGTAGTAGTTGGAAGTTGGGTGCCCGGTGTGAGAGATCAGCAGCACCATCATCACCATCGCGCCGATGCCGCCCACCACCATGAATGGCTTCCGCACGCGAACCAGATCGCTTAGCAGGCCGAAGACGATGAGCCCGACGCAGTCGACCGCCCACATCCAGGTGTCGATGCCGTTGGCCTGGGGAAGCGTGAAGTACGTGGTGCCGCGGTGGAAGACCGTGGCGAAGTACACGGTGAAGAAGCCCGACGCCGTGTAGAAGATGATCAGCATGACGCTGACGGCGACGGCGGACAGGATGACGTCGGCCTTCAGCATCTGCCGCCACGGGTGGCGGGTAGCCGACTCCACATCGAGGCCGCGGGCCTGCAGCTCGACGAGCGCCCGGTCCCGCTCGGTGTGCATCACCTGGTCGCGGATGCGGGGCGACAGCTCCCGCAGGAACAGCACGGCGACGACGAACACCGCCAGGCCGGCAATGCCCGAGATGATGAACTCGCGCTGCCAGTCCGTCGACGTCGCGCTGATGGTGTGGCTGCCGAGCACGCTGGCCACCAGGACGCCAGCCACCGGGCCCAGCGTCCAGAACCCCATGGCCGATGCTCGCCCGAGCTGCGGGGAGAAGTCGCGCACGAGCGCCGGGGTGGCCACCAGGATGATCCCCTCGAAGAGCCCGACAGCGACGATGGCCACGATGAACGGCGCGGACGTCGTCGTGTTGGGGATGGCCACCAGCTGGATGAGGGCCACGACCAGCAGGCCGCCGATAACCACCCACGTCCGCCCGAGCCGGTCGGTGAACCCGCCGAAGAGTGCCGCCACCACGCCGGCCACGTTGGCCCCGACGATGATGTAGACGTAGTTGTGGAACGACAGGTGGAACTGCCGGAGCAGCAGCGGCGCCACCGCCGTGGGGACGTAGTACTGGTACCAGAGCACGATGGACGCGGCGACCACCACCGCCAGGTAGAAGTAGCGCCGTCCAGCGGAGGGATAGTGCGGGAGCTCTCGGTTGGTAAGCCACGAGAGCGAGCCACGTTGCTGCCGACCTTCGTCTGGCGAGCCGGCAGCCGCTGCGGATGTGCTTCCGATTCCCATGATCGTCCTCTCGTGTCGAGCCTGTCGGTCCGGCTACGCCGGCCCAACCCCCGGCAGCTCTGCCTGGATGGGCCGACCGGTGCAGGATCCTGACGAACCGAGCCCGATCGCCCCCCCCCAGGGGCGATAGCCGTCTCGCGTGCCGTGACTGCAGGATTGAACCTACAGCGCGCAGCGCTCTGGAACTGGGATCCAGCGCAGCCTGTCGGTGGCAGCGCCAATGGGCTCGGTGGTGGCCGGAGTTCGGCGGTCACCACGGATCGGGCTCGGTGGTTGCCGGGGTTCGGCGGTCACTTCGGATCGGGTTCGCTGGTGGCCCAGGCCCGCGCCCGGTGCACCGCCTGCAGCCACCGGGCGTGTGCGGCGTCCGCCACTGCGGGGGCCACCTCGGGTGCGATCTCGACGTCGAGAGCCCAGAGGTCGGCGAGCTCGCCAAGCGACGACCACACGCCCTCTGCCAGTCCGGCCAGCGTCGCGGCGCCAAGCGCGGTGGTCTCGGCTGACCGGGGACGGGACACGGGGACTTGCAGCTGGTCCGCCTGGCACTGCAGCAGCAGGTCCATGACCGACGCGCCCCCATCTGCCCGCAGTGCCCGGAGCGGGTGACCGAGCGTGCCGCATACGGCGTCGGCGACGTCGCGGACCTGCATCGCCATAGCGTCCACGACGGCTCGGGCGAGGTGCGCCCGGGTCGTGCCGCGGGTGATCCCCACCACGGCACCTCGAGCGTAGGGATCCCACCACGGGCTTCCCATGCCGGCGAACGCGGGCACGACAGACACGCCCCCGCTGTCGGGAACCGACCTGGCCAGCGGCTCGGTGTCGGACGCCTGGCTGATGATCCCGAGCCCGTCGCGCAGCCACTGGACCGCCGCTCCGGTGGCGAAGACCGCTCCCTCGAGGGCGTAGGCGACCGGCGGGAGGACTCCCGCAGCGCCGCCCAGGTCCCATGCAACGGTGGCCAGAAGGCCGTCGGAAGGCGCCGGGCAGGTGTCACCGGCGTGGACGAGCACGAAGCTGCCTGTCCCGTACGTGACTTTCGCCATACCGGGGTGGAAACATGCCTGGCCGAAGAGGGCGGCCTGCTGGTCGCCGGCCACACCGCTGACCGGCACGCCCCGCAGCGCGGGCTCCGCCTCGGCTGCGTCGCCGGCGACCCGGCCGAGGCGCCCGCATGATGGCCGCACCTCGGGCAGAGCGCGCAGCGGCACCCCGAACAGCTCCGCCAGCTCTGGCGACCACGCAAGGGAGCCGATGTCGAACAGCGCCGTCCTCGATGCGTTGGTCACGTCGGTGGCGATCACGCCGTGGTCGCGTCCAGAGCCCCGGGCGCCGCTCGCGCCACCGGTCAGGTTCCACACCACCCACGAGTCCACCGTGCCGAGCACGAGATCGGGCGTGTCGGCCACAGCGCCCTCGGCGAGCAGCCACGCCATCTTGGTGGCCGAGAAGTACGGGTCGAGGACGAGACCCGTGCGCTGGCGGACGAGTGGAAGGTGGCCGGCGGCGCGAAGGGCATCGCACCGGACGGCGGTGCGCCGGTCCTGCCACACCACGGCCCGGTGCAGGGGCTGCCCCGTACGATGGTCCCAGGCAACCACTGTCTCGCGCTGGTTGGTGACGCCGATGGCAGCGACCGTCCGGCCGTCCTCGCGCAGCCGACCGGCCACCTCGGCCACGGTGGCGACGACGTGGTTCCAGATTTCGGCGGCATCGTGCTCGACCCAGCCAGGCCGGGGAAAGTGCTGCGTCAGCTCCCGGTAGGCGACGTCGACGACGGTGGCTTGCTCGTCGACGGCCAGCGCCCGCACCCCCGTGGTCCCCGCGTCTACAGCGACGACGTACGCGGCCGGCCGAGCGCCCCCGGAGCTCATGGCCGGACGTTAGCCGGGGACACGGCCCGCACCAGCACGGCGCCTTCGGGGCGAGTGGAAGCTCGCCCTGTGGCCCTGTGGCCCTGTGGCCCTGTGGCCCTGTGGCCCTGTGGCCCTGTGGCCCTGTGGCCCTGTGGCCCCGTGGCCCTGTGGGGGTGTGGGGGTGTGGGGGTGGTCGTGCGCCGGACATGATGTACGGGTGGATAGCGATCAGATGGTGCGCCAGCCGAGGGAGATGCGCATCGACGAGCTGGCTCGTGAGGCGGGAACGACGGTGCGCAACGTTCGCGCGTACCAGGAGCGGGGCCTGTTGCCCCCGCCGCGGCGCCAGGGGCGGGTCGGGCTCTACTCGGATGCCCACCTTGCCCGCCTGCGCCTGATCGCGGCCTTGCTGCAGCGGGGCTACTCGACGGCGAACATCGGGGAGCTGCTCGACGCGTGGCAGCGCGGGCAGGACGTCGCCGAGCTGCTCGGGCTCGAAGTCGCCCTTGGGCAGCCGTGGGGCGACGAGCTCCCGACGACGATCTCCTTGGAGGAGCTGGTGGAGCTGTTCGGGCTGCACCTGACCCGAGCGGTGGCCGCCGAGGCACAGCGGCTCGACCTGCTGAGCCCGGTGGGCGAAGGGTTTGTGGTGCGGAGCCCAGGGCTGTTGCGGGCCGGGGCGGAGCTGGTGCGCGCCGGCATCCCCCTCGACGTCGCCTTGGCCGAAGCGGCAAAGCTACGCCTGGCAATGGAACAGGTGGCTGCCGGCTTTGTCGATCTGGTTGCCACCTTCGTCTTCGACCCACTCGGCGAGCTTCCGCCGGCGGGTTCTGTGCCGCGGCTGGCGGAAACGGTGCAGCGCTTGCGCCCGCTCGTGAAACAGGTGGTCGACGCCGAGCTGGCCCGGGCCATGGAACGCCAGGTTCGGGCTGCCCTGAGCGACCGCATCGGCCGGGCCCTCGGGTCGCAGGGCCCGGCCGACCGGGCCGGGTCTTCGTAAGGCCCTGCAATTGGAGGACCCGGCCGGACCGTGTGGTTCCGTGGCCGGGCCCTGCGCTCCGGGTACCGGCAGGTTCGGCTATCTCGAGGTCGACTGCCAGGCGACCGAGGGCGAGATCACATGCCGAACCACGACTGCATGGCCATGGCCGTCATCACGTTCCCGGTGAGCTGGAGCTGGCCGGACATGAAGGCGGACGTGCCGTTGAGCGTCCCCGAGACGAGGCGCAGGAACACAGGAAGGCTCACTGTCAGGCTGATGTCTGCGCCGTCGGTCGAGCCGGGCTCGGCCGTGCAGGTGCCACTGCCTACCGTGACCAAGTACGTCTTGGGGCCGTCAGCGGTGGTGACGTTCCACTGAATGCGGACCTGCTGGGCGCCCGCCTTGGCTGCGTCGAAGCGGCGCGGCATCGCTTCGAACACACGGTCCAGCACGGCGTCGGTGCCCATCTGGTTCACCGTGCTGATGATGTCGTCGTCTGCCAACCCGTCGAGCAGCGCAGCGAGCTGCTCGGGGGAGTCGATCGTGCTCAGGTCGACCATGGTGTCCCTCCTCGTCACCGGTCTGATCCGGATGACGCCAAGTATCACTGACCCAGTGTCCAATGGCAAGGTCGGCTCGTCGGGCACGTGCCGTCAAGCACGAGTGCAAACCTTCGCGAACGGCCCCCGACCAGGAGCCCTGCGGCTCCGCTGGTGTTGACCGCGCGGAACTACGATGATGTAATCAACCCCACATCTCGTGGGTGGCTCCGGACCGAGATCG
>JAKAYQ010000207.1 GCA_021826725.1 Actinomycetes bacterium
GGCGCGAACGCGTCGGGGCGCTGGGCCCGGTCGATGCTCACCACCACCCAGCGACCCGTCAGCGGGTCGAGCCGGAGCTGGTTCATCGGGCCCCCAGGCTGCAGATGTGTGCGGACGTGGACGTGGGCGGCCGACCCGCAAGCCGTAGCCGGTACGGGTACGGGGACGCGATGCCACAACATGCTGGCGCCCTGTCGAGCAGGGCCACGGTGTCGGGGCAATGGGATCGCATACGCGCTCCCCAACGGTACCCCGGACCAGCAGCCCCGGGGGTACCAGGCCGCCAGCTCGCCGGGGCGTGCCATCCGCCCGGGGCTCGGGTGCCGCGACCTGGCATGTCTGGGGCGTGCGCACGATGATGGCGCCTGTGGCTGCGGCTCAGGCTCCGACCGGTCCGGCGTTCAGCGTCGTGCTCGTGCTCCACATCGGCGCGGCCGTGGTGGGCTATGGCGCCATGGTCGTCACCGGGGTGCAGGCGGAGCGCGTCCGGCGGGGTCCGGAGGTGCCGGGCGCTGCGAGTGCTCGGGCGTTCTTTCGCCCGGGGGTGAACTGGGCTGCCCGCACGGTGTACGCGGTGCCGCTGCTCGGTGTGGCTCTGGTGGCGATGAGCGGGGGCGCGTTCAGCTTCGGAGACCCGTTCGTCGATGTCGGCATGGCGGTGTGGGTGGCGTCGGTCGTCACCGCTGAGATCGTGCTGTGGCCTGGCGAACGGGCGGTGCAGCGTGCGCTCGGCGACGGGTGGGTTGAAGGATCGCCTGGTGATCTGGCCCGGATCTGCCGCCGAGTGACCCGGGCGTCCGCGCTGCTGGCCGTCGCCTTCGTCGGCGTGGGGATCGTCATGGCGGTCAAGCCCTGAGTGGGGCGGTGGGCCCATGCGGCCGTAGGCTGCGGTCATGCAACGCGTGCCGACCGGAGCAGCCGCGCCGACCGGCGAGCCGGTGGCCGGGATACCTGCCTACTTCGACAACGCGGCGACCACACCGCTGCGGCCCGAGACGTTGGACGCCATGCTTCCGTGGTTGTCGGGCGGTCCGGCGAACCCGTCGGGGAGCCACCAGCTCGCCCGTGCTGCTCGCCGGGCCGTGGACGAGGCGCGCGACGTCGTGGCTGCCAGCCTCGGCTGCCAGCCGGGCGAGGTCGTCTTCACCTCGGGGGGAACCGAGGCCGACAACTTGGCTGTGCTCGGAGCACATCGGGCGCGTCCGGGCCAGGTCCTGTGCTCGGCCGTCGAGCATGCCGCGGTGCTCGGCCCGTGCCGGTCGGTCGGGGGGTCGACCGTCCCCGTCGACGAGGTGGGTCGTGTCGACGTCCCGGCGTTGCGCGCCGAGTTGCATCGCGACGTGGTCATGGTGGCCGTCATGGCGGTGAACAACGAGGTGGGCACCGTCCAACCCCTGGAGGAGGTGGTTGCGGTCGTCCGGGAAGCTGCCCCCGGCGCCGTGGTCCACGCCGATGCGGTTGCCGCCGTCCCGTGGCTGGACGTGGCTTCGGTCACGTCGGGCTGTGACCTGGTCGCGGTGACGGCACACAAGTTCGGTGGTCCGCACGGCGTTGGGGCCCTGGTCGTGCGGGACGGGACCCCGTGGGTCCCGGTGCTGTCGGGCGGATCCCAGGAGCGGGCTCGGCGGCCCGGGACGGTCGACGTGGCCGGGGTGGTCGGCATGGCAGCTGCGCTGCAGGCCAGCGTCGCCGAGCGGGCCGCCACGGTCACGCGTGTCGGTGCGCTACGCGACCGGCTGGTGGCTGGCCTGGTCTCGTCCGGGTGCGGTGCCCGGCCTACCCTCGGTGCCGACTTCGCGGTCCTGGCGGTCGCCGGAACGGCGCACATGACGTTCGACGGGGTCGAGGCAGAGGAGCTGCTGCTGCTCCTGGACCGCTGCGGGATCTGCGCGTCGGCGGGGTCCGCGTGCGCGAGCGGCGCCATGGAGCCGAGCCACGTGCTGCTGGCCATGGGGGCCGCCCCAGCCGCGGCCCGTCAGGCCCTGCGGTTCAGCCTCGGGCGTGACACCACGGCCGAGGACGTCGACCGGGTCGTGGATCGCGTGCCGGCCCTGGTCGATCGCCTGCGCAGCTGATCAGCGTCGCCGCCAGCCGGCCGGAGCACGGCGGCCGGCGTCCGTGCCGGGATGGTCGGGGCGCACCGCGTCGCCCGGATGCGGATCGGCGCCGGCGTAGGCCGGCATGCGGTGCGCCGTAAGCATGGTGCGAGGCGATGGCACCGGCCACGCGTGCCGGGGTGCCCCGGCGTTCGACGCCTGGTTGACGGGCGCCGAGGGTGCGGGGTCGCTTGTGACTGCCGAGAACGAGACCGGGGGCGGCGACTCCACCTGCGCCAGCGAGGGACTTGCCGTCCATACCGCCGCGGTTTCGAGAACAGCGGCACCGCGTGCGGTTCCGGCACTGTCTGCCGCCCCGGCGTGGTCCGCGGTTCGGGCTCCGGAAGGAGTGGAAGGAGCGGCGGGCCGGGCGCTCAGCGCCCACCAGCGTTGCAGGGCGAGCATCGCCCATTCCGACCGTGGGGTGCCGGACGGTCCCGTGGGACCCGACGAGGTCGGGGGAGTGGAGACGGATCGAGCTACGACCGCGGACGTCGTCTCGGCGTGCGAGCTGAAAGACCCGGCCGGCGATCCGCCTGTCGTGCCAGTCGGTTGGGTCGTTGTGCGCGCTGGCGTTCTGGCAGGTGTCAGCCCAGGGATGGGTGCTGGCGTGCCGGCGGGTGCACGGGCGGCGGTACCGGAGGGAGCATGACGGGTGGCGGTGCCGGTCAGGGTCACTTTGCCAGTGGCGGCGCCGCCGGGGGGGGTGGTCCCGGTCTCCCTGACGAACGCGCCGCTGCGGGTGAGCAGCGGCGAGCTCGCGCTGCCGGCAGCAGCCGGGGCAGGGGCGTCGGCAGCATCGGCGATGGCCGCTCGAGCAGAACCGGGCGCCCCGGCCGGATTGTCGGCAGCGACCGACCCGCTGGTCGTCCCGGCGGCGGGGCTGCCGACGGACGCGGGGGATGCGCCCGCCGCAGAGACGTCGCCGCCGGCGCTCGCTGGGGACCCCGAGCCCCGCGACCCGGGCCCGGTGGCCGCCGGACTGGCCGAGCGCAGGGGCGCACCCGACGAGCCGGTGAAGTCCATCACCCCGGCGACCGTGGCGGCGACCGTTGCGGCAACCGACATCGCGGCCAGGGCCCGGCGCCGCTGGCCCTCGAGCAGGCTGTGCCGACGCCGGGCCCGGCGCCGTTCGTAGAGATCGGCGTCGGCCGCCTGCAGCAACGCAGACGAGTCGCCGCTCGCCGCAGCGCCCACCGTCTCCATGCTGGCGACGCCCCAGCTGAACATGGGGGCGCCCAGGCGCTCCACGCGCCGCATGAGCTCGCGGGCGCCGGCGGCGTCGGTGAACGGCGCCACCACCACAAACTCGTCCCCGCCGACCCGGTACAGGGAATCGGACTCCCGCAGTGCCCGCCGGAGCGTGGACACCAGCGACAGCAGCGAGGAGTCCCCTGCAGCGTGCCCGTGGGTGTCGTTGATGCGCTTCAGGCCGTCGAGGTCGATGGCCACCACGGCCAAGTCGAGGTCGCCGTGACGCGCGGAGGACATGGAGCGGCGGAGATCCTCCGACAGGGCCCGACGGTTGGCGCAGCCCGTCAGTGGGTCGGTGCGCGCTGCCGTGCGGAGGTTGCCCGACGCGGCGTCGACCGCCTCGAGCATTGCAGCGTCGAGCACCTGGTGGACGCGAGCCGCCTCGGTTCGTGCCTCGGACCCCAGAGCGGCGAGCGCCTCGCGGAGGCACGAGAGCGTCGCCACCACATCCCCCGGAGACGAGAACCCCGCGCCCCAGCTGCGCGACGCCCGGCCCAGGTGCGGCGTCTGCGCGCTCCGACGGAGGGCCGTTTCCACGGCGGTGGCCAGGTAGAAGGCTTCCGGTCCGCGGCAGTGCTCGGCAGACAGCCCGCGCGCCACGCACCGGGCGGCCCAGCCGTCGAGCACCTCTGTGGGACGGTCGCCCGGGGTGGCACCGCTGCCGTTCGTGCCGGCCGCGGCGTCGCTGGGTCGGGTCGCACCGATGGTGCGACCCGACGGCCCGCCGATGTTTCGGCCGTCGTGGTCCTTCAGGCTGTCGTCGCTCACGGTCGCTTTCCTCCGCGTCGGGTGTGGACCCGATGTCGGGTGGAGGTGCTCACCCGGTCGTCGGGTCTGCCTCCTTGATGCGGGCCGTCATCCGTGACACTGCCCATCCGCCGGCAGTTCGCCGATACCCCATTTATAGTCGCTGTATGTGTCGAGCACACGACGGTAGGCGTCGAATTATTCGGTAAACCTCCCAACGGACGGTCAACTGCCGGTCCGGTCACACAGCGTGCCGGACGGTGTCTGAAGCGCCTACGCTCGGCGTTGTGCGGGTGCTCGTCGCCATGTCCGGAGGGGTCGATTCATCTGTTGCCGCTGCGCGTGTGCTGGCTGCGGGCCACGAGGTGGTGGGGGCGACGCTGAAGCTGTGGGGCGGCGCGTCCGATTCGGGGTGCTGCTCCGTGGCGGACGTCGACGACGCCCGGCGTGTGGCGGATCGGCTCGGGATCGATCACCACGTGTTCAATTACGAGGAGGAGTTCGACCGCGGCGTCGTGCGGCCCTACGTGGAGGCGCACGGCCGGGGGTCGACGCCCAACCCGTGCGTCGAGTGCAACCGTCACGTGAAGTTCGGCGCGCTCTTGCAGCGGTCGGATCGGCTGGGCTTCGACGTGCTGGCGACGGGCCATCATGCCCGGATCGACCGTACCGGCGGGTTGGCGCGGCTGCGGCGCGGCCGGGACGAGGCCAAGGACCAGTCCTACGTGCTTGCCATGCTGCGCAGCGCGCAGCTGCAGCGGCTGCTGCTGCCGGTGGGGGAGCTCACCAAGGCCGAGGTCCGGTCGGAAGCCGCCACCCTCGGCTTGCAGACGGCGACCAAGCCTGACAGCCAGGACGTCTGCTTCATCCGGTCGGACAGGGGTCGGACCGCCTTTCTCGGTGAGCGGATCGACCTGCACGGTGGGGCACTGGTCGACGCGGCGACCGGCGCGACGCTCGGGACGGTGCCCGCGGTGGAACTGGTGACGGTCGGCCAGCGCCGGGGGCTGTCGGACGGCGGCGGGGGCAGGCGACGGTATGCCGTCGCCGTCGACGTCCCAGGCCGGCGAGTGCTCGTGGGCTCCGCCGCCGACATGCTGGGTACGGAGGTCCCTGTCGAGCAGGTCACGTGGACCGCCGGCCCCCTGCGGCCCGCAGCGCCGGTGCTGGTCCAGAGCTCGGCGCACGGTCGGGCGTGGCCGGCAGCATGGCAGCCGGAGGCTCCAGGAGGGGCGGCGGTACGGTTCGATGAGCCGCAGCGGCGGGTGGCACCGGGACAGACTGTCGCCCTGTACGACCCAGCGGACCCCCAGGTGGTGCTGGGTTCGGCCGTGGCCCGCCAGGTCGCGGCGCTGCTGTAGCCGCCAGTGGGGGAGCGGCGCTGCTGGAGCCGCCAGTGGGGGAGCGGGAAGGACGAATGTTGCTCTTGCCCAGTCGCGAGCCCGACGTCCTGGTCTCGGCACAGCTCGTCCCGCGGCGCGCGTCTCCGCAGCGCCCGACGGCGCCACAGCCGACCGGTACGCTGCGCCTATGCCGCCGGAGACGTCCGATCACCGGCCCGTCGACGG
>JAKAYQ010000208.1 GCA_021826725.1 Actinomycetes bacterium
GCCCGCCGCCGCGCCGCCCCCCGTCGCGGCTGCGGGCGCGCCCGCCGCACGGCCACAACAAGGAGGCAATGGCACGTGAGGATCTCGCGCCAGCGATCCGACGACTCGGCCGCGACACCCCAGGCGGGCGCCGGGCCCCAACACTCGGCAGGCGATCCGGGCCATGCCGGCGCGCCGGTGCGCACCGGGGACGACGCCCCTGTGGCCACCGCCTTCGAGGATGGCCCGTCCCTGTTCTCCCTCCTCGCCACGCTCCGCACCCGTCGCATGGGCCTGGGCTACCGGTCGGAGACCGGGGAGGAAGAGGTCTTCCACTGGTCAGGCGGGCGCACGGCGATCCAGCCCGACGGACCGTTCCACCACGTCTCGGGAGCGGAGCCCGTCCCACTGTCGGAGGCCGAGACGGCCCTGGTGGCCTGGGCGGCTGCCGGTCCCAACGGCCTCGCCCTGGCCGACGTCCCCGTGCAGGGAGCGCTCGCTGGCATGATCCACCGTCGTGGCAGGACCGTGCCGTCGTCGTCGGGGGACCTCGGAGTGGACCTCTTCGTCATCGACGACAGTGGCGTCTCGGTGTACCGGCCCAGGCCCGAGCCCGCCGTGCCGGTCGAGGTGCGGGGGCCCGACGACTACGGCAAGATCCTGGAGTGGTACCGCCAGGGCAGCATCCGGGTCGCCGACCACCGACCCGACGTGGCCTGGCCCGGAACTCCGGAGGGCACGCACAACGTCCGGCCCATGGGGCCGGGCCAGTACAACCTGAACCGCCCGGGAAGCACCTGGTTCCTGCCGGTGGGCGACCTCGGGCTCGAGTGGTTCAACCAGCTGCTGGTGTCCTACGAATGGTCGGGCTTCTACCTCCAGGACCCCGACACGGGCGATCCTGCCGGATGCAAGGAGTGGATCCGGCCGGGCTTCCTCGAGGTCGGCTTCCCCATTCCGGCGTTCGACGAGCTCGCGCTCATGCTCCACACCGGCCAGGTCGGTGCCATGGTGCAGAACATCCGGCTGGCCTGCGAGTCGCTCGGGATCGGGGCGTGGACCACCGGGTCCTATGCCGACGACTTCGTGCTCGGCGCCTACCCCGAGATCGCCGCGGGCCTGGGGTTCACCTTCATGACGCGCGACCCGGCCACCAACCCGGCGGCCACGGCCACGTGCCTCGGTCTCCCCGGCGTTCTCGAACCGGTGGTCGTGCCCTCCCCGCGCTTCCCCGACGCCGCGTCGGCGGTGCGGTACGTACGGGCACTGCGCGAGGGACCCGAAGGAGCCCTCGGCTCGGGGAACGGATCGACACCCGACGGCGGCCCTTGGCGACCCGGGGTGAGCCACGACGTCCAGAACCACCCGCGCGCGCACCTGTCGGACTGGGCCGAGGAGGCCGCCATCGCCACGGTCGAGCACATCGTGGCCAAGCACGGCTGCTGCCCGGCCTACATCAGCCCGGTCCGAGCCAAGCTGTCGGTGCAGGCCCACCATGTCGACACCGCGTTCTACCGGGAGTTCTTCCCGTCCGAAGGTGGGGCTGACGGCCTGACCCCGGCCATCCTCGACCACTTCGCCACCTGGCACCCCGGCATGCCGGACCCGACCGCTGACCTCGGTGGGGCGCCCCGAGGAGACGAGCGCCCGTGACCGCGAGCTGGGTCAGCATCCTCGCCGCGTACCTTCATCTGCTGGCTGTGGCCGTCTACGTCGGCGGATCGGTCGCCATGGAGGTCATCTTGGGGCCGGCACAACGGTACGTGCCTCCGGCACAGGCACAAGTGCTCGCCCAGCGATCGGCCGACCGGTTCCTGGTGCTGGTGTGGAGCTCGCTCGCTCTCCTCCCCGCCAGCGGCATGCTGCTCTTCTTCTCCCTGTCGGACCAAAAGCTGGTCACCAGCGGAGGGATCTTCAGCACCGGATCGGGTCGGACGCTGCTGGCCATGATGGCGCTGTGGGCCGTCCTCGTCGTAAATGGCGCCCTCATCACCTTCGTCTACCGACCTCGCTTGGCCAGCAAGGCCAGCGGGCGAGCCGGCGGTGCAGCGGTCGGTGCCCAGCTCCAGACCATGCAGCAGGCGGCCACCTGGGTGTCCCGCCTCACCCGCATCGACCTGGCTGTCGCCCTGGTGGTCGTGCTCCTGGGCGCGTCGCTCGCCTACGGCAACGGTATCCTCTGATGCACACCACCCTGGGGTATCTCTTCACGGTGGAATGGGCCGTGTACCTGGGAGGGGCACTCTTCATGGAACTGGTGTGGCGACCGCTGCAGCGCCATGTCCCACCGGCACAGACCGGGGTGCTGTGCCAGTCGATGGGCCGCCGGTACCGGTGGGTGGCGTTCACGTGCCTGGGTTTGATCGCGACCACCGGGATCGCCTGGCGTGCGATCGGCGGCCCCGCCACGGTCTGGCAGACCGCGGCACTTGCGGGAGCCTGGATCGTGCTCGTCATCCTGGTGGCAGCCATGGGGTTGCTCGTCCACCCGCTGTCACACGCTCGTCTCCGTCCCGGCGAGGATCGTGCCGAGCTGCGCATCCGACGGCTCCGGTCCATCCGCGTCATGGACGTGCTGCTCCGGGTGGAGCTCGCCTGCGCCCTCATCGGGGCCCTGGTCGCCGTGTGGCCGCACGGATCCGGGCCGGGGCCGGCGATCTAGATGCCCAAGACCATCGCCACCACGCCGTCGTGGTACTGGCCCGACGCGGTGCCCAGGGTCCTGGGCGTGCCACCGGTGCCCTTGGCGGACCTCGTTCTCGATGGGCCGGCCAGGCATCGCTCCGACGCCGCCGCGCTCGACGGGACCGGCGGAGCACTGTCGGCTGCCGAGCTGGCCGCGCGCGTCCGGTCGGTGGCCGCCGCGCTCCGAGGCCAGCGTTGGGAGCAGGCGGCCGTCGCCGTGTCGGCCGGGCCGACGTCCGCCGGAGTGCTCGCCGTGCTCGGAGCCCTGGTAGCAGGCTGCCCCGTCGTCCTCGTCCCACCTGGCCAGGCGGTAGGGGCTGCGGCGCTCCAGGCGGTGCCTGTCACGCTCGGCATCGGTGACGCCGACGGCATCGCCGAGCTGGCCGCTGCGGGCGTGCCCACCGTCGCCGTCGACGAGCTCGTGGACCGCGGCCTCGGCCTCGACGATCTGCCGGTCGGCAGCGGTACCGGTCCGCTCGACGACACCGGTCCCGACGCCGCCGCCGGTGTCTCGGCGCTTCAGCGGAAGGCGCTTGTGTGCATGGCGGGAACCGCCGGACCGGTCTGGCACTCCCACCGCTCGCTGCTCGCCGGGGCACTGGCGCTCGGCGTTTTCCTGGGTCCCGACGCCGGCTCGGCCTGGTTGACCCTGGAGTCACCGTGCTCGTGGGACGGCCTCTGCGGGGTTCTGGCCGCCCGTCTGTCGGGCGCTACCGTCCTGGCCGCCCACCCGGGCGCCGAGGCGGTCGACATGGTCGAGCGCTGCCAGCCGACCTGGACCGCGGCATCGCTCGCCGACGCGGCCGCGACGTGGTCCGGCGGCGGGCGGCGACGCCGCGGCGGAGCGAGCAGCACAGGTCGCTGGCTCGTCGCCACCGTGGACGGGCCGTTCGATCCCGACGAGCGCCGGGCTGTCGCCGGGAGCTCGGGCACTGGCGTGCTCACCATGTTCGGGCTTGCGGAGACCGGGCCGGTGCTGTCGGCACACCCGAGCTGGTATCTCGAAGAGGCCGCTGGCATCCCGGTCCCGAACATGCACGTCGTCCCGGCCGACCCCGACACCGGGGAGCCCATCGACGCCATGTGGGAGCTGCTCGACCGGGCCATGGTGTCGGTGTGGTCCCCGTCGCTCGCCGTCGCAGGGATCGTCCCGGGCCCAGGCGAGCCGGCCGGTCGGCGCTATGCCACCGGCGTCCTGGCTGCGTCGGACCCCAACGGCATGCTCTATTTGGTCGACGAGTGACCGATCGGTCCGTCCCCGGGACCGCAGACCGCCCAGCCCACGGGCCCGTCCAACGCGAAGTGATCCTCGGTGTGGCGCTACGCCTCAGCGTCGCCGAACGTCGAGACGTCTTCACGACGTTCTTCGCCCACCATCCGGGGTCGGCCCGGACGGGTCCCGGGCTCGGACGTGCACTGGTCGACTTCCTGGCGTGGGAGATAGACAGTGGCCGGGTGGCGGACAGCGGCGGCTCAGCCTGGTGGAAAGCGGTGAACGGCATGATGGTGCTGGACATCGCGGCGGCCGGCACGAAGCCCGAGCCGATCGGAAGGCCCGCCTGGCCCGGGGTGCTCGGCGGGTCGACCCTGGCAGGAGCCGGACACGACCAGCGAGCCGCCTGGATGCGGTACGCGGCAGCCGAGACAGACGCGCAGCAGGCCGAGTTGTGGCGGGCCCACGCTGCCTCCATGGTTCGGGCGGTCGACCTGGCGGCGCCGCTGCTAGGCGCCGAGAGCGACGCCGAGCGATCCTTTGTGGCCGTCGTGCTCCGCGTCCTCGATGGCGCAACCCGCCGGTGCGTGGCGACCGACAGCCCGGACCTCGGAGACCAGGTACGCCACCGGTACCCGGACGGGTATCCCATCTCAACGGACGAGCTCGCGGCACTGGCCCCGGCGTCCACCACCGCCCCGAGCGAGTCGCAGGAGGCCGCCAGCGCCTGAGGCTGGTGTGAGCGTGGGGTCACGAAGGCGACGGTGACCGCGAGGTCCCGGTCCACGGAGCGCAGCACCACGCAGCCGGGCGCCCGGCGGCGACTCGGGCCCGAGCCCGGGAACCGGCCAGGTGTCCCGGAGCAGGCAGCCGCCATCGGCGCCATGCCGGCTGCCTCGTCGGCGACGTCTGGGACCACGCCCGGTGCCGCTATCAGACCGCGCGCCACCACGGGGGGAGCCCCAGGTCCTCGGCGATGACCTGCAGTGCGTTGTAGGCCGGAGCGAACGTGACGTACCCGTGGGGATGCTGGGTCGAGCCGGCCAGGTAGAGACCGTCGACCGGCGTCCGGTACTGCGCCAGCTCGGGCAGCGGGCGGCGGTCCAGCATGTTGCGCAGGCTGACCTCACCCATCATCCAGTCCCCCTGCACCATGTTGACGAGCTTGCGCGGGATGTCAGCCGGTGTGTACGGCACCCAGTCGAGGATGGCGTCGCCGGCGAGGTTCGGAGCGAACCGCTGCCAGGTGGTGATGCACTGCCGCGCGTACCAGCGCCCGATGTCGTCCCACGCCGCCGGGCCACTCCCGGCGAGCGAGTACGGGGCGACCTGGCGCAGCAGGCCCGTGTACTGGCCTGAAGGTGCGTCGGTCGGGTCGAAGAGCGTGTTCACAGCCGCGTTCGGGCGGCACACGTCGGCGAGCCTTCCCGAGCGGACCGAGCGCCAGTCGGCGTTGAGCTGCTCCGTGGAGGCACAGCCCAGGTTCACCACCCACGCCTGGTCGACGTCCGGATCGAAGGCGGCCGCGTCGTAGTGGGGCGGCTCCTGCATGGCGAGGTGGACCGAGAAGAGGCTGAACGGCTGGTGGAGAAGGTCGTGCTCCACCGACTCCTGCAACTCGGCAGGCAGGGTCTGCTCGGGCAGCATCCGAAGGAGCGTCTGCTCGACGTCCACCGTCGATGCCACCAGGCGCCGAGCGCCGATCTCGGTGCCGTCGGCCAGGACGACGCCGATCGCCCGGCCCTCGTCGACGACGATCCGGGCGACCTCGGCGTCGGTGAGA
>JAKAYQ010000209.1 GCA_021826725.1 Actinomycetes bacterium
GGCGTCGGGCACCCAGCAGGCCCAGGGCAACGGCTCGGTGGGGGAGGGCTGGTCGGGCGACACCGGCACGTCGGGCACCTGGGGGAGCAGCACCGGCAGCGGGTCGGGGGCAGGCGGTGGCTCGTCGTCGTCGGCAGCCATGGGCAGCTACGCGGAGGCCGGCACGGCGGCGGGCTCCAGCGGCGAGCCGTTCGGGTACGCCACGTCGTCGGCGTCTTACCAGGGGACCTATGCGCCGTCGGGAGACCCTGTGGCCGGCGGCGGCGGTGGCGGCGGCTACAACGGCGGGACCGGCGGCACCAGCTCGTCTGCCTGCGGCGGGGGCGGTGGCTCCTCCGAATGGACGACACCATCGATCGGCGGTGTCGTCCCGGCGGCCATCGGCACGTTCAGCACCGGGACCGGCCGCATCTCCTACTCGCAGCTTCAGGCGAACATGATCGCCTCCCTGCCGGCGGGCGCCAACCCCACCACCGACACCGGGTCCACGTTCTGACCAGTTCGGCCACGGGATGGGTGGTCTCCCGGGCCGCACCGGTGCCGGGGTATCTCGATGGTCGCAGTGCTCGCAGACGCCGGTCGTGGGAGCCGGGCTCGTGGGGCCCGTGCTGGCTGTGACGCAGCGGTGCGCTTCGCTGACCGGTCGACCGACAGGTTGACCGGGGCTACCCGCAGGCGCGCGCCGCTGGTTCGCGACGCGGCCACGCTGCCCGCGCCACCGTGCTGCTGGGTCACCGTGCTGCTGGGTCACCGTGCTGCTGGGTCACCGTGCTGCTGGGTCACCGTGCTGCTGGGTCACCGTGCTGCTGGGTCACCGTGCTGCCGGACGGTCACGCCAGCACGCCACTACCCCGTCACACCGGTCGCGGAAGGGTTCAGGGACGGGTGGCGGAGGCGACGGGGACGGGGACGGGCTGTGCCGTTTGGAGATGCCGTCGGACGGTGCGGGGGCATCGGGAGGGCGATGATCCGCGGCCGGGTCGAGCGTGGCGCCCACCCTGAGGGTGCCGACCGGGGAGCTGCCCGAGGGCCGGCGCCGGCCGAGGTCAGCGGACGCGGTCTTCGGACAGGTCGACGACGATCCGGTCCCGGCCCGCAGCCTTGGCCGCGTAGCAGGCGGCGTCGGCCCGGCGCAGGACGTCGTCGAGTTGCTCGCCGGGCCGCCACCGGGCGACACCGGCGGAGAACGTCACCGCTCCCGGCGTGGACGGCTCGGTCGGCGTCACAGGGGCAGAGCTGCCCGCCATCGGTCTCGGGCTCGGGGGGCTGTCGCCGGGGAACGAGCCGGTAGCGAAGGTAACGCCGACGGAGCGGCGAGTGCCGCGCTCAGAGACAGCGGCGCCGGCCGGGACCCCGCCGTGCTGGGCGGGGACCGTGCCGGCAGAAGCAACCACGCCGGTGCGGATGCCGACTCCGACGGGCATGACGAACGCCGGGGTGGCGGTCGGCTGGGTGGCAGTCGGCTGGGTAGCGGTCGGCTGGCGGCCGGCCTGGGACGCGTTCCACCGGCTGGCGTCCTGCATGGCGCCGTGGTCCCGGCGCAGCCGCTCGAGCACCGCTGCGCCGTGCTCCGGCTCGGCGCCAGGTAGGACGAGGCAGATCTCCTCGCCGCCGAACCGGGCTGCGAGATCCTCGTCGCGCAGCACCGACCGGACCAGGCGGGCCAGGTCGCTCAGCACGTCGTCGCCGGCGAGATGCCCGTACCGGTCGTTGAACAGCTTGAAGTCGTCGAGGTCGATCATGGCCACGGACAACGGACGCCCGGTGCGGGCGCACGACGCGGCGATCTGCGGGAACCGTTCGATGAGCGTCCTGCGATTGCCCAGCCCGGTCAGCGGGTCCACCCGGGACTGGGAGTACAGCTCTGCGGTCATCTGCACGACCTGCCGGTGCAGGCGCCGGGTCTCTCGGACGTTGGCGTAGTGGCGGGCCGACCCGAGCAGCACCAGCACGCACAACGCACCTGCGATCCCGATTCCGGGTCCGGGGCCGGATCCGGCACCCAGGTCGAGCTGGGCCAGCAGGCCGAGCACGCTGGCAGCGGCCACAGCCGGCACGATGTCCCACCGTCTGAGCTGGGCCGTGGGGGCGAGCCGGCCGAGCCCGTCGATCCGCCGGCGCTGCTCGACCAGCGGCAGGATCAGGAAGAGGCCGAAGTTGGCGCAGCCGGCGACGATGAACGGCACGGCCGGCAGCCGGTACCGTGCCAGGGCCATGGCCACCTGCGCCCACAGGTCGCCGACGGACACGACGAGGAACGCCAGCAGCCACCGGGCAGTGCGCCGGTCGCGCGCCGCGACGCGTGCCATCAGCATCAGCGCTCCGCAGGCAACGCCGGGGAGGACCGCGGCCAGGAACACGAACGGCAGCGTCAGCCACAGGACCGCCTGGTGGTGCGCCAGTGCCGGCACCAGCGCGATCAGCGGCGACGCGGCCAACGCCACCGTCACCGTCACCAGGTCCAGCCCGTCGACCGACATCGCCCGGAGCCCGGCCGTGTCGCGCAAGAGCATCAGTACGTGGGCGCACCAGAAGATCCCGGCGACGATGCCGAAGGCGGCGGCGAGGGGGCCGAGCTTCACCAGGGCCGACTCCACCGGGCTGATCGCTTGCGGCACGAACGACGCACTGAAGGACAGCGCGGGCCCACTCACGACCACTGCCGCCATCACGAGGTCGATGGCGATCTCCGACCGGTCGCGCCCGCCCATGCCGTTGCGCAGCGTGTCGCGGATCACCAATCCCCAGCAGACCAGCGCGGCGGCTCCGAACACTCCGGCCACCAGCCGGGTGGTGGCCCATGCGGCGGTGCCTGGTGGGTGGCCCATCAGCCATTCGGCGAACTTCACGACCGCGGACAGGTAGCCGAAGACGAAGAAGCAGCGAAGCCCGTACAGCCAGGCCCACCACGTGCCTCGCAGCGACGGGTGGCTGCGCCGCACCAGCAGGCGCGAGACCGCCAGAGCCGGGATGGTGAACAGGCCAGCGGACAGCACCAGCTCCACCTGGAACGGCAATCCCGTATGGACGGTGGCGACCAGCCCGGCAGCCGCCGCGGTCGCCGTCACCCACCACGCCAGCCCGCTGCGCCGCCAGCTCGCCGGGAACACCCAGTCCGCCGGTTCGGCTGCATCGGGTGATGGATCGGACGGCGGCACGGTCGCAGCGAGGGCCGAGGAAGAGCGGTGACCGGCCGGCACCGGGCCAATCGCCGGCACCACTATCGTCTTCCGGTCCTGGTGGTCATGGCATTCCCGTCCGCCGCCAACTCGATCGTCGAGTGGGTATCGCTATCTCGTTCCGCTGGCTCGCCGGATCACGAGGTGCCCGGCCCGGCGGCAACGCAGCAGGTGCCGGAGCGTCCGGCTGTGCTGCCGCGAAGGAGCCACCTCTGTTGTGATCGGCGCGGCTGACGAGTCTCTGAAGCCTCGTGAACACGGTCACGAGGGAGGCGCCGGTGAGGTGTCGGGATCCGTGGGGTGCAGGCGATAACGCTGGTGCGCTGGGCGTGGCGATGGCGCCGGGATCGGCGCCGGGAATGGCGATGGCGATGGCGACGGGGCTGGAGTTGTGGGTCCGGCGAGCCTGCTGACGTGCTCTGTCACGCGCTGGATCGCTACAGCCCGTTGCCGCCAGGTGATTGGGCTACGGCGCACTGGGCGCCCAGCGCATGCACCAGCAGCCCGAGCGGCACCCGGGGGCTTTCGCTGACGGTGGTCATCAACGCCTGCCACTGGCCGTCCTGGCCGGCGGCGGTGGCGGCGTCGGGTTGGGCCAGCTCGAGCTGGGCGACGGCAGCCTGGTAGCCGGCGGCGGCCAGGGCCGGGGTCGGGGCGTGCAGCGAGCGCTCATACAGGCTGATCGACCGCTCGACGTGGACGCACGAGTGACGGGCGAGCGCGAGGGCAGCGCCGCTCGAGCAGGAGCTGAGGACCGCGGCCAGGGCGACGAGCGACCCTGTGGTCAGGAGCAGGCGACCAGCCCGCATCCTCATCCGTCGAGCCAAGCCGGCGCCGAGTCCAGCAGGAATTGGCTGACCGCCAGGCACCGGTCGAAGATGTCGCAGAGGAGCTCCTCGCCAGCCAGGATCCTGGCCAACGACACCGGGTAGCGGGCCACGATGGACAATCGCCGCTCGGGCGCATCGGTGGCCGACGGGAAGGAGTCGATGGCGGACACCTCGAGCGGCAGGTCGACACCGCCGACGCCGGCCAGGTCCATCGTCAGGCGGAGGAGGTCCGGGCCGTGGGGGAGCGGGGGGAGCGCCCAGGTGAAGGTCAACGGAAAGTGGAACTCGTCCGGGGGCTCCTGTTCCTCGGGCAGGTCGACGACGGCGTCCTCGAACGACAGGAGCACCCTCGGCTCGACTTCGAGCGCGAGGTGCAGGTCGAGCGGGCCCCCGCATCCCTCCTCGGGATGGAGGTCGACCTCCCAGGTCTGGCGGAGCGAGTAGGTCTCGACGAAGTGCCGCTCGTCGTGGACGTGGAAGCCATGGTCCACCGAGTGGTCCTTGAGGTCGGCAACGTACCCGGCGACGTCGATCACGGCCACAGTTGGCAGAGCCTAACGGCTCGGCAGCGGGCTCTCGGCATCGAAGGTGGGGTCAAGTCCGGGCCAGGCCGCCCGGCGGGCTCGTGAGTAAGCCCGCCGGGCGGGAGACCGGTAGGGTCATCGGGTGCCTGACGTGTCTGCACTCCTGACGACCTGCCACGACGTGGTGGACGCGGTTGCCACCGCCGTCGCCGGCGTGGGCGATTGGTCCCCTGCAGGGGAGCGGGCCGGGCAGTACGCCATCGACCTGGTGGCGGACGCAGCTGCGCTGGCTGTCCTCGATCGACCCGGCCTCGGCGTGTTGTCCGAGGAAAGCGGCCTGCACCGGTCCGAATCGCCGCTCATGGCGGTGGTGGACCCGGTCGACGGGTCGACGAACGCCGCCCACGGCATCCCGTGGTACGCGACCAGCATCTGCGTGGTCGACGGCGAGGGCCCGCTCGTGGCTGTGGTGGCCAACCAGGCGACCGGGGAGCGGTACGAGGCGATCCGGGGCACCGGGGCGCGCCGTGACGGCGTGCGGATCGAGCCTCGCCGGGTCACAGCGATGGGCTCCGCCATCGTGGCGCTCACCGGCTACCCCGATCGCCACCTGGGCTGGGCCCAGTTCCGAGCCTTCGGGGCGGCAGCGCTCGACCTGTGTGCGGTCGCCGACGGGCGTGTCGACGCGTTCGCCGTGTGCGGCGGCGCACATCTGGCTCCGTGGGACTACCTCGGCGGCATGCTCGTGTGCCGAGAGGCGGGCGCCGCGGTGCGGAGCGTGGACAGTGCACAAGGTGGCGGCGTGCCGGCTGGCACGGTCTCTCGTGGCGGTGTGCCTGGTGGCAAGCTGTCCGGGGACGACCTGGTCGTGTTGCAGCCGTCGGCGCGCCGCGCCCTGGTTGCCGCCGGGACCGTCGAGCTGGCCGACAGCTTGGTCGCGTTGCTGGTGGGCGCTGCTGCGCATCCGCTGTGCGGGTCGCCGTCGGGCGCCTGATCGCGGAACGCCGGGGACCCGACACGCCATGGCGCCGCGGCGCACGGACCGGTCCGGTGACGAATCCCGTCGCCGAGCCCGGGGGCGTCCGTCTCCGGGCCCGG
>JAKAYQ010000210.1 GCA_021826725.1 Actinomycetes bacterium
CGATCTACGCCGAGGGTGCTCGCCTCGCCCTGGCTCAGGCACAGCACGTCCACGGTCATGCCGTGGTCGACGAGCAGGCAGATGACGCCGCCGAGCCCAAAGCTCTCGTCGTCGGGATGAGCGACGACGGCGACGACCCGCCGCACCTCCTGAAGGCCGACGGGCAGCGCAGGCACGGGTGCGTCGGGCAGTGGCGGCCGGCTCACCGGCCGGGCCGTTGCCGCCAGCCGCGACTGCCGCTTGGCGGCCCCACAGGGCCGGCGGCCACCGGACCACCCGGCCGGCTCGCGCCTCGTACTGTGCCGGTGGGCCCGACGTCACCAGAGCCGTCACCCGAGCCCCCGAGGCTGCGTGGCGGGGGACCGGACCTGCCTGGGCGACTCGCCGCGCCGCCCAGCGCTCCGCTGACGGCCACGAGCGCCTGGTGCAGCGACGAGCACGTCGGGCAGTCCGCCAGGTGCATCGCCAGCTCGACCCGCTCCCCCGCACCCAGCTCGTCGTCGATCAGCCAGCTGACCAACGTCCGTGCATCGGCGCAGCTGAGCGGCGGGTCCAGGTCCTCCGAGCCGTCGGGCCTGTCGTCCAATGCGCTCACCAGCATCATGCGGGCTCGCCGCAGGCGATCACGGGCTGCGGGGGCGGCCACGCCGAGCATGCCGGCGATCTCCTCCACCGACCAACCGAGCGCGTCGTGCAGGACCACGACGTTGCGGTAGTGCACAGGCAGGCGCAGCACGGCATCCCCCAGGGCGGCCTTTGCTGCGGACCGCTCCACCACCGTGCCCACGTCGACTCCGTACGCACCGTCGCGCCACAGGCGTTCCGTCCCACCGAGCGATACCTCCGACTCGTGGTGCCGACCGTCCTCGACCACCAGGTGATAGGCGATCTGGTAGAGCCATGCGCGGGTGTCGGCACCGTCGGCCAGCCGGTCCGACCGCTCCAGGGCGTGGTCGATGACGCGACCGGCGAAGGCGGCGCCCTCGGGCTCGCTGCCCGTCATGTGGCTGGCGTACCGCACCAGCGCGGTTCGCTCGGCCGCGACGGCGGCGACGATCCCGCTCGCTGTCGGCCGGCTGCCGGCACCTCCAGGGCCGGGGACGCTCGGGGCTCGTGTGGGGTTCAACGTCAGCATTTCGGTGCTCCTCGGGCCGGCGCTCGCACGTCGGGGCACGGACCGCGGCACCGGTACCACAGCCAACCGGACCGGCTTCGCACCGGACCGGACGCCGCGACCGCGATGACCAACGACCCTGCGCCCCGCCAATGACCGTAGGTTCGTCGCACACGGCACCGAAAGGGTCGAAGGTCCCTTGGGCGGTGCTGGCCACCAGCGGCAGGCCGCATGTCGAGCCGGCTGCTCGCCGGCGGGAACGCTGCGCATTGCGCCTACCGAACCTGCTCGGCCACAATGCGCCGTGACCGCCGCATCGATGACCGCCGACGAGGCCTCGGCCGCAGTCCAGCGCCGCGACACCCTGGGCCTGGGCCTCGGCCCGGGCATCCCCCACGCGTTCCTGCAGGCGCTCGGCCGCCGCCAGGACTGGGAGGACCTCGTCGTGGGCGGGGCGCTGCTGCTGGACCTGTACGAGCTGTTCACCCGGCCCGGCGTGTCCTACCGCAGCGGCTTCTTCGGTCCGGCGGAGCGAGTGCTCGAAGCCGGCGGCCACCGTGTCGAGCACGTGCCGGGCGGCTTCCGCCAGTTCCGGCCGATCCTGCAGGCGTTCCGGCCCCGGGTCGTAGCCGCCCAGGGCGCGCCGGACGCCGACAGCACCGTCAACCTCTCCTTGCACGTCGGCGGGACGATGGACGAGCTGCTGGCAGCTGGCCGGGATCCCGACCGCCTGCTGGTGCTGGAGGTCAACCCCAACCTGCCCCGGACGAGCGGCCTCCCGCCGGGGGCGAACCGCATCCCGCTGGGCCTGGCCGACATCGTCGTCGAGGCCGACCACCAGCCGTTCGTCCTGGTCGAGCCCGAGCCGACCGAGGTCGACCGGGCGATCGCCGCTGTGGCCAGCAGCTTCGTGCACGACGGCGCCACCCTGCAGACGGGGATCGGCGCGGTGCCCAACATGGTTGCGAGCAGGCTGGCCGAGGGCCAGGGCGGCGACTACGGCATCCACAGTGAGATGTTCACCGACGGCCTCCGCCGGCTGCACCAGGCCGGCAAGGTCACCAACCGGTCCAAAGGGGTGTACGAGGGCGTTTCGGTCACCACGTTCGCACTCGGCTCGGCCGAGCTGTACCGGTGGCTCGACAGCAATCTCGACGTGGCCTTCCTTCCGGTCGAGGCTGTGAACGACCCCGACATCATCGGGCGCAACCGCTCGATGGTCTCCCTGAACGGTGCCCTGGCCGTCGACCTCTACGGCCAGGTCGCGGCCGACCACATCGCCGGCATGCAGGTCTCGGGAGTCGGCGGGCACGAGGACTTCGTGTCGGGGACCGAGCTGCGTCTCGACAGCCACTCGCTCGTCTGCCTGTCGTCGACGGTCACCGTGGCCGGCGAGGTGCGGTCCCGACTGGTGGCCGAGCTGCCGGCCGGTGCGGTGGTGTCCACCCCTCGCCACCACCTCGACGTGGTGGTCACCGAGCACGGAGCCGCCCGGCTCCGTGGGCTCACCGTGCGCGAGCGGGCCCGGGCCCTGGCCGCCGTGGCCCATCCGGACTTCCGTGAGGAGCTCGCCGCCGCTGCAGAGACCCTGCGCTGACCGGCACCCGGCGCACGCCGCGGACCGGTCCGGCAAGACGGTGACGAGCACCGGGCTCAGGCGACCGTCACCGTCCCTGGTCCCACGGCCTTGGACGCGAGCAGGGCCCGGTCGGCACGCGCCACCAACGCCGCACCGTCGTCACCCGCCTGGAGCATCGCCACACCGGCACACGCGGTCACCTTTTCGTTCCCCCTGCCGGTGACGACCGGTGCGACCAGGGCGCTGGCCACCACCCGAGCCTCGGCCGCGGTGGCGTCCGGGAGCAGCACCAGCAGCTCGTCGCCTCCGATCCGGCCGAGGAGGTCACCGCGGCGCAGCTGCTGGCGCCACTGGCCGGCCACCGCCCGCAGCGCCTCGTCCCCCGCCCCGTGCCCGTGGGTGTCGTTGATGGACTTGAACCGGTCGAGGTCGAGCAGGATGACGCCCCCTGCCGGACGCCGGCCCACGTGGTCCGCGCAGTGCTCCTCGAGCGCGAGCTGCGTCGCGCGGCGGTTGGGGAGCCCCGTGAGCACGTCGGTGGAGGCCAGCCGGCGCAGCTCCTCCTGTGATGCGCGCAGCTCGGACACGTCGACGATCTGCGAGTGCAGGTGCAGCGGGCTGCCGTGCTCATCGCGGACCAGGGTGACGCCCATGATGACGTCGACCGGGCGCCCCGACGCGTGCACGAACCGCTTCTCCAGGATGATCGACGAGCGCGTTCCGCTCAGCAGGTCGGCGGCCTTGAGAGCATTGTCCGCCACATCGTCGGGGTGGGTGATGTCGGGCCAGCCCAAGCCCTCCAGCTCGTGCGGGGAGCGGCCCAGCATCGTGCAGAACGCCGCGTTCATCCGAACGAGGCGGCCGTCCAGCCCGACCAGGACATTGCCGACCACGGACTGCTCGAAGACGGCGGCATAGGCCGCTTCGCTGCGCTCGAGTGCGCGCCGGGCCTGGTCACGCTCGGTCATGTCCTGGCTCACCACCAGGGCGTAGCGCTCCTCAGATCCGACGACGTCCACCGGCAGGTAGCGGACCCAGAAGATGCTGCCGTCACGTTCGACCCGGTCCTCGACCGACGGCATCCCGCCCAGGGCGGCCTCGCAGCGACGCCGGACCTCTACCACCCGGTGGGAGGCGACCGCTGCGTCGAGCGGGGCACCTTCGACGTTCGCAGCGACCAAGCCAACCCGGGCGAAGCCCCCTCCGGCGGCAACCAGGACCCGGAGGTCCCGGTCGACGAGCATCATCGTCATCCCCGGCACGGCATCGGCGAGCTGGCGGGACATCGGCACCTGGGCACCGAGCCGCTCGTCGCGGCCGGCCAGCCCCGCACGAATTGGTCCCGCGCCGACCCCTGGCGCCTTGGGACCGGCCGTGTCGTCGCCGGGGTGCTGCCACCCAAAGCCGGGCGGCGCCTCGATCACGACGGAGCGGGGACCACGGGCCTGCCACCCGACGTTGGACGCATCTCGCGCTGCCGACCCCGCCGCACCTCGGCCGCGGCCCTGCCCGTCACCGGTTCGGCGACACGACGCCGGCTCCCACCGTCCACGCCCCATGCCGCCTCGCTCCGGGACCTGGCAAGGTCCTGGAGTGCCCGGCGGTAGATGCGCACATGCTCCTCGACCATGCGCTGCGAAGAATAGCGTGTCTCGGCGTCGAGCCGACACTGTGCGCGGTCAAGTGCCGTGACAGCGTGCAGCGCAGTCACGAGCGCATCGTGATCGGGGCAGACGAACCCAGTCCGCCCGTGGTCCACCAGCTCGGGAAGCGAGCCCCGGTCCGACGCCACCACCGGGGTGCCGCAGGCGAGCGCCTCGGCCACCACCATGCCGAAGGGCTCGTCCCACTGCACCGGGTTGAGCAGACAGCAGGCGTCACCAAGGAGCGCGACCTTCCCCGCCCAGTCCACTTCCCCGACGAAGGTGACGTCCCCCCCGAGCAGCGGGGCGATCGTGTCGTCGAAGTAGCGGCGCTCCGCCGGCTCGCTCATCTTCGCTGCTATCCGAAGCGGCATCCCGGCGGCCCTGGCCGCGCTGATGGCCACGTCGATCCCTTTGTCCGGGTGCATACGCCCCAGGAAGAGCGCGTAACCGCCCCGGCCGGCGCCGACCGGGACCCGCTCCACGTCCAGACCGTGGTGGACGACACCGGCCAACCGCAATCCGCCTGCGGTGGATGCCTGGTGGTGCGAGATGGCGATGATGCCGATCCGGTCCGCCACGGCGCGGTAGACGGGAAGCAGCTCGGGCCCGAACGGCCCGTGGTTGGTGGTCACCACCGGCGGTCCACCGAGACCGTACGCGTACAGCGGCCCCGCCAAGGTATGGTCGTGCACGACATCGACGCCGATGTCGCGCAGTGCCCGGTAGGCCTCGACCACCTGGCACGCCTCGTCGGCAACGCCGCCCCGACCGACGCCGACCGCCACCGGATGGAACCACCGGCGCTCGACCGGGCAGGTGGAGTCGCCCGACGCGAACAGCACCACGCGGTGGCCCGCTGCCGCCAAGCCCCGAGCGAGCACATCCAGCACGTTCTCGGTCCCGCCGTAGGCGGGCGGCGGGACGGGAAGCCACGGCGGTGCCACGATGCCGATCGTCAATGCATCCTCCGCCAGCGGAGCGGGTGTGCGCTTCGCATGGCGCCCACGACGGGCAGCTGCCGGGGACGGGTCGGCGTCCGTCCCGGCGGCCGACGGCCCGTCTGCTCCCGGCGACATCCCTGCACCCGCACTCGCTCTCGGCGACATACCCGCTCCCGTTCTCGGCGACATCCCTGCACCCGCACTCGCTCTCGGCGACATCCCTGCACCCGCACTCGCTCTCGGCGACATACCCGCACCCGCATGCGCGCCTGACGCCGATCCGGTGCCTGACGATGGCGTGACGCTGGCCATGGGCTCATGGTGCACCGACGG
>JAKAYQ010000020.1 GCA_021826725.1 Actinomycetes bacterium
CGCACCGCTTTCGGCTGGTCGTTGCCGGTGTGGTCGTTGCCGGTGTGGTCGTTGCCGGTGTGGTCGTTGCCGGTGTGGTCGTTGCCGGTGTGGTCGTTGCCGGTGTGGTCGTTGCCGGTGTGGTCGCTCCCGTCGCTGTCGAGCCCGACGATGGCGCGTACGCCGTGGCGTACGGCATGCAGCGCCACTCGGAGCTGTGGCTCCAAGGGCCTGTCGGGCTGCAGGACCCATCCGTCGAGCGTGGCGTTCAGCGCCCCGAAGGCCACTGCGGTGAGCAGCCTGGCGACGGTGACGGTGCACGTGCCGGGTGAGCGGTCCGTCATCATCTTCACCAGCTCGTCCTGGAACATCCGGTACTGCTGCAGGCTGGCGCCGAGCAGCGCCGGCGACGAGCGCAGCTGCTGGTACACCCACAGGTGCTCGCGCTCGTAGCCGGGGTCGCCGGCCACGCTCAGCAGCGCCTGGCACAGGGCGGTGAACTCGTCCTCGGATGGCGGGCGACTGGCGAATGCGGCTGCCACCTGCTCCAGGCGGGAACGGATCCCCTCGAACACGAGCGTGTCCTTGTTGTGGAAGTAGCGGAAGAACGTGCGGGGTGACACGTCGACCTCGGCGCAGATGTCCTCGACTGTCACTGCGTCGAAACCACGCGACTCGAACAGCCGGCCGGCAACGGCCCTGATCTGCGCGCGCATGCGGGCTTGCTTGCGCTCGCGGAGGCCGGCTGGTTCGGCGGTGTCGGTTGGCCCGGTGGCCTCGGGCTGCGATGGTGCCGTGCCGAGCTCGGCTGGTTCGGTGAGGCCGGCAGCCACGGCCTGCGTTGACGGCGTGCCGTGGTCGGCTGGTCCCGACGGCCGGGGCCAGCTCTCCAACGGGTGTGCCCGGTGCGTGCTGGACTGTCGGCTCACGTGGTGGTTCCCCTTCTCCCGCCCGCTTCCCCGTCCCGGAACCTTAGGGGTCCGGCGGATAGGCACGCCGGGCTCGTCGACCCTTCGGCGTCGCATCGCGTCGTTGTCGTCGTGCAGGCGCTCCAGCCCGCATGTCCTCCTCCGTTTTGCGCTGCTCGCCTGGATGCCCGAATTCCTGGTCTGCCGCGCCTCTCAAAAGACCGTTACCGACGCCCCGTCGGATGCTGCGGAGCGCTGCAGCAGCAGCCCCAGCGCGGCCGAAACGAATGCTGCCACCGCCGCCACCAGGATGGCGATGTGCAGGCCGCTCATGAAGGCGTGGTGGGCGCCGGCGGCGATGGCGTGCTGCAGGGGCGCAGGCACACCGGCCACCTGCGGCACCGCTCCCTGGGCGACGAGCCCGGTTGCTGGCTGCAACTGCGAGGCGACATCGCTCGGCACGCCGGCGGCGACCAGCGAACCGAGCAGCGTGGAGCCCACCCGGGTGACGAGGAGCGAACCGAGGATGCTGGTCCCGAGGACGCCGCCAAGCTGCAGGGCGGTCGACTGCAGCCCGCCGGCAACTCCGGCGTCGTCTTCGGGGGCGTTGGCCACGATCGCGTCCGACGACGCGACGATCACCATGCCGACGCCGGTGCCCACCAGCACGAACGCCGGCCACAGGTGGACATAGCTCGACTGCGGCTGCAGCGACAGCAGCAGCAGCAGCCCGACTCCGACCATGAGCATGCCGACTGGGACGACCAGACGGGGTCCGAAGCGCTGGTTGAGCACGCCGCCGAGCGGCGAGGCGACCACGAACACGGCGGTGAGCGGCAGCATGTGCACCCCGGCCTGCACCGGGTCGTAGCCGTGGACGTTCTGCAAGTAGAGGGTGACGAAGAAGAGCACCCCGAACAGGGCGAAGAAGCCGAGAAGCACCGTGATGGTGCCGAAGGTGATCGATCGCCGCCGGAACAGGCGCATCGGCAGCAGCGGCTCGGCGGTCTTCGTCTCGGCGAGGGCGAACAGTGCCAGCACGCCGACGCCGCCTGCCAGGAGCGCCAGGGTGCGAGCATCGGTCCAGCCCCACGCCGACGCCTTGATGAGGCCGAAAACGATGCCGAACAACCCGACGCCGAGCAGGCCCAGGCCGAGGCTGTCGAACCGGCCCAGCTTCTCGATCCGGCTTTCTGCGAGGAGCAGCCCGCCGATCACCAGGGCCACCAGACCGACGGGGACGTTCACGTAGAACACCGACTCCCAGGACACGTGCTGCACCAGCAGCCCCCCGACGATGGGGCCGGCCGCCACCGAGATGGCGGTCGCCCCGCCCCAGATCCCGACGGCGCCGTTCAGCTTTTCGGGCGGGAAGGTCTTGCGGATGATGGCGAGCGAGTTGGGCATCAACATGGCGCCGAACACCCCCTGCAGGGCTCGGAAGGCGATGACGCCCGCGATGGAGCCGATCAGTCCCACGCTCAGCGACATGAGGGCGAAGCCGGTGACGCCGACCAGGAACACCTTCTTCCGCCCGAAGCGGTCGCCCAGGTAGCCCATGGGGATGAGCAGCACGGCGAGCACGAGCAGGTACGCGTTGGTCACCCACTGCAGGTCGGGGAGGGACCCGTGCAGCGACCGGGCGATGTACGGGTTGGCGATGGAGACGACGGTGCCGTCCAAGCCCACCATCATCACGCCGAGGGCGACGGCGACCAGAGTCCATCCGGGATGGCCGCGCGTGGGGCGGGCGGTGGCGCCGCCCGGAGGGACGGGCGGGTCGAGGATGTCGGCGGCGCTCAAGTCCAGGGGCGGTGTCATGGGCGGCGGATCCGGCAGGGGGTGCTCATGGGAGGCATGCTATGACAAGTGGCAGTGACTGTCAAAACATCCTGGTGGCCGGACCGCGGCCCGTGCCTGAGGCTGCATGCTGGTGCGGCCACGGTGGACGATCGGTGGCGACAGAGCCCGTGGAGTGGGCGGGTGTGGTGGCACAATGCGGGGGCGGCCGCGCTGTCTGCGACCGCTGGACGACGGGAGGTCGCCGTGAGCGAGCAGCCAGCGATGGTGAAGCGCCGGTTCGACGGCCGGACAGCGATCGTGACCGGGGCGGCATCAGGGATCGGCCGGGCTACGGCCATCCGCCTGGCCAGCGAGGGTGCCGCTGTCGCCTGCCTCGACGTGCGGGGCGACGAGCTCAATCTGACCGTCGAGGCCCTGTCGATCCTCGGTGGCTCCGCGTCCGCCTACGTCTGTGACGTCACCGACGAGCACGCCGTCGGGCGCACCGTCGACCGTGTGGCGGACACCCTCGGGCGGCCGGCGGTCCTGTGCAACGTTGCCGGCATCGGCGGGTTCTTCCACACCGCCGACATGCCGTTAAGCCGCTGGGAGCGCATGCTGGCGGTCAACCTGACCGGCCCCTTCCTGATGATCCGGGCCGCGGTGCCGCACATGCTGCATCCCCACGGCGGCAGCATCGTGAACGTCGCATCCAACACCGGGTTGATGGGCGCGGCGTACGCGGCGGCCGAATGCGCGTCCAAGGGCGGCCTGGTCATGATGACCAAGGCGCTGGCCGTCGAGTACGCGGACCGTGGCATCCGCTGCAACGTGGTGGCACCAGGGGGCGTGCATGCACCGAAGTCGGGCTCGGTAGAGCTCCCCGAGGGGGTCGACCCTCGGCACCTGCAACGGCTGACGAGCCGCATGGGGTTCTGCACCCCCGACCAGGTCGCGGCGTCGATCGCGTTCATCGCCTCCGACGAGTCGGCCTACACGACCGGTGCGGTGCTGTCCGTCGACGGGGGCCTGACCGCCTGACCGCTCCGGCGAACCGGCGCCGCGCCAGCGGCGTGGCCGGACTCCCCGTTGGGAGGTCGCCAGGCACCACGATGCCGGCATGTGCCGGGGCCCGGCGCCGCGTGAACGGTGCCGGGCCCCGGCGTCATGAGCGGACGTCGACAGGGCTACGACAGGCGCTCGACGATCATGGCCATGCCCTGACCCCCGCCGACGCACATCGACTCCATGCCGTAGCGCCCGCCAGTGGTCTGGAGACCGTTGATGAGGGTGGTCATGATCCGGGCGCCGGTCATCCCGAAGGGGTGGCCGAGGGCGATGGCCCCACCGTGGACGTTCAGCTTCTCCCACGGGATGTCGAGGTGCTTGGCGCTCGGCACGATCTGGGCGGCGAACGCTTCGTTGATCTCCACCAGGTCGATGTCCTCGATGGTCAACCCCGCCCGCTTCATCGCCTGGCGGCACGACTCGATCGGGCCCAGGCCCATGATCTCGGGGTTGAGCGCCGACAGGCCGCTCGACACGATGCGGGCCAGGGGGGTGATGCCCAGCTCCTCGGCCTTGGTGTCGGACATGACGACGACGGCTGCTGCCCCGTCGTTCAGCGGGCAGGCGTTGCCGGCCGTGACCCGGCCGCCCTCGCGGAACGCTGGCTTCAGGTTGGCCAGCACCTCGACCGTCGTGCCCGGTCGGGGGCCGTCGTCCTTGGTGACGACGGTGCCGTCCTCCAAGGTGACCGGGATGATCTCGCGGTCGAAGAAGCCGTCTCCCTGCGAGGTGACGGCCCGCTGCTGGGACAGCGCCGCGAACTCGTCCATCTCCTCGCGGGTGACGTTCTCAGCCTCGGCCACGTTCTCGGCGGTCTGGCCCATGGCGATGTAGACGTCACCCAGTCCGCCGAGAGGCGTCCAGGGCTCGGTGAACGCCGCGCTGCGCTTGGCTGTGCGGGCCTCCGCCTCGGCGAAGAGCGGGTTGTGCGGCCCGATGTCCGCGGCGCCGTGCATGTAGCGGCTGACGGTCTCCACCCCGGCGGCGACGAAGACGTCGCCCTCGCCGGCCTTGATGGCGTGTGCAGCCATCCGGATGGTCTGCAGCGACGACGAGCAGTAGCGGTTGACGGTCACGCCGGGCACGTCGACGCCGGCGAGCAGGGCAGCGACCCGGGCGAGGTTGTACCCGGCTTCCCCGGCCGGCTGGCCGTTGCCGAGGATCAGGTCCTCGACCTGCTGCGGGTCGAGCTGCGGCACCTTGGCCAGCACTTCCTTCACCACCAGCGCGGTGAGGTCGTCGGGTCGGCAGCTGACCAGCGAGCCCTTCATTGCCCGGCCGATCGGAGTCCGACCGGTGGCGACGATGACGGCTTCGGGCATGTGCAAGCTCCTTGTCGGTTCTCCCGGGGCTCGCGGGCCCGGGTCTTCGGATGGCTACGTGCGGTCACCGGCAAGCTCGGATCCTCCGGTCCTGCCGGGCGGGCCCTCCCATGGAGGTGCCAGCCGGCCTGTGGCCGAACCTGACCGGGCTGGCGCCGACCGCGCCGTGCCGCCCCCACAGGTCGGCACCGCACAGGTTGGCACACCTGGTGCGGCTGTATCACATTCAATAGGCACGATCAGTGGTTGCATTGGCACGGAGGTCTGCAGTCGGGTCGGGATCCAGCGCCATCGGGGAGTGCCGCGCCGCAGATCCGTCCCGTCGACGAGCGTGGGCGCTCGCCGTATCTGGCACGGCTCGACGAGGCCCGCTTCGGACGAGGCCCGCTTCGGACGAGGCCCGCTTCGGACGAGGCCCGCCCGGTGGGGCGGCCCTCGGCCGGGTCGCCCGGAATGGCCCCGGCACCCATTGCCGTGTGCAGCAAGCCATGCTGGTGCGATGGCTCTCCACCGACATGCCGCCGACGATGACAGCCTGCAGACCAGGCCCCAGTTCGCCGAGCGCGGCGAGACCCACCCGGTGCCGAAGAACCGGCTGCCCGAACAGGGGATGCCGGCGTCGGTGGCGTACGAGGTGGTCCACGACGAGCTGCTGCTCGACGGGAGCTCCCGGCTCAACCTGGCCACCTTTGTGACGACCTGGATGGACCGCGAGGCCCGCGACTTGATGGCCGAGTGCGCCGACAAGAACATGATCGACAAGGACGAGTACCCCCAGACCGCCGAGCTGGAGCGGCGGTGCGTGGGGATGCTGGCCGAGCTGTGGCACGCCCCGGCGCATGGGCACGCCACGGGGTGCTCGACGACCGGGTCGAGCGAAGCGGCCATGCTGGCCGGCCTCGCCCTCAAGTGGCGTTGGCGTGACCGGCGCCGTGCCGCCGGAGCGCCCGACGACCGGCCGAACATGGTCATGGGCGCCAACGTCCAGGTCTGCTGGGAGAAGTTCTGCCGCTACTTCGACGTCGAGGCCCGCCTGGTCCCCGTCGGTCCCGACAGCACGCACCTGACGGCGGAGACAGCGATCGCCCATTGCGACGACCGGACCATCGGCGTCGTGGCTGTCCTGGGCTCCACCTACGACGGCAGCTACGAGCCCGTCGCGGACATCGCAGCCGCGCTCGACCGGCTGGCGGCGTCGGGCGGCCCGGATGTGCCGGTGCACGTCGACGCGGCGTCGGGTGGGTTCGTGGCGCCGTTCCTCGATCCCGACCTGGTGTGGGACTTCCGCCTCGACCGGGTGGCGTCGATCAACGCCTCGGGGCACAAATACGGCCTGGTGTACCCCGGCGTGGGCTGGGCGGTGTGGCGCGAGCCGGCGGCGCTACCCGAGGGGCTCGTCTTCGACGTCGACTACCTGGGCGGCCACATGCCGACGTTCGCGCTCAACTTCTCGCGTCCGGGCGCGCAGGTCGTGGCCCAGTACTACTCGTTCCTCCGTCTCGGCCACCAGGGCTACCGGGCGGTCCAGCAGGCGGCACGGGACACGGCAGGGTGGTTGTCGGACGAGCTGGTCCGCCGAGGCCCGTTCCGCCGGGTCGGCGCCGAGCTTGGCATCCCGGTGGTGACCGTGGCGGTGGCCGATGGCGAGCCCTTCGACGCCTACGAGCTGTCCGAGGCGCTCCGGGCCCGCAACTGGCTGCTGCCGGCCTACCCGATGCCACCCGCGCTCGACGACATGAGCGTGCTGCGTGTGGTGGTCCGCAACGGCTTCGGTCGTGACCTGGCCACCATGCTGGCCGGCGCTGTCCACGACGAGGTCGCCGAGCTCCGCCGCCGGCACGGCGGGCAGGGGGCGCGCCACCGGGCCGGTTTCCACCACTGAGCCGATCGCCGGGCGGTCCCCGGTGGTGTGGTGTCAAGGGCTGCCGGGCCGTCCCCGGTGGTGTGGTGTCAAGGGCTGCCGGGCAGTCCCCGGTGGTGTGGTGTGGTGTGGTGGGGCGAGTGCGGGAGGGATCGCCGGGTTCGTCACCGGGACGAGGGCCACGCCAGACTGCCCGGCACCCGGTTCACCCAGGCGAGGCCAGTGCGCCCAGCCGCTCGAAGACCCGGCGCAGCTTCTCCTCCGCCTCCTCGGCGATGGCGACGGTCCCCAGCATGTCGGTGGGATCGGCAGCGGCGACCCGGGTCCCCGTTCCGGCCGGCTCCAGCACGACGTTGCACGGCAGGAGCAGGCTGACCGTGGGATCTGCCTGCAGCGCCCGGTGGGCGAGATCGGGGTTGCAGGCCCCCAGGATGCGCAGCGGCGCTCGCTGCACCCCCAGCTTGGCGGCCAAGGTGGCGGCCACGTCGATCTCGGTGAGCACGCCGAACCCCTCCTCGCCCAGGGCTCGGCGCACCTCGACCTCCGCCTCGTCCATGCCCAGGTCGACAGTGGTTTCGATAGATCGTGTCATGGTCATCCCATCGGTAGCAGTAGACGTTCGAACAGCCTATGGGCTGCGTCGCTCTGTGGCCCGGGCCCGGCGGCTGGTGCCCTCGTGGCGAGGGATCAGTGGTTGGCGCCCGCTTCCACCTGCTTGTGCACCTCATCCATGTCGAGCGCGCGTACCTTGCCGACAAGGTCGTCGAGCACCGGTGCGGGCAGGGCACCAGGCTGCGAGTACAACAGCACCTGGTCGCGGAAGACCATCAGCGTCGGGATCGACATGATGCCGAAGCGCATGGCCAGCTCCTGCTGGTCCTCGGTGTCGACCTTGGCGAAGACGATGTCGGGGTTGCGCTCCGAGGCATCGGTGAACACGGGTGCGAATGCCCGGCAGGGACCGCACCACGACGCCCAAAAGTCGACCAGCACGATGTCGTTCGACTCGACTGTCTCGTCGAAGGTTGTGTTCGTGAGTGCAACGGTGGCCATCATCCCTCCAGATCGTTGGTCTGTGGTCGTGTCCAACACGGGTACCCCATGGGGTATTCCATCCGTGGTGCGGATCCCCCTGACCTGGATGCTCGTGGGAGCGAGAGCGCTCCCGAGGCGGGCTGGGAGGGACCAACCGGCCACTTGAGGGTGTCGCGGGCCGACGGGTCCGGCGTCCTGCCGTGCTCGGCGCCGCCCAGCCCCGGTTCACCCCCTCGGGCCGGTCCCTGGTGTGCGTCACCGCCGGGTCGGTCGACACCGTCGGCCTCACCGGCGGTCACACCGCCACGCTGGCCACCGGGCTCGCCGAGGTCCTCGACACCGCCGGGCCCGAGGGCTACGGCACGCTCACCTGGGGTGGTACGGCGGCCTGGGGCTCCTGAAGGCCGGCGCCGCCTGTGGCGCGGGACGATCCGTTCTGGCTGGCGCCGTTCGTCCGGCGGGTGCCGGTGGCTTTGCCGGCGCCGTTCAGCTGGCTGGCGCCGTTCGGCTGGCTGGCACCGTTCGTCCGGCGGGTGCCGGTGGCTTTGCCGGCGCCGTTGGGCTGGCTGGCGCCGTTCGTCCGGCGGGTGCCGGTGGCTTTGCCGGCGCCGTTGGGCTGGCTGGCGCCGTTCGTCCGGCGGGTGCCGGTGGCCTTGCTTGCAACGCCGGCCTTGGGTTTGCCGGCGGTCGCTGGGGACCCTCGGCGGGCGCGTGGCGTGGGAGCCGGCTCGGTGCGCTCGGTGGGCTCGCCAGCAGGCACCGGCGGCGAGATGCCGGTCGGTGTGGACGGCCCGACGCCGGTGACAGCCATGAGCTCGTCGAGGGCGGCGCCTAGCGCCCGGGCGATGTCCCAGACCCCGGGAACGGTCTCGGGGCAGGCCATCAGGCCCCAGTTGAGGACACCGCGGTAGCTCATGACCGTGATGTTGAGCCCGGCGCCGTCGGTGATCGGCCCGAGCGGGAACCCGGCCACCATCTCCGCTCCGGCGAGGTAGAGCGGGAAGTCCGGCCCGGGCACGTTGGACACGACCAGGCTGTAGAGCGGGCGGTGGTGCTCCGCCAGCCGGAGGCGGGTGTAGGCGCGGACCGCCAACGAGAAGAGGTTGGGGCTGGCATGCTCGGTCCAGTCGACCAGCACGTCGATGCCGAGCGCCCGGTGCTCCTCCTTGGCGCCGCGGGTGCCGACCCGGATGTGCTCGACCCGGGCGAGCGGGTCCGCGAGGTGGCAGGGGAGGCCCACCCACATGGCCGAGACCTGGTTCGACGCGCGCCTCTGCCTGGCGAGCGACGGCTCCACGGCGACGGGGACGGTGGCGACCAGCGGTCCTGCCGGCAGCTCGTCACGCTCCAGCAGGTACTGGCGCAGCGCACCGGTGCACATGGCCAGCACCACGTCGTTCACGGTGCAGCCGATCACGCGCTTGACCGCCTTGACGTCGTCGAGCGACGTGGAGACCATCGCCACCGCCCGGTGCGGGGTTATGGCGGTGTTGAGCGAGGTGCGCGGCGCGGTGAGCGGGAGCGCGCCGCGTGCCTGGGGGTTGGGCGCCGCCCGCCGGGCGCGCATCATGTCGACGACGGCCCGTCCCGTGTGCCATCCGACCCGGCTCACCTCGAGCGGTCGAGCGGCCCGGTCGATCACGGCCCGGCCCAGGACGACGTAGTCCGGGGGCACGCCCAGGCCCCGTCGCCGGGCCGGCCTGTCGCCCGGGCCCGAGCCGCCAGGGCCGTGGTGGCTCCGGCCGGCGGCGTCGTTCGTGTCGCTGCTCGTGTCGCCGTTCGTGTCGCCGTGGACGGTCGCGTACTCGGGAGGATCGGGCTCGAGCTCGAACAGGTGGCCCAGGAGCTCCGCTCCCGAGGCACCGTCGATGGTGGCGTGGTGGATCTTCGTGATCACCGCCACCCGGCCGTCCTGCAGGCCTTCGACCAGGTACATCTGCCACAGGGGCTTGGCCCGGTCGAGCTGGCGGCCGCACACGTCGCCAACGAGGGCGGCCAGCTCCGCCATGCCACCGGGGCTAGGCAGGGCGGCGCGGCGCAGGTGGTAGTCGATGTCGAAGTCGACGTCGTCCACCCAGTAGGGGTGCCCGAGGCGCAGTGGCACCTCGACCAGGCGGCGACGGAACACCGACGGCCCCTCGATGCGCGCGGAGACCCGGTCGCGCAGCCGGGCGAAGCTGTACCCGCCGGGTGCTGTGGCCGGGTCGAACACCGACGCCATCGACACGTGCATGTGGAGGTTCGGAGTCTCCAAGTACAGGAAGCTGGCGTCCAGCCCGCTCAATCGCTCCATGGGCACCTTCCTGTTCGGCCGTGCGCGACGGCCTGCTCGCAGATTCCCCCATGGGTGCCCGTCAGGATGCACACCCGCCCGACGGTGGCCGAGAATGGGCGGATGGCATGGTCGTGGGGGTACGTCGTCGCCAGCTTGGTCGGTCTGCTCTTCGTGGTCAATGCTTTCCGCCCGATCCGGTGGACGCCGCTGGGAGCGGTGTCGCTCTTCGCCGGGTGGCCGACGGCCGAGCTGGCGCTGTGGCACATCGCCTGGCAGGCGGCGGCGACCGCCGGGTTCGCTGCCGCCGGGGCCTTCGGCCGGTGGCCGGGCTGGGTGGGCCTGGCCTGCACGCTGGTGGGCTGGGTGGGGCTCGCCGTGCTCTACCGCCAGGGGACCCGGGCCGGCGAGGTGCTCGATCGGGCTGTCGCCGCCGGGAACCTGACAGAGCCCGACGGGGTGGACCTGCCGGCGACGGGGCGCGACACGATGTGGCGGTTCCCGCGGCTGCTCTGGCCGCTGCCGCGCCCGACCCGTGCTGTCCGCGTCCATCGCCACCTCGACTACGCCGGGGACGGCGCCCGGCGCCACCGGCTGGACGTCATCGTGCGCCGCCAGGACCCGCCGGCCGCCGGCGCCCCGGTGCTCGTCTACATCCACGGCGGGGCCTGGGTGTTCGGCGACAAGCGGGAGCAGGGCCTGCCGATGCTGTACGAGCTGGCCCGGCGGGGCTGGGTGACGGTGACCATCAACTACGGGCTCGGGCCCCGCACCCGCTGGCCCGGCCAGGTGGTCGACTGCACGATGGCGCTGACCTGGGTGAAGGCGCACATCGCCGACTACGGCGGCGACCCCGGGTTCGTGGCGGTGAGCGGCGGCTCGGCCGGCGGCCACCTGGCCGCGCTGGTGGCGCTCACCGCCGGGGAGGCGCCCTGGCGGCCGGGGCTCGCCGGCACGCCCGTGGCGGCGTGCGTGCCGTTCTACGGGGTGTACGACTTCACCGGCGGAGCCGACGACCGGGGCTACGCCCGGTCGCTGGGGCACCTGCTCGAAACACGGGTCTTCGCCGTCAGGCGGCGTGACGATCCTGACGCGTACCGTGATGCTTCGCCGCTGTACCGGGTCGGGGCCGGCGCGCCGCCGTTCTTCGTGGTGCACGGGGTCAACGACACGCTCGTCCCTGTGGCCGAAGCCCGCCGCTTCGTGGCCGCCTTGCGGGCGGCGTCGTCGGCGCCGGTGCTCTACGCCGAGCTGCCCGGAGCGCAGCACGCGTTCGACGTGCTGCCGTCGGTGCGTGGCGCCCACACCGTCGCCGCGGTGGTGCGCTTCCTCGAGTCGGTGCGGGCGGGTGCAGCCATCGGGGACCAGATCGTCGCGGATGGCTAGCCCGGGTCGGCGACCGGCGAGGCCCGGTCCAGCACCTCCGCCACCTGGGGGTGGGCCACCACCTGGCGGAGTGCCGCCACGCCGGCGTCCAAGGCGCTGAGGGGGACGGATCGGGCCGAGAGCAGGCGGCGCTGCCAGTCCATGAAGTCGGAGAACACCTGGTTCTGCCCGACCAGGACGGCAGCCCGGGCGAAGCGGAGGATGTAGGCGAGGTCCTCCCGGGTGCGGTCCCTCTGGGGCTCGCCGTAGGCGGCCATCAGCGGGAGCCCCAGGGCCAGGACGTCGAAGGCGGCGATCGCGGCTTCGGCGATGTCGGCATCGGCGATGCACTCGCTCAGGTGGGCGTCCACGAGCGTGGTCGGGGGCGTCTGCGCCCACGCCTCCAGCTGGGAGACGACTCCCGCCGGACCATCGGGATCGGCGTCGGCCCCGAGCCGGGTGGCCAGGCCGTAGGGGCTCACGCCCCGGCCGCCGACGAGGACCGGAACGCCTAGCGCGTGTGCGGTCTGGGACAGCCGAACGACGCCTTCGTAGTGCAGGGGCACGCTACAGGTGACCACCAGCGCCGTGGGCCGGCGATCGGCCAGGAAACCGGAGAGGTGGTCGGCGGGCGTGGAGGCACCCAGGAACCTGACGCGGATGCCCGACGCCTCCAGGATCTCGGCCAGGAAGCGGGGCGCCAGGCTGTGCCAGTCGCCCTCGGCACAGGCCACGACAGCCGTGACCCGGCTCGGCGAACCCACGGCCGACGCGGCCGAGGCGGCCTCGAGGGCCGATTGGACCACCGCGGTGGCCAGGTGCTCGTCGGCCACGGTCGCCAGGTTGCGGTGCCAGCGCTCACCGATCTCCTGCTGGGCGGGCACCAGCAGCTCTCCGATGAGGTCCTCGACCGTGATCCCTTCGTCGAGCAGCTGCACCGCCATCGACGCCGCCGCCCGCCGGTCCCCGGCCTGGGTGTACCCGAGGAACCGGGGCAGGGCTTCGGCGTCGAGGCCGGTCACCGGGCCACGACGGTGAAGCGCCGGAAACGGGTCGGGCTGGGCCGGTCCTCGCCGGTCGGCACCCGGGCGTGGGCCCGCTTGTGGTCCTCGGAGCGGAGCCAGCTGAGGAACCTCTCACGGCTGTCCCACCACGACACCATGGCGTAGCTGCCGGGAGCGCCGGCATCGGCCCACACTTGGAGGCCCTGGAACCCCTCCCACTTCTCGACCGCTCGCAGCCGTGAGCGGAAGGCGGCTTCGAGGGTGTCCGCCCCGTCCGGGTCCACCTGCAGCTCGCTGAAGGCCACGAACGTCTGGGGTGTGCCGGATCCCTGGTCGACCCGCCTGGCAGCGGCCGGGCGGGGGACGATATCGGTCACGGCTGCGGAGCCTCCTCCTCGGCGCCGACGGCGCGGTCACGCCCCGTCGCTTTGGCCGTGTAGAGGGCCTGGTCGGCTCGGGCCAGGGCAGCGGCCCCGGATTCCCCGACCCCGACGACGGCCCACCCGGCGGAGAAGGTCACGGGGACCGAGGTTCGTCGTGCCCACTCCCGTCGGAGCCGATGACACAGGGCGGACGGCTCGGCCGGGCTTCGCTGCACCACCACGAACTCCTCTCCTCCGTACCGGGCGGCCAGGTCGGCGGCACGCACCTGGTCGGTGAGCAGACGGCCGAAGGCGGCCAGCACCTGGTCGCCTCCCGAGTGCCCCTGGGCGTCGTTGATCGTCTTGAAGAAGTCCAGGTCGAGCACGACCACCGAGTCCTCGGCGCGGACCCGGGCGAGTGCCCGGTTGAGTATCCGCCGGTTGGCCAGCCCGGTCAGCGGGTCGGCGGCGGCGTCCTCCTTCAGACGGCCGCGCTGGCCGATGAGTGTTACCGCCCGGCGGGCGTCCTCGACGAACAGGGGCAGGTCATGCTCGAGTCGAGCGAGGGCCGCACTGGCTGGCGGGGCCACGGGCAGGAGGGGCGGTCCGGCGGCGAACCGCAGGTCGATCGGCAGGGCGTGGTGAGCGGCAGGATCGGTGGCCGTGACCAGCCGTCCTCCGAGCCGGCGGACCAGCCGTTCGGCTGCCACCTGGATGTCGTCCTCGTTGTCGGCCCATAGCAGATCTCGCTCGGCCTGCAACAGTGCGCGGTCGGGATCGGCGTGGCTCGGGCCGATGTCGCAGACGACGTGCTCGCGCTCGCTGACGTGGGACCCTGGCGAACAGAGCCCAGCATCCACTCGCCTCATCGCCCCAGTCTACGTTCCCGGTGTCGAGCAGTGGCAGGGCCAACCGGAAGAGTGGGCGTGGCGCGAGCGAACTCCAGGTCCTTCGGAAGCCGGAAGGTCAGCGGCGAAGCCAGCCGAGCAGGCCGCGTGAAGTGCGCCCTTCGGATGGAGCGCCTCGGTCGGCGGGTCGGCTGCGGCATTGGCAGCGGTCCGCCTCGGGCACGTGCCTGAGCACCTGCTCCACGTGGAGGCCGCAGCCTCGCCAGTCCGGGCGGTGGCACGTGCGGCACGTGATAGCTCTACACATACCCATTAGGGTATCTGGCGTTGCCCGACCTGCAGCCCGATGCTCGGGTGGTGGAGGTATCGGGCTGCGGGCATTCCCCGTACTTCGAGGACCTCGGGGCGTGGAGCGCTGTTGCGCGCCGGTTCCTCCAGACGGCCGATGCCCGGTCATGACGTCGGCGCGCCGGGTGTCGGGGCCCTGCGGTGCGGCGAGCCGATGGCCCGCCGCACCGGCCCCGGGTCAGGAAGCCAGCGTCTGCTGGTCCGGCCGCGACACGACCTGGATGCGTCGCGGCTTGGCGTGGTCTGCGACAGGTATGACCAGGGTGAGCACGCCGGCCTCGTACTCGGCCTCGATGTGCTCGGTGTCGAGGTTGTTGCCGAGGACGACCTGCCGGCCGAACGTCCCGTAGGGGCGCTCGGCCACCACCGTCTCCACCGCATCGGTAACGGGGGGAGCCGGGCGCTCGGCCCGGATGGTGAGGACGTTGTCCTCAACGGTCAGGTCGACCGAGTCGGCTGTCACTCCGGGCAGGTCGAGCCGGATGAGAAACGCGTCCCCCTTGCGGAAGGCGTCCATCGGCATCGTCATGGACCGGTCCCCGGACTGCTGCTGCGCGAGCAGCTGCTGGAAGAGCCGGTCGACTTCACGGAACGGGTCGGTTCGTACGAGCGCCATCTTCGTACCTCCTGCGTGAACGTCTCGGACCTGTCGCACGCTGGCGACAGCCACATTTTGGCACTCTCGATAGTAGAGTGCCAAATGTCCTGGTCAGACCGGCGTTGTTCCGTGGCCAAGGCTGCCCTGGCAGACGATGTTCCTGACGTTCACCGTGGATCATCACCGCAGCCCCAGTGCCCTTGCCCAGCGGTCCGGGCGATAGCCGACATGGGCTTGCCGGCCAGGGCGATCGGCAATGTCGATGGCACGGTGCGTGACCGGCGGCACCTGGTTCTCCCGGGCTCCGGGCGAAATTCTTGTCGGAGCAGGCGCGCTCGCAGGGCACGATCGGGCGGACCGAGGGCGAGCTCGCCGACATCCACCGTCTTGTTGCAGGGGAGGCAGGGGGCGGCGTCAGGTCCGTCGCGTCGGCTCAGGTCAGGACATCAGGCGGGAACATCGCCGAGGTCTTGCGCCGTGGAGGCTGTCGCCGAGGAGGACCTGCCGGCCGAACGTCCCGTAGGGGGTGCCCGGGCCCCGAGGGCGCTGCGGCCGCCCATGAGCTGGGGTGCCGGTGGCGGACGTCGCCTGTGGGCGGGTCGTCGCATCCGGCCGGGTTACCGTGTCCTGGTGAGCACCACTCCCGAGCCTGCCGCGCACGGATCCGGGCCGGACCCCTCGCCGCCGGGGCTGGCAACGGCGAGCCCTGCAGCGGCCGACGGGGCGAGCCCTGCTGCGGCCACTGCGGTGGCGGTCTGCAGCTTGCGGCTGTTCGACACGGCCACGGGCACGGTCCGGTTGCTGGAGCTGCGCGACCCCGGCCGGGTCGGGATGTACGTGTGCGGGCCGACGGTCTACGACGTGCCGCACCTGGGCCACGGCCGGTTCTCCCTGGTGTTCGACGTGCTGCGGCGGTACCTGCGGTTCTGCGGGCTCCAGGTCCGCTACGTCTCGAACATCACCGACGTCGACGACAAGATCCTCGATCGCGCCGCTCGAGAGGGGCGCACGCCGAGCGAGGTGGCCGGCGAGTTCGAGGCGGTGTGGTGGCGTGCCATGGACGCGCTCGGTGTCGGCCGCCCGGACGAGACGCCGCACGCCACCGCCTGGGTGGAGGCGATGGTGGCGATGGTGGCCGATCTGGTGGGGCGGGGCGTGGCCTACGAGACGGACGACGGTGTCTACTTGGACGTGGAGCAGGTGCCGGGCTACGGCCTGCTCGCCCTGCAGCCGCTCGACTCGCTGCGGGCCGGCGCCCGGGTGGAGTCGTCGGTGGAGAAGCGCTCACCGCTCGACTTTGCCCTGTGGAAGAAGGTCGCCGTAATCCCTTCGGGTGCTGCGGGGGCCGGTGGGGTGCTCGCAGGCGCACCTGGGGTGAGCGGAGCGGCAGGCGACGCATCTGCCGGCGTACCGGGATCCGCGGGCGCGGGTGGGTCGGAGGGCGCTGGAGCGGGGGCCGGTGCGGGCGAGCTGTGGTGGCCGTCACCGTGGGGGCCTGGGCGGCCGGGGTGGCACACGGAGTGCGTGGTGATGTCGCTGGGTCTGCTGGGCGACGGGTTCGACCTGCATGGCGGGGGGCAGGACCTGCGCTTCCCCCATCACGAGAACGAGCGGGCGCAGGCGGTGGCGGCCGGCCGGACGTTCGCCCAGCACTGGGCGCACAACGGCTTCGTCGAGGTCGACGGCGAGAAGATGTCGAAGTCCCTCGGCAACTTCACTTCGCTCACCGACCTGCTGGCCCAGGCCGACGGCCGGGCGTACCGGCTGCTGGTGCTGCGGTCGCACTACCGCAAGCCCATCGAGGTGAACCCGGCCACCGTCGCCGACGCCGAGGAGGGCCTGGCCCGCCTGGACGGCATCGCCCGGCGGTTCCCCGCAGCGGCGGCGGCCGGCGCTGCTGCGACGACCGCCGATCGGGCGCTGGCGGCAGGTGCCGACCCCGAGGCGGTGGCGGCCTTCCGGATGGCGATGGACGACGACCTCGACACCGGCGGGGCGCTGGCGGGCGTCTTTGAGCTGGTGCGCCGGGCCAACGCGGCCGGTGATGCCGGGCAGGAAGCGGAGGCGGAGCGGGCCGCCGCGACGGTGGCTGCGCTGGCCGGCGCGCTGGGCCTCGCGCTGCGAGCCACGGTCGACGAGGTCGACGCCGCCACTGCTGCGCTGGTGGCCCAGCGCGACGCAGCTCGGGCGGCGAAGGACTGGGCCCGGGCGGACGCCGTGCGCGATGAGCTGGTCGCCCGGGGCTGGATCGTGGAGGACGGCCCGTCGGGGACCGCGGTCCGCCGCAAGGCGCCCTCGCGCTGACGAGCCTGTCAGGACCGTCGGGGACGGTGGTCCGCCGCACGGTCCCGCCGCGCTGGCGAGGCCGGGGTGTGCGGTTGCACGTCGGAGCGGCCGCAGAGCGTGCTCGGCGGTGGAACCCGCAGGACGCCACGCTCCGTAACGGTACGCTCCCGGAGCGACCGGTATGTGTCGCGACCAGGCATGGCACAACGGCCACGCAACGCGGTACTCGACCCTCTGGTCAACGACGGTGCGAGCATGTTACTGTTCAGTAACCAAACGTCGCCGGGACCGCTCGGCCCGGACGCGGTGCCCCGTCGGAGGGGCGGGGAGGAAACGGATCATGTCGCAGCCATTCTCGCTGGAGCTCTCTGAGGACCAGCTCCAGATCCAGAAGTGGGTCCACGACTTCTCGGAGCAGACCATCCGCCCGGCCGCCCACGAGTGGGACGAGCGCGAGGAGTTCCCGTGGCCGATCGTGGAGGAAGCCGCCAAGATCGGGCTGTACTCCTTCGAGTTCATCAGCCAGGCCTACATGGACGAGGGCGGCCTGATGATGCCCATCACCTGCGAGGAGCTCGCGTGGGGTGACGCCGGCATCGGCCTGGCCATCCTGGGCAGCACGCTCGGCCTGGCCGGCATCGCCGCCAACGGCACCGCCGAGCAGCTGTTCGAGTGGGGGCCGCAGTGCTTCGGCACCCCGGAGAAGATCCAGCTCGCCGCCTTCTGCGTGTCGGAGCCCGACGCCGGCTCCGACGTCAGCTCGCTGCGCACCCGGGCCGTCTACGACGAGGCCAAGGACGAATGGGTCCTGAACGGCACCAAGACCTGGATCACCAACGGCGGCATCGCGGACGTCCACGTGGTGGTGGCCAGCGTCGAGCCCGAGCTCGGCTCGCGGGGCCAGGCCAGCTTCATCGTGCCGCCGGGCACGCCGGGGATCAGCCAGGGCCAGAAGTTCGAGAAGATGGGGATCCGGGCGTCGCACACCGCCGAGGTCGTGCTCGACGACTGCCGGGTGCCGGGCAGCTGCCTGCTTGGCGGCAAAGAGAAGTTGGACGAGAAGTTGGCCAGGGCGCGCGAAGGCAAGCGGTCCACGTCGCAGGCCGCCATGGCCACCTTCGAGTCGTCGCGACCCGCAGTGGGCGCGCAGGCCCTGGGCATCGCCCGGGCCGCCTACGAGTACGCCCTCGACTACGCCAAGGAGCGCAGGGCGTTCGGCCGGGCCATCATCGAGAACCAGTCGATCGCCTTCAAGCTCGCCGACATGAAGACCCGGATCGACGCCAGCCGGCTGCTGGTGTGGCGCGCCGCGTGGATGGGCCGCAACGGCAAGCGCTTCGAGTCCGGCGAGGGCTCCATGTCGAAGCTGTTCGCCGGTGAGACGGCGGTGGCGGTGACCGAGGAGGCCATCCAGATCATGGGCGGCTACGGCTACATCCGGGAGCACCCGGTGGAGCGCTGGCACCGTGACTCCAAGATCTTCACGATCTTCGAGGGCACATCCGAGATCCAGCGGCTCATCATCTCCCGGGCGATCTCGGGCATCCACATCAAGTAGTCGGGCTGCGGGCTGGTCCGCACCGGTCGGCCCGCACCACACATGGGGCGTGCTGGGGGTCCCCGTCGGGACCTCCGCCCATCAGATCCCTCTCCGAGGGAAGCAGCGCCGCTCCCGACGTCCCCAACCCTCCGGGGAGCGCCGGGAGGACAGGTCCGCTCGGCACGGCCGCCGGAGCCCACATCGGGCCGGCGGCCGTGCCGCGTCGGCGCGGTGCCCGTGGACGGCACATGAACAGGTGCTACACTGGTTTGTGTGGAGACGAGGAACGTCACGGTGACGTTGCAACGCGACCTCCTTCGCCGGGTCAAGATCGTGGCGGCCAAGCGCGACACGTCGATCTCGGCGCTGCTGACCGGAGCGGTCGAGGACATCGTCCGCCAGGACGACCAGGAAGTGACCAGGCGGCGCATCGTCGAGCGCCTGCGCGGCGGGTACGACCTCGGTTCCGACGGGCGGGTACCGTGTGGGCGCGACGACCTGCACGACCGCTGACGTGACGCGGGAATTCCTCGACACCAACGTCCTCGTCTACGCCTACGACCGGTCGGCGGGCACCAAGCACGCCGCCGCCGGCGCGCTCGTCGAGCGGCTGGTCGAAGGCGGGACCGCAGCCGTCAGTGTCCAAGTGCTGCAGGAGCTGTTCGTGACCGTCACGCGGAAATTGCCCCGGCCGCTCGCCGTCGCCGACGCGCGGATGCTGGTGGCCGACCTCGGTGCGCTGGCTGTCCATGCTCCGGGAGCCGACGACGTCGTGGCGGCGATCGACCTCCACGCGCGTGCGCAGGTGTCCTTCTGGGACGGGATGATCCTGCGCAGCGCGTCGGCGATGGGTTGCGAGGTGCTGTGGTCCGAGGACCTGGGTGTCGGCCGGCGGTACGACGGGGTCGAGGTGCGCGACCCGTTCGACCCGGACACCGGCGCATAGGCCACGTCGCCGGCAAGGGGCCGGTATCGCGTCGGTACGGTGGCGCGGCGCCAACGAGCCGCAGCAGGCATGGACGCGCGAGGATCGGTGCGGTGGGAACGAGGGTGTGGTGCTGACGCATCTGGAGCGGTTGGAGTCCGAGGCCGTCCACATCATGCGCGAGGCCGTGGCCGAGTCCGCCAACCCGGTCATGCTCTACTCGATCGGCAAGGACAGCTCGGTCATGCTGCACCTGGCCCGCAAGGCGTTCTTCCCCGGGATGCTGCCGTTCCCGCTGCTGCACGTGGACACGACGTGGAAGTTCCGCCAGATGTACGCCTTCCGGGACGAGGTGGCGGCGGCCGCCGACGTCGAGCTGATCGTCCACCGCAATCCCGAGGCGGTGGCCCGGGGCATCGACCCGTTCACCCACGGCTCGGCCCTGCACACCACCATCTGGAAGACCGAGGGACTGAAGCAGGCCATCGACGAGCACGGATTCGACCTCGCGTTCGGCGGGGCGCGGCGCGACGAGGAGAAGTCGCGGGCGAAGGAGCGGGTGTTCTCGTTCCGCTCCGCGCAGCACCGCTGGGACCCCAAGCAGCAGCGCCCGGAGCTGTGGCGGCTGTACAACACGCGCAAGGCGCCGGGGGAGAGCATCCGGGTGTTCCCGCTGTCGAACTGGACGGAGCTCGACGTGTGGCTCTACATCCACCGCGAGCAGATCCCCATCGTGCCGCTGTACCTGGCGGCGGAGCGTCCGGTGGTCGAACGCGGCGGCACCGTGATCATGGTGGACGACGACCGGATGCCGCTGGAGCCCGGCGAGGTGCCGGAGATCCGGCGGGTGCGGTTCCGGACGCTGGGCTGCTACCCGCTGACCGGCGCGGTCGACAGCGAGGCGGACACCGTGCCGGCCATCATCGAGGAGATGGTGGCGTCCACCACCTCGGAGCGTCAGGGCCGGGTCATCGACTTCGACGAGTCGGGGTCGATGGAGAAGAAGAAGCAGGAGGGCTACTTCTGATGGGCGCCGGCCGGCAGCACGCGCAGCCCGCAGCGCAGCCCGGGTCGTGTCCGGGGGCGGAGCCCAGGTCGAAGCCTGGCGCACACCTGGGGGAGCAGCCCGGCCCGCAGCCCGCAGCGCAGCCCGGCGTGCAGCCGTCGGGCCGGGCCGCCAGGCGCGGTGCGGGTGCTCTGGACGTCGACGCGTTCCTGTCGGCGCACGAGCACAAGTCGATGCTGCGGTTCATCACCTGTGGCAGCGTCGACGACGGCAAGAGCACGCTGATCGGCCGCCTGCTGTACGAGTCGAAGCTGGTGCTCGACGATCAGCTCGCCGCGCTCGAAGCCGATTCGCGCCGGGTGGGAACCCAGGGCGGGGCGCTCGACTTCGCACTGCTGGTCGACGGCCTGCAAGCCGAGCGCGAGCAGGGCATCACCATCGACGTGGCCTACCGGTTCTTCTCCACCGAGCGGCGGACGTTCATCGTGGCGGACACCCCGGGCCACGAGCAGTACACCCGCAACATGGTGACCGGCGCGTCCACCGCGGACCTGGCGGTGATCCTGGTCGACGCCCGCAAGGGGGTCTTGACCCAGACCCGGCGCCACAGCTTCCTGGTGTCACTGGTCGGGATCCGCCAGGTGGTCCTGGCGGTGAACAAGCTGGACCTCGTCGGGTACGACGAGGCGACGTTCGGGGCGATCGACGAGGAGTACCGGGCGCTGGCCGGCGCTCTGGGCATCCCCGATGTGCGTGCCGTGCCGGTGTCCGCCCTGGTGGGCGACAACCTGACGTCGCCCAGCCCGAACACCCCGTGGTACCGCGGCCCGGACCTCATGACGATCCTGGAGCAAGCGCCCGCCGACCCTGGCGCCCACGACGGGCCGTTCCGGATGCCGGTGCAGTGGGTGAACCGGCCTACCCACGAGCTCCGGGGGTTCGCCGGCGTCGTGACCGGCGGCACGGTTCGGCCCGGCGATCGGGTGCGGGTGCAGCCGTCGGGGGTGGAGAGCACCGTGGCCCGCCTGGTGACAGCAGACGGGGACCTTCCGGCGGCGGAGGCGGGCCGGTCGGTGACGGTGACCCTGGTCGACGAGGTGGACGTCAGCCGGGGCGACATCCTGTGCTCGGCGGACCGCCCGGCTGCGGTCACCGACCAGATCGAGGCCCACGTCGTGTGGATGGCGGAGCAGCCGATGCTGCCGGGCCGGCGCTACCTGCTGAAGCTCGGCACCCGCACGGTGAACGCCACCGTCGAACGGCCGAAGTACCGCGTCGACGTCAACACCCTGGAGCACGTCGCGGCCCGAGGGCTCGCCCTCAACGAGATCGGCGTCTGCAACCTGGGGCTCGACCAGCCTGTCGCCCTCGACCCGTACACGGACAACCGGGACACCGGCGGGTTCATCCTGATCGACCGCATCACCAACGCCACGGTCGGCGCCGGCATGGTGCACTTCGGCCTGCGGCGGGCCGACAACGTCCACTGGCAGCACCTGGAGGTGGACGCAGACGCCCACGCGGCGTTGAAGGGGCACCGGCCGGCGGTGGTGTGGCTGACAGGCCTGTCCGGCGCGGGCAAGTCGACGATCGCCAACGCACTGGAGCGCAAGCTGCATGCCAGCGGGGTGCACACCGTCCTGCTCGATGGCGACAACGTGCGCCATGGGCTGAGCCGGGACCTGGGCTTCACTGACGCGGACCGGGTGGAGAACATCCGCCGGGCGGGCGAGGTCTGCAAGCTGATGGCGCAGGCAGGGCTGGTGGTGATCGCGGCGTTCATCTCGCCGTTCCGTGATGAGCGGCAGATGGTGCGCGACATGGTGAGCGACGTGGCCTTCGTGGAGGTGTTCGTGGACACGCCGCTCGAGGTCGCCGCCGGGCGCGACCCGAAAGGGCTGTACGCCAAGGCCCGGCGCGGCGAGCTGCGCAATTTCACCGGCGTGGACTCGCCCTACGAGGCGCCGGAGTCTCCCGAAGTCTGCGTCGACACCACCGTGACCACCGCCGACGAGGCTGCCGACCGGCTCGTGGCCCACCTGGGGGCGATACTGCGGCACGGCTGACCGATCCCACGACTGCGGCTGCAGCCGTGGGCTGCTCGCCGCACCCCGACCAGGTGCACGGTGGGGCGGGTGCGCGGCGGCACAGCTGTGCGTCGGGTGGGTGCGCTGAAGCACAGGTGCGCGGCGGCACAGATGTGCGGCGCGGCGGGGAAGGCCGATGACCGGTGGTGGCTCTCCGGCGCGGCGGGGAAGGCCGATGACCGGTGGTGGCTCTCCGGCGCGGCGGTGTGTCGCGGATCCCGAGGCCGAGATGGACCAGGCTGGCGGATCAGGTCGTGCGGGGAGGGGCGAGGAGGGTGACCAGTTCCTGGACCAGTCCGGCCACCTCCTGCAGGGTCTGGTCCATGGCACGCGCCGGCGCTCCGAGCGGGTCGGTCACGTCGTCGGCACGGGCGTCGCCGAGCATGGCGCTCGGCTGCCGGCCGGCGCCCACCCGGTCGAGCCATCGCCCGACGGGCTCGGACGCGGCACGGGGGCCGACCGGACCGGCCTGGCGGACCAGCTCCTTCAGGGTGAAGGCCCGGGTCCACGCCGGGGGGCTGAGCGCCACCGCGTGGCGCACGTGTGCACGGGCCATGCCCACGACGACGCTGCAGGCGGTGACGTCGTCGACCGACACGACGTGGCTGCGGTGTGCTGCGAGCAGGATGCCGAGATCTCCGAGCCACCGCGTCACCGCCGGATCGATCGGTCGCTCTCCGGCCAGCGTGCCGGCCGAGGACGCGGTGATCGCCAGGCCGTCGCGGCGCGCCGCCGCGGTCACCAGGCCTTGGGCCAGCGGCGATCGGATGGCATTGCCCGTGCAGAGGAAGAGGATGTGGACGCCCACACGATACCGGCGGTCCCGCAGGCTCGCCGCCGCTCGGTCCGGCGGTGAGGTCGGTGTTGGCCTGAAGCTCTCATCCACACCGAGGTGGAGCTGAACCGCGCCGCAGGCGAACCACCGACCACCTCGAGACGCGTGCGGATCCGGCTTCGCCAGGACGGTGAAGCCGAGCACGTCGCAGTAGAAGGCCTCGGCCATCCAAAGCTCGCCCCGCCTCATGGTGCACCCCACGCTTCTGCTTCGGTCCAGAACGTGTCCGCACGTCACCGAGGCGCGAGAACGAGCAACTCCGGCCCACCACCACCGCAGAACCTCGGCGACGTTCGCGACGTGCCGCTGCTGACCCGCGGCGACGTCCAGACCCAGGTCAGTAGGCGCCGCTCTTCGTCACCACCGCCCGTAGGGTGCGGAGCAGCACCCGGAGGTCGAGGCCGACCGACCAGCAGCTGACGTACAGGCTGTCGAGCCGGCACATCTCCTGGAAGGTCAGGTCGTTGCGCCCCGAGACCTGCCACAGCCCGGTGATGCCCGGTCGAACCGCGTACCGCCGGCGGGCCCAGCCGGCGATCGACGCCGCGTCGCCGGGGACGAACGGGCGAGGCCCCACGAGCGACATCTCGCCCTTCAGCACGTTCCAGAGCTGCGGCAGCTCGTCGATGCTCGTGGTGCGGATCAGGCGTCCGACGCGGGTCACCCGTGGATCGTTCTTCAGCTTGGGAAAGGGGCCGGTGACCGCCTCGCTCGCACCCGAAGCAGTGGGCCCGGTGGTGCCGGCGGCAGTGGCCCGGGTCTGGTCCTCCGAGCTGGTGCCGGCAGCCGACGTGGTGGTGCCGGCGGCGGACACGATGCCGGCGGCGGGCGTGGCGCCGGCAGACGAGGTGGTGGTGGCGGAAGCGGTGGTGGCGGTCGAGGTGGTGCCGGCGGGAGCGGTGGTGCCGGCGGGAGCGGTGGTGCCGGCGGAAGCGGTGGTGCCGGCGGGAGCGGTGGTGGCGGCGGGAGCGGTGGTGCCGGCGGTCGAGGTGGTGCCGGCGGGAGAGAAGCCGGTGATGGTGGGTCCGGTGGCCGGGGTGGATCCGTCCGCGGTGCCAGCGGCCGGGGCCGGTTGGAGCATGGAGCGGAACTTCACCATGTCGAAGCCGGTGCCGTTGCGACCGATCCGGTGCTGACGCAGGAGCGCGGGGCCCGGTGACGTCAGCCGGATGGCGCCGGCGACCGCCGCCAGCAGCGGGCTCAACAGCACCAGCGCCGTCCCGGCTCCCACGATGTCGATGGTGCGCTTGATGGCTCGTGGGCCGGACCCGAGCGTGGCGGGTGCCACCGAGATCCCGAGGAGCCCCGATCCCAGGTCGTGCACGGCGGCGTTCGCCGGGAGCACGTCGAACAGCCGGGGAACCACGGTGATCGGCATCCTCCCGAACATCGGGTTGAGGGCTTCGAGCAATTGCTCGGGGGTGGACCGGCTGAAGGCGACGACAATGTGGTCGACGCTCTCGCGCTCGCAGACCAGCGACAGGTCGCGCAGCGGTCCGATGCAGCGCTCGGGGTCAAGCGGGTCGTCGTCGACGAACCCGACGAAGTCCACCCCGCCGTCGTGCTGGAGCTGGTCGCCGACCCGGTTGGCCACGATGCCGCTGCCGACGACGAGGACGCGTCGCGCCGTGCGCCCCGACAGCACGGGCAGATTGTGGTGCGCGATCCGGGCGAGCGCCACGGTGACCAGGCCGAAGCCGCACAGCAGCCCGATGGCCTGCACGGCCGGCGGCCGCACCAGCCCGGCCCCGCCGGCCAGGCACCAGATGGCGAGCGCGATCAGCCCACCGGCGGCGATCGGCCGTGCCACCGCGCTCAGGTGCTGGCGGAGGGACGAGGTGAGCGACCACCGGGTGCGGGTGGTGGCGAGCGCCACGGCCAGGATGGGCACAGTAACGACCAGCCGCAGCAGCGTGGTGGAGAACGTCAGCATTTCGGTCGTCACCGTCGCCGGCTGCAGCAGCAGGGATTCGACGGCAGCGGCCCCGACGGCAGCGACGGCCAGCGCCATCGCCTCGGTCGCGAGCGCACCGATGCCGGTGCCCTGATGCCTGCGGGCGAGCGAGCTGGCTGCGTCGACCGCCTGCTCGCGCAGGATGTCGGCGCGGGTGTCGGCTTCGGTGCTGCCTGGGGTGGCGGTGCTGCCTGGGGTGGCGGTGCTGCCTGGGGTGGCGGTGCTGCCTGGGGTGGCGGTGCTGCCTGGGGTGGCGGTGCTGCCTGGGGTGGCGG
>JAKAYQ010000211.1:0-4036 GCA_021826725.1 Actinomycetes bacterium
ATCGACTGCCACGGGCCGGTGTAGATGACCTCCATCCCCGCGTCGCGCAGAAAGCGTGCCACCAACCGGCTGCCGCGGTCGTGCCCGTCGAGCCCGATCTTCGTGACGAGAACCCGGGCCGGCCGGTCCGGTGCGCTCGCAGGTGCAGTGTGGTCGTCCATTGGTGCCCTCCTGGTGGTACGGGGATGCTGCTGGCCGAAACCGCCGTCACCCGCCGGAACCCGCCGAACGCCGTTACCCGCCGGAACCGGGGGGAACCCGCCGTCACCCGCTGCGACCCGGGCGAACCCGGCTCCTCGGGCGCGCCCGGTCGATCACGGCGGCGGCTGGGGGGCCACGGCGGATGGCCGGGTATGGAACCCGGGGTGGTGCTTGCGGATCTCGCGACGGGCGATCGTCATCTTGTGGACCTCGTCGGGTCCGTCAGCGAGCCGAAGGGTGCGGACGTGCGCGTACGCGCTCGCCAGCGGAAAGAACTGGGTGACTCCGGCCGCGCCGTGGACCTGGATAGCTCGGTCGATCACCTGCAGCGCCATGTTCGGAACGGCGACCTTGATCCCGGCGATAGCGGTGGCCGCCGCCTTGTTCCCGATGGTGTCCATCTGGTGTGCGGCGGACAGGACGTACTCGCGGGCCATGTCGATGGCGATGCGCGACTCGGCGATCCAGTCCTGGATCTGCCCCTTGTGCGCCAGGCTCGTCCCGAACGTGCTGCGCTCGAGCGAGCGGACGACCATCAGCTCCAGCGCACGCTCGGCCACCCCGATCGTCCGCATGCAGTGGTGGATGCGCCCGGGTCCGAGCCGGGCCTGTGCGATGGCGAACCCGCCGCCCTCGTCCCCGAGGAGGTTGTCCAGCGGCACCCGTACGTTCTGGTAGACGACCTCGGGGTGACCGCCCCGCTCGGTGAAACCGAACACGTGGGGGTCGAGCCCTAGCGACACGCCGGGGGCGTCCTTCGGCACCACCACCATGGAGTGCCGGCGGTGCGGCGGTGCGTCAGGGTCGGTCACACCCATCACCACCAGCACCTTGCACCGGTCGGCCCGGGCCCCGCTGCTGAACCACTTCCGCCCGTTCAACACATAGTGGTCGCCGTCACGGCGGATCGACAGGGAGATGTTGGTGGCATCCGACGAGGCGACGTCGGGCTCGGTCATGGAGAAGGCGCTGCGGATCTCCCCTGCGAGCAGCGGAGCCAGCCACCGCTCCTTCACCGCCGGCGAGCCGTAGTGGTGGAGGATCTCCATGTTGCCGGTGTCCGGGGCGTTGCAGTTGAGCGCCTCGGAGGCGAACCCGACCCGGCCCAGCTGCTCCGACACCGGCGCGTAGTCGAGGTTCGACAGCGGCGTCCCAGGGTCGTCTGCCGACAGGTGCGGAAGGAACAGGTTCCACAGGCCACGCTCGAGCGCGGCTGCCTTCAGCTTGTCGAGCACCGGCGGGTAGCCGTCCTCGCCGATCTCCTGCAGCTCGCGGTCGTAGCGCTCCTCGTTCGGATAGACGAGCTCGTCCATGAACCGGCGCACCGACTCCTGCACAGCCAGACCCTGCTCGCTGAACCCGTACGGCATCATCGACCTCGCTCTCCGGTCCACGCCGCCTCGGCGGTGTGCTCGTCGCTGCCGGTCCGACCGCTACGACGCGGGTCCGTCCGGCGGCGACCGGCGTGCACGACGGCTGTCGCCTCCACCGAGCATCTCACCTCGAAGCCCGGTCGCGCCGCTTCGGCGACCACCTGCGCACCGTTCACCCAATACGTACACGTCATCACTTTACGTATAGTCTATTGCGCGTGGTTGGGGCCACACAGCACGGTCGGACCTTCTCCGGCCCCCACGCGCCGCCGGGATCGGATCGCACCGTTCGCGTCGACGTCTCGATGAACCGGCCCGGTGGGCTGGCGGCATGGCACTGCTCGGCAAGGTCCGCACGGTCCCGCCCTGCTCGGTAGCCTGTCGGCCATGGCACTGCACGGCGAGTACGAGCCCAGCCCAGCCCAGTGGGTCCGCGACCAGGTCGAGACCTACGAGCGCACCGGCGGCCGCGAGGCCAACACCCTGCTCGACACCGGCTTGCCGGTGATCGTCGTCACGACTCGCGGCGCCCGGACCGGCAAGCTCCGCAAGTCTCCGCTCATGCGGGTCGAGCACGGTGGGGAGTACGCGCTGGTTGCCTCCGTGGGTGGCGCACCATCTCACCCGAACTGGTACCGGAACCTCCAGGCCGACCCTACGGCAGTATCGATCCAGGACGGCCCCGAACCGTTCGACGCCCGAGTGCGCGAGGTCACCGGTGCCGAGCGCGACGAGTGGTGGACGCGTGCCGTGCGGGCCTTTCCGCCATACGCCGAGTACCAGCAGAAGACGGACCGGGTGATCCCGGTCCTGGTGGCGAGCCGCCAGCACTGACGACGGTCCCGAGACCGTCCGGGCGCCGACCTGGGCGATCCCCCCGGACAGCACGGGCGCGGGCCGGGTCGTTGCTACACTCCCCGCCCGTGCGACAGGGTACGGGCCGCCGGCTGATCCTGGTGGTCTCCGCCCCGGGGGGTGCTGCCGCCCCGGTCCTCGACGCGCTGGCCACTCTCGGCGTGCCGAGGCTGATCGGCGACCCTGACGCGACAGCCTGTGACACTGGCGGCACTACCGGCGATCTCGGTGCCGCAAGCGTCGATCCCGAGACCGCCTGCGACACCGAGATCGACACGGCAGGCGCTCCCAACACCGGCGACGCCCCGGCGCCGGCCTGCGCCGCCTGGGCCCCTCCCCCTGATCTTCCCTGGGAGCAGGCTGTACCCGGTGCCGGCTGGCATCCGCATGTCGTGCTGGCGTGGGAGGAGCCGGAGCGGTGCGCCACCGCAGCGACCGCCCACAGCGACCTGATGCCGACCCCGGCGGCGGCAGCGATCGCCTTGTGGGAGGCCGGCAACAGGCGGCTGCTCAACGATCTTGCCGGCACGCCGGTCACCGTGGTCGGGGTGTCACCCGACGGCGAGGTGGACTTCGCCGCGCTCCGCCAGGCGGTGACGGGCCCCGACGGGGGCCGTGCCGTCGATGGTGCGAACGGTCCGGCACCATCGGCCGCTCGACCGCCCACCGGCACAGCACCAGCCACCGGCACAGCGCCGCTCACCGGCACAGCACCAGCCACCGGCACAGCACCGCTCACCGGCACAGCACCGCTCACCGGCACAGCACCCGCCACCGGCACAGCCGAGCCCACGGAGGACGCGGCCTGCCGGGCCGGCCCGGCGCCGCCAGCCGCAACCGGTCCGACCCCCGCCTCGCCACTGCGCACCGGGAGCGGTGACGCGCCGAGCGCCACCGGCCTGCCCGAGCACCACCAGCTCGCCGACGTCCTGCGGGGCCTGGCCGGAGCACACCAGGTGCTCGCCGTGCCGCCGTTGCCGCCCCCGAGCCCGTGGTCCGTGGCCGTCGACGCGCTGCGCAGCCGGCTCGACGCCACCCGGCGCGACGCGGCCGAGGGCTGGGCGCAGGCCGCCACCGCCACCGCGGACGCCGAGGCGCTCTGGCGGGCGCTGTGGTGGACCGGCTCGCAGCTGGCCGAGGTGACCGCCGCCGCGCTCCCCGCGCCGCCGCCACCACCGGGCTACGGCCTCGACGCCATGGGCGACACCGGCGCCTACCACCGCTGGCTTGCCGACACCGAGCCGGCGCCGCGGCCGCCGGGCACCGCAGCGACCGACGAGCCGCGCCTGGCCGGCGGTCCGGTGGTGAGCGTGGTGGTCCCGGTGTACAAACCGGACCTGGACCTGCTCGCCCGGTGCATCGGCTCGGTCCTGGCCCAGAGCTACGGCGCGTGGGAGCTGTGCCTGTGCGACGACGGGTCGGACGACCCCGACGTCACCGCGGCGCTCGACGCGGCAGCCGCGTCAGACAGGCGGGTCCAAGCGACCCGCCTGGAGCGCAACGGCGGCATCTCGGCGGCCACGAACGCAGCCCTCGGCCTGTCGAGCGGGACGTGGGTCACCTTCCTCGACCAGGACGACGAGCTGCACCCCGAGGCCCTCGCCGCG
>JAKAYQ010000211.1:4046-5528 GCA_021826725.1 Actinomycetes bacterium
CAACCCCCAGTTCAAGCCGGACTGGAACCCGGACCTGCTGCTGTCGATGGCGTACTTCTCCCACCTGGTCGCCGTGCGGCGGTCCCTCGTCGACGACCTCGGCGGGCTGCGCTCCGAGGTCGACGGCAGCCAGGACCACGACCTCGCCCTGCGCGTGACGGAGCGAGCGCGCCGCGTCTGCCACATCCCCCGCATCCTCTACCACTGGCGGGCCATCCCCGGGTCTGCCGCCACCGACGCTGCCGCCAAGCCGTGGGCGAACGAGGCCGGGCGCCGCGCGGTGGCCGAGGCCCTGGCCCGGCGCGGCGAGCCGGGGACCGTCGAGCACCACGTCCGCCGGGGCTTCTTCCACGTGCGCCGGGACGTGGTCGGCGATCCGCTGGTCAGCATCGTCATCCCGTTTCGCGACGGCGCCGGCCTGCTGCAGCGCTGCCTCGACTCGATCGACGAGGACCCCGGGCACCGCCGCTACGAGCTGGTGCTGGTCGACAACGACAGCACGGAGCCAGAGCTCCTCGGGCTGCTCGACCGCCTGTCGGACCGGCGTGACGTCACCGTGGTGCACGACCCCCGCCCGTTCAACTGGGCCGCGCTCAACAACGGTGCCGTCGACCGGTCCCGCGGCGACCTGCTGCTGCTGCTGAACAACGACGTGACCGCCCGCAGCCCGGGCTGGCTTGCCGCCATGGTCGGCCACGCCCAGCGCCCCGACGTGGGTGCCGTGGGCGCCCGCCTCCTCTACCCCGACGGGCGGGTGCAGCACGTCGGCACCGTCATCGGGCTCGGCGGCGTCGCCGGCCACGTGATGGCCGGGCTGCCGGGCGACGCACCGGGCTACATGGTGTTCGCCGAGCTGACCCGCAACTGGAGCGCGGTGACCGGCGCGTGCCTGATGATGCGGCGCGCCGTCTTCGATGAGGTCGGCGGGCTCGACGAGACGCTGGCCGTGTCGTACAACGACGTGGACCTGTGCCTGAAGGTGGTGGAGGCCGGCTACCGCATCGTCTACACGCCGTTGGCCGAGCTGGTGCACGCCGAGTCCGCCACGCGGGGGCTCACCGGCTATGGTGCCGACATCGAGCCGTTCGTGGCCAGGTGGGCCCACTGGCTGCGCGACGGCGACCCGCTGTACAACCCCAACCTGTCCCGGCTCGACGCGCGCTGCGTCGTGCGCCTGCCCGACGAGGACGACCGATGGAACGAACGACTCCGGACGCTCGTGCCCTGGTGGACCAGCTGAGGCTCAGGGCCCAGGCTCGTAGCCAGCCGTGGCACCCCGAGCCGCTGCCCGGCCCGCCGCACCGGGTGCCGATGACGGCCCACCCAGGCCTGAAGCACCTGCACGAGCACTGGGCGCTGCCCGACGGGTTCGACGCCGCCGGCAGTCACGGCGGGCCCCGGTGGAAGCAGCTGGTGTGGCGAGTAGCGGGCCGGGTCACCGGCGGTGTGCTCCACGAGTACATGACCGCCGAGCGCGAGCTG
>JAKAYQ010000212.1 GCA_021826725.1 Actinomycetes bacterium
GCCTGTCGAGCCCCGTTCCCCTGATCCTGGTGGGAACCTACGTGGCGACCAGTGTGGCCACGATCGTGCCGCAGGGCCTGCTCATCGGCCAGCTCCGCTTCCGTCCGGTCGCCATCTCCCTGGTCGCGGGGTCCGTCGTGCGCCTGGGCAGCGGGGTCGTGCTCGTCGGTGCCGGCCTCGGCCTCAACGCCGCGTCTGCGGCGAGCGCGCTCGCCGGCATCGCATCCCTGGTCGTGCTGGTGTGGGCCCTTCGGGCAGAGCTCACCGGGCGCCGGGTGAGCCACCCGATGGACGCTGCTCCCGAAGGGCTCGCTCTCCGGTTCCGCCCTGCCATGCTCGCCGTGATCGCCCTGGCCGGCGTGTCGGCCTTTCTCGGCATCGACTCGCTCTTGGCCCGGCACTACCTCAGCACGGTCGACGCCGGGTACTACGTCGCCGCGGCCACGGCTGCGCGCGTCGCGCTCTTCCTGCCTGGGGCCGTAGCCATGACCGTGTTCCCGCGCCTGGCCGCCGCCCAGGGCGACCACCGCGAGGTCCGCCGGCTCCTGGTCGACGCGCTCGCCGTCACCGCTGTCCTGAGCGGGGGCGCGGCCGCGGTGATGGCCGCCTTCCCGCACCTGGTCATCACCGTCCTGTTCGGCCACGCCTACCAGCACGCCGGCGGGCCGCTGGCCATCCTGTCGGCAGCAGCCGCAGCCATGGGCGTGGCCAGCGTGCTCGTCTACTTCTATCTCGCCCGCACCTCCGTGATGGCGACAGCGTGCTGGGCAGCGGTTGTTGCCGTCACCGTGCTGATCGTGCTGGACCACCAGGGACTCGACACGATCGCCTGGTTGACCCTGGGGGTCACGGCGACGATGGCGCTGGTCATGGCTGCCGCGGCGCTGGGCCAACCCCACCCTTCCCGCCGCCGGCCGCGGGCACTGCCCGACGACGTCGACCGGGGACCGGCGCTGCGACCGGACGACGGTGCCACCCGTGGCGACGTGGACGTCACCGTGCTCGCGTGCTGCGCGGCTCCCGGCCATCTGCCCCCGGCCGTGTCCCGCCTGACGGCTGCACTCCACTCGACCGGGGCCACCTTCGACGTCGTCGGTGTGGCCAGCGGCACACCGCCCCACAGCACAACGGTTCACAGCACAGCGGCTCACGGCACGACGGCTCACGGCACAGCGGCTCACGGCACAGCGGGCCGGCCGACCAGCCCGCGGCGAGATGTGGATCTCCCCCAACCCGATGTCCGCTGGTTGCCCGCTGGCACCGGCCTGCAGCCAGATGTCCGCTGGTTGCAGGCGAGCACCGGCGCCCGCATGGCCGACCTGCTGGACACCGCTCTCCGGGCGGGAAGCGGGCGCTACCTCGCCATCGTCGGCTCTGGTTCCGGCCCCGGCCCCGGCTCTGGTTCCGGACCCGGCTCCGTCTCCGGCGTCGCCGCCACCGACGTTGCCGCCGCGATCAAGCCCGGGCGCAGCCGCCCGCCCGACATCGTCCTCGCCACCCGGCGGCGCCGCGGATCGCACGCCACCGGGCGGTCGCTGTCGTGGTGGCTGCGGCACACGACGGTGCGCTCGCTCCTCGGAGTGCCGGCACGCGGTACGACGGCGACCCTGGTCCTGGCCCGGCGCACCGTCCTCGACCAGGTGCTGCCCCGCCTCGTCGGACCCGACGGCACCTTCGACCTGGAGGTGCTGGTGGTGGCACACCGGCTCGGATACCGCCGCGTGGGCGAAGTGGCGTCCCGCGCCGAGGCGGCCCCGACCTTCGACCCGACATCGCCCCGCACCCCGCTGACCAGCCTGCGTGCCGTGCTCGCCATCTTCTACCGCCTCCATGTGCTCCACTATTACGACGGCGACGAGACGAGGGTCGATGGGGTTCCCCGAGCAGCACACCTCGCCGTCGACGAGGCGATCGGGTAAGGCGGCTCCGGTGAGATTGCCGGCTCAGCACGCGCTCGCCGGCCGCCGCGTGGCGACGGCCGGGTACGTCCGGGCCCCGGACCCGGTGAGCGCCCGTACCGACACGACCGACGCCGGCCCACCCCCCACTCAGGAAGGCCACAGGTGGGCGAACCAGGCTGGCCCGATGCGCACCGGAGCCCGCCACCGGCGGGGCTCACCTCGCCGACCCAGTCGCCTGCTGCGGATCTGGATGACCTCGACGGTCGCGCTCTTCGCCCTCGGCGCCCTGTGGTCGCTGGCGACCCCCGTGGGCGCTGCCCCCGACGAGCCGACCCAGATCATCAAGGCCGCTGCGGTGGTGAGCGGACAGCTGGTGGGGGCGCCCACCCCGGGACAGCCCAAGGCCGTCATCACCGTGACCGTTCCCGAGAGCTTTGCCAGCGACCTGCACCTCGCCACCTGCTACGCGTTCACCGACACGCGACCAGCGGGGTGCGCGCCGCACCTGTCCGGCGTGAGCAGGCCGTCGATCGCCACCACATACGTGGGGCGGTACCCCCCGCTCTACTACCTGCTGGTCGGCGCACCCACGCTGCTGTCGAGCACCGACACCGCCGTCCACCTGATGCGCCTGCTCAGCGTCCTGTGGAGTGCCCTGCTCATCGGCCTGGCCTTCGCCGCCGCCGCGGTCTGGTCCCGTTCCCGGCTGCTCGTGATCGCGCTGGCAGTGTGCGCCACCCCGCAGGTCGTCTTTCTGGCCAGTGTGGTGAACCCCAGCGGCCTGGAGATCGCCGCGGCCATCGCCACCTGGACCTGCGGGCTGGTATTGGTGCTCGACCATCGCCATGCGCCACCCGTAGGCCTGGTGGTCGCCTGCGCTGCTTCGGCATCGGTGCTGGCGCTGTGCCGCGGCCTGTCCCCGCTGTGGGTTGCGTTGATCGCAGGCACGCTCGTCGCGCTCACCCCCGGAACGCTGCCGACCCTGTGGAAAAGCCGTCAGGTGCGCGCTGCGGCTGCCATCGTCGCTGCCGTCGGCGTGGTGGCCGTGGCCTTCATCGTCGGAGCGCACACGCTGACGGTGCTTCCCGCCGGCCGGCCCATCGGCACCAACACCCCGGAGCTGCAGGTGGTTGCCGACGCGCTCGGCGAAACGGGACGGTTCCTGCGCCAGGTCGTCGGGGTGTTCGGCTGGCTCGACACGCCGTCACCGGTGGGCGTCCTGGCCGGTTGGTGGGCGGCCGCCGGGATCCTGGTGGTCGTGTCCCTGGTGTCGACAGACCGCCGCGCCGCGGGAACCATCGCCGCGGTCATCCTGGTATCGGTACTGCTGCCGGCGGCGATCATGGTGTCGCACGCCAGCAAGAGCGGCCTGGTGTGGCAGGCCCGCGACGGCCTCCCGCTGTACGCCGGGATCCCCCTGGTGGCAGGAGCGGTCGCCGGGCGGTCGAGCGCCGGCTGCACCATCCGCGGCCTCCTCCACGACCGCCTGGTGGCGCGCCTGGTGATCCTGTTGGCGTGCGGTATCGCCGCCGCGCAGCTCGTCGACTTCGGTTGGGCGCTGCGTCGGTACACGGTGGGGCTCGGCGCCACCCTCAACCCGTTCGCCAGAGTCCCTGGTGGCTGGAGCCCGCCCGTGCCAGCCGTCGTGCTCGTCGCCGCGGCCGTGCTCGTGACCGCGGCCTACGCCTGGTGGGTGTCCCGGCTGAGCCTGCTGGTCATATCGGCCACCAGCCGGGCTGGTGTCAACGGCAGGCACAGCACACACCCCTCGGGGGAACCGCTGCTGGCCGACCTGCTGCACACCGTCCTGGCCGGAACCAGTGCAGTCCGCTCCACGCTCACCCGGCATCCGGTCCAACCAGCCGCGCGGCACGCCGCCGGTCGTGGTACCGGCCACACGAACGGGCAGGCCGTTGCTGATCCGAGCAGAGAGCAACTGCAGGCCGCCGCGTCGCCGGCTCCAGCGCCGGAGGCCGCCCCGCTCGTGTGACCAGCTCGATACCCGCATGGCGACCGGGCCAGCCACGACCGGGCGGCGCACGCTCGTGACCGGGGTCGGTGCCGCCCACATGAACGACGACCGGACAGCGCTCCGTGAACCACTCCGGCTGCGCCGCTCCTCTCCGACAGCAACGGCGGCGGCTCCCCTCCGACAACGGCAGCGGCGACGCCACCGCCGCCGGTAGTGCGCCCGCCGGCAGATGCCGACCGGTCAGCGCTGTCTATGCCGCTCCGGCTGCACCGCCCCCGCCGGCGAACCTCCCGCCGGCGAACCCGGTCGTGCACCCACCGGCAGGAGCCGGCCGGACAGCGACGACCGTGGCGGTCACGGCCCCCGTGCTGCTCTGGGGACCGAGAGCGGTTGCGCACCGGCCGACGACGAGCGCAGCGGCCGTGGCTGCCTGGACGGCGGTGAAGACGGTGGACGCGGCGGTGTCCACCGTGACCGTGGTCGTCGGGGTGGACGACCCGGCCGGCGGACGCCGGAACCGCCCGATCGACGAACCGGATCTCCGGGCTGCCCCGGGCGTGAACGTGATGGTGCGGCTGAAACCGGCGATCGTGATCGACGAGCCGGTCACACCCGTGACGGTCCCTGACGCCATGGTCACGGTCCTCGGTGTGGAACCGGCGGAGCCGGCCGTACCCCCGCCTCGCCCGCCGGCAAACCGCCCGCCGCCGAACCCACCGGGAGCCCCCGGACCAGCGGAACCTCCCGCAGCGCCGGCAGCTCGGTCGGTGCAGGTCCCCGATGCCGGCGCCGGGGTGATCCTGACGCTGGTAGCGCTGACGGTGCTGGGCGCCGTCCCCGACGCTCCGGCACCGGGCGTGCCCGTGGCGGTGATGCATGTCCCGGCGATCACCGCTGCCAGCGACGCGTCCACGGTCTGACTGAACCGCGTGGACGAGGTCCACTGCACGGTGGTCTGCGACGTCGCGCTCTGGACCTCCATCGACGAGGCGCCAACCTGGGCGATGGTCCCCGACACCCCGGGCGGCGCCTTCGCCGAACCCGATGACACACCGCTGCTGCTGGCAGCTGCGGAAGCCGACGCGCCTGCGCTCGTCGCACCGCCGCACGCTGCGAGCGCCACGGCACCGCCGGCCGCCAGCACCAGCGGCATGCAGGACCTCGCCCGGCGCGAACCACCCGCAGCTCGACCGCGCGCGCCCGCCCGGGACCCGGCACCGTACCGGCCGGGCGACCGTCGGTCCTCGACCGGCGACCGGCGAACCCGGCGGTCGCCGGTCCTCTCCCCGGCAGCAGCCACTTCAGAGCCGTCGTCCATCACCACACCTCGCTGTCGTCGCTGCCTTCGATGTCGTCGCCGCTGCCGTCGCCGTCCTCGCCATCCTCGCCGTCCTCGCCATCCTCGCCGTCCTCGCCGTCCTCGCCATCCTCGCCGTCCTCGCCGTCCTCGCCATCCTCGCCGTCCTCGCCGTCCTCGCCGTCCTCGCCGTCCTCGCCGTCATCACTGTCCTCGCTGCGCTCCCGGGCGGCGTGTCATCCGACGACGCCCCCTGCCGCCAACCCCACCACCGGCGACCCCGCACCCACACCACCATCCACACCATTCACCCCACCCAGGTACGGCGCACCACCAAACGCGAACACCGCACCA
>JAKAYQ010000021.1 GCA_021826725.1 Actinomycetes bacterium
CGATCTCAGCGCCTCGTCGAGCACGGTGCGGTGCTCGTCGACGCCGATCGCATCGCCCGCGAGGTGGTGGCGCCGGGCGGGCCCGCCTACCAGCCCCTCGTCGACCGCTTCGGGCGGGAGGTGCTGGCTCCCGACGGCACCGTCGATCGGCCCCGACTGGCGGCGGTTGCCTTCGCCGATCCGCAGGCCCTGGCCGACCTGAACGCCATCACCCACCCGGCGGTGGGCGCGGTCATGTTCGAGCGGCGCCACGGGCCGTACCCGGTGGACGCTGTCGTCGTCCTGGACATCCCGCTGCTGCGCGCGGAGCACCGGGCAGCACTGGCCCTCGACCTGGTGGTGGTGGTGGACTGCCCGGTCGAGGTGGCGATCGATCGGCTGGTGACCGGGCGCGCCATGTCGGTCGAGGACGCTCGGGCGCGCATCGCCGCGCAGGTGACGCGCGAGGAGCGCCGTGCCGAGGCCGACGTGGTGATCGACAACGACGGCGACCTGGCAGCGCTGGGTGTGGCGGTGGACCGCCTGTGGGTGGACCTCGCGGGCCGGGCCGCCTCGGGTGCGACGGCTCACTGACCTGGCAGGACCGGGCGGGCTGCCGGCGCCGGCAGGTACGATCGCGGGGGTGCCCCGGCTCCAGGTGGTGTCGCCGTTGCGCCCGGCGGGCGACCAGCCCGGTGCGGTTGCCGCCCTGTCCGAGGGGATCCGGGCCGGCGAGCGCTTCCAGACCCTGCTCGGTATCACCGGGTCGGGAAAGACGGCCACCATGGCGTGGACGATCGAGGCGGTGCAGCGGCCGACGCTCATCATCGAGCCGAACAAGTCGCTCGCGGCGCAGCTCGCGGCCGAGCTGCGGGAGCTGTTCCCCGGCAACCGGGTGGAGTACTTCGTCTCCTACTACGACTACTACCAGCCCGAGGCCTACCTGCCGACCTCGGACACCTTCATCGAGAAGGACTCGTCGATCAACGACGAGATCGACCGATTGCGCCACGCCACCACGTCGAGCCTGCTGCTGCGCCCCGACGTGATCGTCGTCGCTTCGGTGTCGTGCATCTACGGCCTGGGCTCGCCCGACGAGTACCGCAGCCGCATCCTGGTCCTGCACCCCGGGGACACCGTCGACCAGCGGGACCTGCTCCGGCGGCTGGTGGACCTCCACTACGACCGCAACGACATGGTGCTCGCCCGCGGCCGGTTCCGGGCCCGGGGCGACACCGTCGAGGTGCACCCCGCCTACGAGGAGCTGCCCGTCCGCCTTGAGCTGTTCGGCGACCAGGTGGAGCGCATCCGGACCTTCGACCCCATGACCGGCGAGGTCGGGCCGGAGCTCGACGAGCTGGTGGTGTTCGCGTCGACGCACTACATGGCGGGCGACGACACGATGCGCCGGGCCATCGCCTCCATCGAGGTCGAGCTCGCCGGCCGGCTGGCCGAGCTGCAGGCCCAGGGCAAGGTGGTGGAGGCGCAGCGCCTCCGGATGCGCACCGAGCACGACCTCGAGATGCTGGCCGAGGTCGGTGTCTGCAACGGGATCGAGAACTACAGCCGCCATCTCGACGGGCGCTCGGCTGGCGACCGTCCCAACACGCTGATCGACTTCTTCCCGCCCGGCTTCCTCACCGTGATCGACGAGAGCCACGTGGCGGTGCCGCAGATCCACGGCCAGTACGAGGGGGACCGGTCCCGCAAGAGAACGCTGGTCGACCACGGCTTCCGGCTGCCCTCGGCGCTCGACAACCGCCCGCTCACCTTCGACGAGTTCATGGAGCGGGTCGGGCAAGTGGTGTTCCTGTCGGCGACGCCGGGCGCCTACGAGCTGACGGTGTCGGACCGGGTGGTCGAACAGGTGATCCGACCAACGGGGCTGGTCGACCCGGAGGTGGTGGTACGGCCCACCACCGGACAGATCGACGACCTGCTGGAGCGGGTGCGCGACGCGGTGGCGCACGACGGGCGGGTGCTGGTGACCACCCTGACGAAGAAGATGGCCGAGGACCTGACCGACTACCTGTTGGAGCTCGGCGTCCGGGTCCGGTACCTGCACTCCGATGTGGACACCATCGCCCGCATCGAGCTGCTGCGGGACCTGCGCCTGGGCGAGTACGACGTCCTGGTCGGCATCAACCTGCTGCGCGAGGGCCTCGACCTGCCCGAGGTCCGCCTGGTGGCGATCCTGGATGCCGACAAGACCGGGTTCCTGCGCTCGGCATCGTCGCTGATCCAGACCATGGGCCGTGCCGCGCGAAACGTCGACGGGCTGGTGGTGCTGTACGCGGACGTCATCACCGACGCCATGCGCCAGGCCATCTCGGAGACGCAGCGCCGCCGGGCGCTGCAGCAGGCGCACAACGCCGAGCACGGCATCGACCCGACCACGGTGCGAAAGGCGGTGGTCGACATCCTCGCTCGGCTCCGGCCGCCGGCGGGTGCGTCCACCGGGCGTGGCCGCGGCGGCGAGCGGACGGGCCAGGGTCGCGTGGCTCAGCGAGCGGGATCCGGGCGGGTCGCCGCCAGAGCTGGCGGCCGGCGCAGGGAGAGTGCCGCCGGCTCGGGGAGGCCCGGGGACGAGGCCGATGCCTTCGGTGCCGCCGACGCCCCGGAGCTGGTGCTCGCGGCCCTTCCGGCAGATGAGCTCGAGCGCTTGGAGCGCGAGATCGGGGACGACATGCGCCGCGCTGCCACCGAGCTGCGGTTCGAGGAAGCAGCCGTGCTGCGCGACGACCTGGCCGAGGTGCAGCGGGCGCGGGCGGCGCAGGTGCTGGCCTGAGCACCGTGCGCGGGTGGTTCGGGAACCGGCGGTGGCTGGCATGTCCGGGGCGGCGGGCAGATCCGGCTGGACCGGCTCGTCCGGATGCTGGAGGGAGCGCTGGGGGGCTCGGGGTGCCGGTGGGCCGTCAGTCGTCGATCGCGGTCTGGCGGGTGGCCGCTTCGGAACCTGGCGAAGCCGATTGGCCCAGTACAGGTGCAGCGTCGCCCAGGCGGTCCCGAGCGAGGATCAGCTGTCGCCGTGACGAGATGCCGAGCTTGGCGTAGACGCGGGACAGATGGTGGTCGACGGTCTTGGCCGAAACGTACAGATGCTGCGCGATCTCCTTGTTGGTGAGGCCCTGGGCGGCGAGCACGGCGACGCGCTGCTCCTGCACGGTGGGCTCGCTCGCCGCCAACCGCCGCCGCCGCCCGCCCGCCGCCGCGAGCTCGCGCACGGCGATCGCCTGCAGGCGGACGGCACCGACCGGCTCCACGAGGTCGAGGGCGCGCTGGATCGCGGCGCGAGCGGGCCCGGCGCGTCCACAGCGACGGAGGAACCGCCCCTGGAGCAGGAGCGTCTCCGCTTCCGCCAGGGGCATGGGCACCTTGGCGTTCTGCGCCAGAGCGGCCTCGTACAGCGCCTCCGCCTCGTCAGTCATGCCGCGACGCCAAGCGACGGTGGCCTTCCCGGCGAGGGCCACCGCTCGCGGGGCGCAGCACGGAAGGGGCTGGCACCGGGCCAGGAGATCGCAGGCGAGCTCTTCGGCCCGATCGAGCTCGCCGACCATGTTCAATGCTTCGATTGCCGCACCGTGCCACGGGACGATGCAAGGCTCGAGCAGCCCCGAGCTGGCGGAGATCGCCATCGCCCGGGTTGCGTCGGCTGCTGCGTCTGCGGGGCGCCCCTGGGCGAGGTGCTCGTGGCAGGCGATGAGGAGGAGCCACAGGCGCAGGTACGGAGACTCGCCGACACCGGCCATCAGGCTGAGCAGGCGTTCGCGCCACATGGCCGATTCCGCTTGGAGCCCCATCTCGTGGGTGACATGAGCCAGGCCGACAGAGGCGAACGGCGCGAGTGTCGGCACGAGGGCCATAAGGTCCTTGGTCCGTGCCAACAGCTCGTAGGACTCCTGGAGCCGGCCAAGGCGCCACAGGCTGTCGGCCCGGGTGATCGCGTACGCGTGCTGGGCGAGTGTCGAGCCGTGCTCGCATGCAGCGGCGGCCAATCGGTTGTACCCGGCCTCGTCGTCGTCGAACCGCTCGGCAAGCTTGGCGAGGTTGACGTAACCGAAGCGCACGTCCCACGTCCATGGGGCGCGATCGGGGCCGAACTGCCCCGCGGCATCGGCCCTACGGGCCAGATCGGCCATGGTGTCGAGCCCTGTCGGATCGCCGAGCATGTACCGGAGCATGGCGTCAGCGGTCATCGCCGACACGCGCAACCGCTCGTCGTCGAGCGATGCGGCCGCGATGGTGTCGAGCACGCGGAGCGTGACGGCGCGGGCGCGCCGGGGTCCGACGAACAGCCATCCCATGAAGGTCGTGTCGAGCAGGATGTCGCATGCCAGCACCGGGTCGAAACGTGCGGCTACGTCGGACGCGGTCCGGGCAGTGCGATCAGCCTGCTCGTGATCGGTTCCGAGCAGCTGCACCTGAGCGAGGAGCCGCAGGACGCCGACGCGCTCGGGATCGGTCAGTGCGGGGCGGGCCAGCAGGCCGCCGAGCCCCTGAGCAGCAGTGTCGATGCGCCCCGCCATGAGGTTCGCTTGGCCGAGCTCGATGTGGACCGCCACCGGAGCGTCGCTGCCGGCCACTGCCACCGCATGGGCGAAGTGCTCGGCGGCGGTGGCGGCTGCTCCCGCTGCGAGCGCGGCTCGACCGGCGTCGAGCAGGGTCGCGACGAGAAGAGGGTCACCTGTCAGGCCGGCCTGCACCCCGTGGGCCGCCGACTCCGCCGGGGCGACGGCGCTGGCTCGGAGAGCACGGAACGCCCGTGCGTGCAGCTCGCGTCGGACCGGGACCGGGATGTCGTCGTACAGGGCCTTGCGGAAGAGCGGGTGGATGAACTCGTCCTCGCCGTCGTTCCGACCGCGCACCAGTCCTGCCCGGCACAGCGCGTCCAGGCCGTTGAGCACCTCTGGATCGCCGAGCCCGGAGATTTCGGCGGCAACAGGGCTTCGGAACCGGGTGCCGAGCACGCTGGCGGCTCGGGCCAGGGCCAGCCCGGCAGCCCCGACCCCGGCAAAGCGCGGCAGGAGGACGCGGGCCGCCAGCGTGGACGCGTCGCCGTCGAGCACGTCCTGGCCGCGTGCCCAGGCGGCGGCCGTCTCCGCCAGCAGCAGCGGGTTCCCCGCACACATTCGCAGTGCCTGCTCCGTCGCGGAGTCGGGGACGGGCCCACCCGCGTGCTGGAGGAGCAGGGTGCGCGCCGCTCCGTCGGTCAGCGGTTGCAGCTCGAGCATGGTGGCCGCACCGTCGCCTGCCAGGCCGCGGGCCTGGGCGAGCGCAGCGGCCGGCCAGGGTCGCAACGTGGCGAGCAGCATGACCGGTAGGTCGGCGACCCGGCGGCACAGGAGTCCGAGAAGTCCGATCGAGTCGCGATCGGCCCAGTGCAGGTCGTCTACGAGCAGGACGAGAGGATCGCGCGCGGCGCGATCGAGCCACTCGACGAGCGCGGTGTACCGCCTGGCAAGCGCCTCGCTCGACGATGGCTGGTCGTGGCCGTCTGGCTGGTCACGGCTGTCTGGAAGCGGTGAGGCGTCGAGCGGGGCGAGCAGTCGGGTCAGCATCCCGAAGGGCAGCACGGACTCCACCTCGGAGACGGAGATATCACGCAACGTGGCACCACGGGGCGACTCGGCGGTGAGGGCTCGGGCTGCCTCGAGCACGGTCGTCTTTCCCAGACCGGGCTCGGCCACGACGAAGACCGTCGTGCCTCGACCTGCTGTCGCGCAGCGGAGCGCGTCGGCAACCGCTGCCATCGGGCCGTCGCGCTCCAGGAGCCGGACCGGGACCGGAGGGTCTCCGAGTGGAGGGGCGATCACATCCGCATCGTCGCAGTTGGGAGGGGGAGTTGCAATCGCACGACGACCGGGAGCGGATACCACCGTAACGTCCGGTGTCGTACTGGTCGGCCAGGATAGAGAACCGATCCTGTCAGCGTCTCGCCGGTCAGGTCCGCGGCGTCGCGCCGCAAGCGCTCTTGCCGGCTGCTCACCCGAACGTTGATCCGACCGCTGCGCTCGGGTTCAACCAGGCTCATGAGATCAGTGTGCGCGCCAGTGATGTACGAACTACCAGAGAGGCGACAGCGTGACCTGAAGGTCGTACATCACGACAACGCACTTCGGAATGGGACGCCAGTCACGATCTGCGGCCACCGCTCGAGTCCCTGGTGGCGGTCCATTTTGCGACGACCGAGGATCCAGACGATCCAGTCGAGTGGCCCAGCCGCAAGCCATACGACATCTACGCCGGCCAGGCACGCGGCAGATGGGACGTCAAACGAGCGTTCCTGGAAAAAGCCGGCGACGGAAAGCCGTGGCTCGTCAGCGTCGTCGGCACTCGAATCGTCGCTGAAGCGATCGCGGAGCTGGGCATGGATCGCACCGGGGATCGTGGCGCTACCACTCCCTCCAGGATCGGACGGGTCACGGTCGAGCTCCGCGGGCCCTCCCATCTCGTGGTCACCGGTCACAGTCGGCACGACGGTCGCGGTGACCACTGGATCATGAAACGCGAAGCGGGGGCACCCCGGAACCGATTGGTCTGGTTCGTCTTGTGCAGGAGTGCTGGCAGGACTGCCTTCTCCACCTGGTCGACCATGTCGTCGGGGACGAGCACGGACTTCATCGGTATGACGTCCATCGCCAACACGATGACGGAGCACATGGCCGTGGGGTCCTATGCCCTGCCCTCGTCCGGCATTCCGTCCGGAGGATGATCGCCTGAACGTGCCGCTGGCGCGGCGGCGATGGCGCAGATCCCGGCCGGCGCTCGAGGCCCGGCGCCGGCCGGGGTCTGCGTGGGCGTGGGGCCGTGCCCGCGCCGGTCACCACCATCGAAGCCTGCCGGTAACCTCCCGTCGATGGCCGACCGTCTGGTGGTCCGTGGTGCCCGCGAGCACAACCTGCGCGATGTGTCGATCGACCTGCCCCGGGACCGGCTGGTCGTCTTCACCGGGCTGTCGGGCTCGGGCAAGTCGTCGCTGGCGTTCGACACGATCTACGCGGAGGGGCAGCGGCGCTATGTCGAGTCGCTGTCCGCGTATGCCCGGCAGTTCCTGGGCCAGATGGACAAGCCCGACGTCGACTTCATCGAGGGGCTGTCGCCGGCGATCTCCATCGATCAGAAGAGCGCCAGCCGAAACCCGCGTTCCACGGTCGGCACCGTCACCGAGGTCTACGACTACCTTCGCCTGCTGTACGCCCGGGTGGGCCGGCCGCACTGCCCGAGCTGCGGGCGGCCCGTGGCCCGCCAGACGCCCCAGCAGATCGTCGACCGGGTCCTCGACCTGGCCGAGGGCACCCGGTTCTCGGTCCTGGCCCCAGTGGTTCGGGGGCGCAAGGGGGAGTACGAGGCGCTGCTCGACGACCTGGCCGCCCAGGGGTTCGCCCGCGCCCGGGTCGACGGCACCACCGTGGAGCTCACCGACCGCGGCGACCTGCAGCTCGCCCGCTACGAGCAGCACACGATCGAGGTGATCGTCGACCGGCTGGTTCGGCGCGACACCATCCGCCAGCGCCTCACCGAGTCGATGGAGACCGCCCTGCGCCTGGCCGACGGCATGGCTGAGATCGCCGTGGTCGGCGATGGCGGGGACGAGGAGCTCATCGCGTTCTCCGAGCACCTGGCCTGCACGTCCTGCGGGCTGTCCTTCGAGGAGCCTGCCCCCCGGAACTTCTCCTTCAATTCGCCCTACGGGGCCTGCCCCGCCTGCGACGGGCTTGGCACCCAATTCGAGGTGGACCCAGACCTGGTGGTGCCCGACCCGTCAAAGACCCTGGCCGGTGGCGCCCTGGCCCCATGGGTCGGGGGTCGGAGCCGCTGGTTCGACCGGCTTGTCGAAGCCGTCGCCGAGACCTATGACTTCACGCTCGACACCCCGTGGAACCAGCTGCGCGCAGCGGACCGGGCGGTGCTGCTGAAGGGAACCGGGGCCAAGCAGGTCACCCTGCACTACCGCAACCGGTTCGGCCGGCAGCGGGCCTACACCACCCGGTTTGAGGGCGTGGTGCCGTGGCTGGCGCGGCGCCACGCCGAATCGGACTCTGAGTCGATGCGCGAGTGGGCCGAGGGGTTCATGCGGCAGGTCCCCTGCTCGACCTGTGGTGGCGCGCGCCTGAAGCCGGAGGCCCTGGCGGTGAGCGTGGGCGGGCGAAGCATCTTCGAGCTGTGCTCCCTGTCGATCGCCCGGACCGTCCAGGCGCTTGCCGATGTGGAGCTGACCGAGCGCGAGCACCTCATCGCCGACCGGGTCCTGCGGGAGGTGCGAGCCCGCCTGCAGTTCCTGCTCGACGTCGGTCTCGACTACCTGTCGCTGGCCCGGGGCACCGCCACGCTGTCGGGCGGCGAGGCGCAGCGCATCCGTTTGGCCAGTCAGATCGGCTCGGGCCTGGTCGGAGTGCTGTACGTGCTGGACGAGCCATCCATCGGCCTGCACCAACGCGACAACCGCCGGCTGCTCGACACCCTGCTCCGCCTGCGGGACCTCGGCAACACCGTCATCGTCGTCGAGCACGACGAGGAGACCATCCGCGCGGCCGACCACGTCGTCGACATCGGCCCCGGTGCGGGGGAGCACGGCGGCCAGGTGGTTTACAGCGGGCACGTTGACGGGCTCGTCCGTTGTGACGAGTCCCTCACCGGTCGTTATCTGGCCGGAGCCCGCAGCATTGCCGTGCCGGGGACCCGCCGGCCCGGCAGCGGGCACCATCTGGTCGTGCGCGGCGCCCGCGAGCACAACCTGCAAGGTGCGGACATCGCTTTCCCGCTGGGGTGCCTGGTGGCGGTCACCGGCGTGTCCGGATCGGGCAAGTCCACGCTCGTCAACGACATCCTGTTGCAGTCGCTGCTTGGCACCGTCCACCGGGCTCGGACCACACCCGGACGCCACGGCGGCATCGACGGCGTCGAGCACGTCGACAAGGTGGTCGACATCGACCAGTCGCCCATCGGCCGGACGCCCCGGTCGAACCCTGCCACCTACACCGGCATGTTCGACCACGTGCGGAAGCTGTTCAGCCAGACGCCCGAGGCCAAGGTTCGCGGCTACCTGCAAGGACGGTTCTCCTTCAACGTCAAGGGCGGCCGCTGCGAGGCGTGCGCCGGCGACGGCACGCTCAAGATCGAGATGCACTTCCTCCCCGACGTCTACGTGCCGTGCGAGGTGTGCGGCGGGGCCCGGTACAACCGCGAGACGCTCGAAGTCACCTTCAAGGGGAAGAACATCGCCGACGTGCTCGACCTGTCGTGCGAGGAGGCGCTCGGCTTCTTCGCCAACCAGCCGCCTATCGCTCGCCACCTGCAGACCCTGGTCGACGTCGGCCTCGGCTACGTCCGCCTCGGCCAGCCGGCCACCACCCTGTCCGGTGGGGAGGCGCAGCGGGTCAAGCTCGCCTCCGAGCTGAGCCGCCGGCCCACCGGGCACACCCTGTACGTGCTCGACGAGCCCACCACCGGCCTGCACTTCGAAGATGTCCGCAAGCTGTTGGAGGTGCTGGCACGCCTGGTCGACCACGGAAACACGGTCATCGTCATCGAGCACAACCTCGACGTGGTGAAGTGCGCCGACTGGATCGTCGACCTGGGCCCCGAAGGCGGTGAGGGCGGTGGCACCGTCGTCGTCGCCGGCACACCCGAGGCGGTGGCGGCACACGCCGGTAGCTACACCGGGCAGGTGCTGGCGCCTGTGCTCGGCGACGCAGCCGCAGCCGGACCTCAGTCGATTGGGGTCGGTCGGACGACTGTGACCAGCACCGGCGCGGCGGCGACAGGTGCGGTGGGTGCCGGGTCGAAGTCCGGTGCTGTGGCGAAGGCGGCCGGTGTGTCGAAGTCCGGTGCCGGGTCGAAGTCCGGTGCCGGGTCGAAGGCGGCCGGTGTGTCGAAGTCCGGTGCCGGGTCGAAGTCCGGTGCTGTGGCGAAGGCGCCCGGTGTGTCGAAGTCCGGTGCCGGGTCGAAGTCCGGTGCCGGGTCGAAGGCGCCCGGTGGGTCGAAGCGGAGCACGGCGGCTGGTACGGCCACGGCGTCCGCTGCGGCTGCTACGAACGGGGTGCCGGAGGCGGCCAGGGCGACTGGACAACGAGGGACGGGCTCGGCATCCAAGCAGGCGAAGGGGGCCGGGCGCCGCGCCGGCTGAGGACCGTGGGGCGGATCGTCCGCGACGCCGGCGGCACGTGCTGCAGGCCCATCGGCCAACGCACCAGGTGGCTTGACGCACCGGACCGGTGGCGGTATCGACGGTGATCGACGTGTCGCCGTGTCGGAGGGAGCCCGACGGGTGCCGCCGAGCTCGGCGCACCGCACCTTCCGACCCGATGGCAGCAAGGTTCGACTCGGCTCGCGGGCTCCATCGGCACTTCGGGAACGCCGGTGTCCCAGCAGTGCTGCCGCGCGGACGCGTGGTCAGGTGGTTGCGGCTCGGAAACGTGCATGCGAGATTGGCGTCCATCCGGCGGACGAGGCCGGCGGGGCAAGCAAAGGGGGGCCATGCGTCTGATCCGGGAACGTGCAGCTCGCCGCGCGGTGCTGTTGGTGGTGCTCGGTGCGGGCGTGCTCACCGCGATCGCAGTGCCGGCGGCGATGGCAGCCTCGGGCGGATCATCCGGCACAGTGGCGCCGATCACTGGCGCCGCGCCAGCCGTCAAACCAGGAAGCGACTACCTCGCCATCGGCGACTCGGTGGCCTTCGGGTTCCGGGAGCCGACGACGGTCCCGGCGCCTGACTACCACGACGCTGCGAGCTTCGTCGGCTACCCCGAGGACGTGGCGGCCGCGCTGCACCTGCACGTGACCAACGCCTCGTGCCCGGGCGAGACCTCCGGCAGCTTGATCGACGCGTCGGCCCAGAGCAACGGCTGCGAGAATTCCATCACGGCCTCGGGCAAACGGATCGGCTTCGGGTACAGGACCGCGTTCCCGCTCCACGTGAGCTACCGCCGGAGCCAGCTGACGTTCGCATTGGGGTTTTTGAAGACCCACCCGCAGACCCGGCTAGTATCGCTCATGATCGGCGCCAACGACGCGTTCATCTGTGAAGACACCACGGCGGACCACTGCATATCACCTCTCCAGCTGGACCCGGTGCTGGCCAGCCTCAGGCGGAACGTGGGCACCATCCTGGCTTCCATTCGCACGAAGGCCCACTACCGGGGCCAGATCGTGATCGTCAACTACTACTCGTTGAACTATGCCAACGCGTTCGACAACGCGGCCAGCAACGCGCTGAACGCGGCTGTCGATGCCGGGGCGCGGCCCTACCGCGTGGAGATCGCCCACGGGTACCAGGCGTTCGCAGCGGCGGCGACCTACTCCGGCAACGACACGTGCACCGCCGGGCTCCTCACCCAGCTTTCCACCGGCGGCTGCGGCGTCCATCCCAGCCCGTCGGGGCAGAGCGTGCTGGCGGAGGCGGTCGACGCGGCCGTCACCCCGTAGGCGATCGGCCGACAGCCCGGCTCGGATGGCGACGATGGCGGCCTGACGATGTGCCGCTACCGGGCCGGCCCGTCGTCGCCGCTCAGGTGATGGCGAGCATCCGCTCGAGTGCGGTGCGGGCCCAGGCGGCTGTGTCGGCGTCCACGACGATACGGTTCCGGACCTCGCCCTCCAGGAACCCGTCGAGCACCCAGGCGAGGTGGGCGGCGTCGATGCGGAACATGGTGGAGCACGGGCAGACGAGCGGGTCGAGCGACACGACGGTCTTGTCGGGCGTCTCCGCGTCGAGGCGGTGGACCAGGTGGATCTCGGTGCCGACGCCGATGACCGCGCCGGCGGGGGCCTCGGCCACCGCGCGGATGATGAAGTCGGTGGACCCGACGTGGTCGGCAGCCTCGACCACGTCGTGGGCGCACTCGGGGTGCACGACCACGATGCCGTCGGGGTGCTCGGCGCGGAATGCGGCGATGTGCTCCGGCCGGAAGCGCTGGTGGACGGAGCAGTGGCCCCGCCACAGGAGCAGCGTCGTGATCTTCACCTCGGCGTCGGTCAGGCCACCCAGCGCCAGCCGGGGGTCCCAGATGGCCATGTCCGGTGCTTCCCACCCCAACTGGTAGCCGGTGTTGCGTCCGAGATGCTGGTCTGGGAGGAAGAGGACCTTGTCGCCACGGGGCCGGTCCGGTCCGGGGGCCCTGCCGCCGCTGCCGGCAGCGTCAGGCCCAGGCCCCAGTGCCCAGGTGAGGACGGCGCGGGCGTTCGAGGAGGTGCACACGGCGCCACCGTGGCGCCCCACGAACGCTTTGATGGCGGCCGACGAGTTGATGTAGGTGATCGGAACGATCTGGTCGACGTCGGTGACCTGGGCCAGCTCCTCCCATGCGGTCTCCACCTCGTCGATGTCGGCCATGTCGGCCATGGAGCAGCCGGCGTTCAGGTCGGGCAGCACCACCTGCTGGTGGTCCCCGGTGAGGATGTCGGCGGACTCCGCCATGAAGTGCACGCCGCAGAACACGATGAGCTCGGCGTCGCGCCGCTCGGCGGCCAGGCGTGACAGGGCCAGGGAGTCGCCCCTGGCATCAGCCCAGCGCATCACCTCGTCACGCTGGTAGTGGTGCCCGAGGACCAGCAGCCGTTCGCCCAAGGCGGACTTGGTCGCTGCAATCCGTTCGGCCAGATCATCGGGCGTAGCTGTTCGGTACCACTCGGGGAGCGGTCGCTGCAGGCGGAGCATGGATGACCCCCTCGGGGGAGCACCCCTCGACGGCCGGCGGGGACAGCCTGGTCGCCCATCCGCGGGTATGTCGGCCTTGGGGTGACGATGTACGCCGGGGTACCAGGCCGGCGCTGCACTGCAGTGTATGCCGCCGGCGGGTTGCCGTGCCCGCATGCCGCAACGATGAGCGTCGGTTGTGTCGTTCGTGCCGGTCAGGGGCGGCCGACCGGCGCTGGCGCGGGATGCGGAGATCGTGGCCGACGGGCGTCGGCGTGCTCGTGGCGGCGAACGCCCGGTCGCCGGCCCGCGGTGCCGTCGCTGTGCGGCACAGTGGGGGAGTGCGCCAGCGTCCGGCAGCTTCGACCATCCCCGATGCCCCGGGCTCGTACCAGTTCCTGGACGCCGAGGGCCGGGTGCTCTACGTCGGAAAGGCGAAGTCGCTGCGCAGCCGGGTGTCGAGCTACTTCGCCGATCCGGCCACCCTCGCACCGAAGACCGCGCAGATGGTGGCCAGCGCGGACCGCGTGGAGTGGATCCAGGTGGCCAACGAGGTCGAGGCCATCCTGCTGGAGTACGCGCTCATCAAGCGGCACCGACCCCGGTTCAACATCCGCCTGGTCGACGACAAGAGCTACCCGTGGCTGGCGGTCACGGTGTCCGACACGTGGCCCAGGGCTTCGGTGGTGCGGGGCAAGCGGCTCCCGGGCGTGCGCTACTTCGGCCCCTACGCGCACGTCGGCGCCGTCCGCGACACCCTCGACCTGCTGCTGCGGTCGTTCCCCGTCCGGAGCTGCTCGGACCGTAAGTTCGACCGCCACCAGGCCTTGGGACGCCCCTGCCTGCTGCACCACATCGAACGGTGCTCGGGGCCGTGCGTCGGTGCCGTGGACCCTGCCACGTATGCGGGGTACGCCGACGACCTGATGGCGGTGTTCGCGGGCGATACCGACCGGGTGGAGCAGCGGCTGCAGGAGGAGATGGCCGGGGCGTCGGCGGCGCTGGAGTTCGAGCTGGCCGCGCACCGCCGGGACCAGCTCGCGGCCCTGCGCAAGGCGGTGGAGCGCCAGCAGGTGGTCACCGACGCGCCCGAGGACCTCGACGTCGTCGGGATCGAGGAGGAGCCGCTGGAGGCCTCGGTGTGCGTGCTGCGGGTGCGTCGCGGCCGGGTGGTCGGCCGGAGGGCCTTCGTGATCGACCGAGTCGAAGACCTGACGTCGGCCCAGCTCGTGGGCCGGGTGCTCGAAGAGCTGTACGGGGACGCCGTGCCGTCGGACGGTACCGGCGCCCGCCGTGGCCGGCACCTCGACGACGGCTGGGCGAGCGGGGCGGGGGACCCCGCCACGGGCTTCGGCGTGGAGGGCGACGCCGAGCCCGAGCTGCCGCGGCAGGTGCTGGTGCCGGTCCTGCCCGACCCCGACGATGCGTACCGCGCGTTCCTGGCCGACCGCCGCGGTGCGCCTGTGCGCCTTGCGGTCCCCCAGCGTGGTGGCAAGCGGATCCTGATGGAGACCGCCCGTCGCAACGCCGAAGAGGAGCTTGCTCGCCACCGGCTCCGCCGGGCCGCCGACCACGACAGCCGTGCGGCGGCGATGGCTGCGCTGCAGCAGGCGCTGGGCCTGCCGCACGCCCCGCTGCGCATCGAGTGCTACGACATGAGCCACCTGCAGGGCAGCGACTACGTCGGGTCGATGGTGGTGCTCGAGGACGGGCTGCCGCGACGTTCCGAGTACCGCCGGTTCAAGATCCGCGACGTGCCTGGCAACGACGACTACGCGGCGATGGAGGAAGTGCTCGGTCGGCGCCTGCAGGCCCTGCTCGACGAGCGGGCGCGTGCTGCCTCGGGCGTCGACGGCCGGGCTCGCCGGTTCGCCTACCCACCCCAGCTGCTGGTCGTCGACGGCGGCAAGGGACAGCTGGGCGTAGCGGTGCGCGTGCTGGAGCGGCTGGGGCTGGCGGGCGAGATCCCGGTGGCGTCGCTGGCCAAGTCGTTGGAGGAGGTGTTCGTCCCCGGGCGGCCCGATCCGGTGCGGATCGAACGAGGCTCCGAGGCGCTCTACCTCCTGCAACGGGTGCGGGACGAGGCCCACCGGTTCGCCATCGCCTACCACCGCTCCCTGCGTGCCAAGCGGATGACCCGCAGCGCGCTCGACGGGGTTCCCGGTCTCGGCCCCAAGCGCCAGGCTCGCCTGCTACGCCATTTCGGCAGCCTGAAGGCGGTGCGTGAGGCCGGGCTGCCGCAGCTGCGGGCCCTGCCGTGGCTGCCGGACGCCGTGGCCGTCGCCGTGGACTTGGCGCTTCACCCGGCCGGCATCGGGAACGGGCCGGGTCGCCCCGGTCCGGCGGGCGCCACAGCGGGCGGTCCGGACAGCGCTACCAGCGCGGGCGAGGTGCAATGGCGGGCGGGGCTCGTCGCGCGTGAGGCGCCTCAACAGGCGGGGCCAACGGCACCGCCAGAAGAGGCTGCGGGCGGTCCGGACAGCGCAACCGCGTCCGAGCCCGGGGGGATGGCGGCACAGTCCAAGACAGCGGGCCAAGATGGGTGCCAGTGAGCGACTACCTGGTGATGACCGGCATGTCGGGCGCGGGGCGGTCGACCGCCGCCGCCGCCCTCGAGGACGCCGGGTGGTACGTGATCGACAACATGCCACCGTCGCTGCTGTCGGAGGCAGCCGAGGCCCTGAACGCGCACGGCCACGCGCAGGAGCGGGTCGCCCTGGTGGTCGGCCGGGGTGGGGGCGCCCGGGTGGAGGAGGCGCTGCCGGCCGTCGACCGGCTGCGGGCCCTCGGTCACCGGGTCCGCCTGGTCTTCCTGGACGCTCCCGACGAGATCCTGGTCCGGCGCTTCGCCGGCACGCGGCGTCGCCACCCGATGGGCGGGGACCAGGTCGACCGGGCCATCGTCGAGGAGCGACGGCACCTCGAGCCGGTTCGCGACCGCGCCGATGTGATCCTCGACACCGGCGAGCTGAACGTCAACCAGCTCCGGGTGCGTGTGACCGACCTGTTCGGTGACGAGGAGGCACCGGGCATGCGCACGGCCGTCGTGTCGTTCGGGTACAAGCACGGCCTGCCGCTCGACGCGGACCTGGTGTTCGACTGCCGCTTCCTTCCCAACCCGCACTGGATCGAGGCCCTGCGCCCCCATAGCGGCCTTGACCAGCCTGTCCGGGACTTCGTGCTCGGGCACGAGGAGACGCAAGCGTTCCTGGGGCACGTCGACGACCTGCTGGCAGGGCTGCTGCCGGCCTACGAGGCAGAGGGAAAGTCCTACCTGACGGTGGCCATGGGCTGCACCGGAGGTCGCCACCGGTCGGTTGTGCTGGCCGAGGAGCTGGCGCAACGGCTCGGGAGTCGGGGTCCGGCGGTGTCGGTCTTCCACCGGGACGTCGACCGGTGACGGCCACGCCGATGCTGGGGTCGGCCGCGCCCGCCCACGGCCCGCGGGTGGTGGCGATCGGTGGCGGGCACGGCCAGGCTGCCACCCTGCGGGCGGCCCGGCACTACGCCGGCACGCTCACGGCCGTGGTCTCAGTGGCCGACGACGGCGGATCCTCCGGCCGGCTGCGGCGCGACCTCGGCATGGTGCCCCCCGGCGACCTGCGCACCTGCCTCGTCGCTCTCGCCGGCGAAGGATCGCTGTTGGCAGCAGCGTTCGAGCATCGGTTCCCCGAGGCCTTGGTGCCGCCCGTGGCCGACACGGGTACCGCTGCCGGTGCACGCGGCCCGGGCGCCGAAGCCGCCGGTGGCCAGCTGGCCAGCAGGGACCCCGCGAACCGGCGCGGGCACGCGTTGGGCAACCTGGTGCTGGCCGGGCTGCTGGCGGTGACCGGCGACGTCCAAGCGGCGGTGGACGAAGCTGCCGCCCTGCTCCAGGCGGCTGGCAGGGTCGTTCCGGTCTCCTACGAGCCCGTGGTGCTGGCAGCGGAATCAGCCGGTGGTGCAGTGGAGGGCCAGACGGCAGTGATGCGCACCGCCAGGATCCGCAGGATGACGCTGCGACCGGCGGATCCGCCTGCGGCCCCGGCGGCCGTGGCTGCCATCGCCGCGGCTGACCAGGTCGTCCTCGGCCCCGGGTCGCTGTACACGAGCGTGCTGGCTGCGGCCATGGTGCCGGGTGTGGCCGCCGCTTTGCGGGCCACGTCCGCCCGCCGCGTGTACGTGTGCAACCTGCGGCCCCAGGCGGCTGAGACCGAGGGCTACGACGTGTCCGACCACGTCGCGGCCCTCGCCGCCCATGGGATCCCGGTGGACGTGGTGCTGTGCGACACGGCTGGGATCGGGCTCGGATCGCCGGGGGTGCCGGTGGTGCAGCGACCGCTTGCCAAGGCAAGTGGCCTGGCCCACGACCCTGCTCAACTGGCGAAAGCCCTGGCGGATCTGGTCGGATAGGGCGCCCGCATCGGGCGCCCTCGTGCGGAGGAGTGAGGACATGACCATTCGCGTCGGGATCAACGGGTTCGGCCGGATCGGCCGCAACTTCCTGCGGGCCGCGCGCGGCTTCGGGGACGCGCTGGAGATCGTGGCGGTGAACGACCTGACCGACGCACACACCAACGCCCACCTGCTGCGCCACGACACCACCCAGGGCCCGTTCGGCGGCACCGTGGTCGTCGACGGGACCGACCTGGTGGTGGACGGGCATCGGATCGTGGTCCTGGCTGAGCGTGAGCCGAAGGCTCTGCCGTGGGGGTCGCTCGAGGTCGACATCGTGGTCGAATCGACGGGCCGGTTCACCTCCCGCGAGCAGGCGGCGGCACACCTCGACGCGGGGGCTCCCCGGGTGGTGGTGTCTGCGCCGTCGACCGGAGCGGACGCCACATTCGTGGTGGGGGTCAACGACGGCGACTTCGACCCCGTTCGGCACCGGGTGGTGTCGAACGCATCGTGCACCACCAACTGCTTCGTGCCCATGGTGAAGGTGCTCGACGACGCGTTCGGCGTCACCGGCGGCCTCATGACCACGGTGCACGCGGTCACCAACGACCAGAACCTGCTCGATCTGCCGCACAAGGACCTGCGCCGGGCCCGGGCGGCGCCGTGGAACATCGTGCCGTCGTCCACCGGTGCAGCGCGGGCCACCGGCCTGGTGCTGGAGCAGTTGCAGGGCCGGCTCGACGGCTCGTCGCTGCGGGTGCCGGTCAACGACGGATCGATCACCGACTTCACCGCGGTGGTACCTGGATCGGTGACCGCGGCGCAGGTCAACGGCGCCTTTGCCGCGGCGGCGAGCTCGGGGCCGCTGTCCCGGGTGCTGGAGTACAGCGAGGAGCCGCTGGTGTCGTCCGACATCGTCGGGAACCCCGCCTCATGCGTGTTCGACGCTCCGCTGACCATGGTGGTTGCACTGGGCTCTGACAGCACGCTCGTGAAGGTGCAAGGCTGGTATGACAACGAGTGGGGATACTCCAACCGCCTGGTCGACCTGGCCATCCTGGTTGGCGGGGCGTGAACCGGAGAGGGACCCGATGGGAACAGCACCGATGATCGGTGACCCGAGCGCCGGCGTGCCGACGCTCGAGGACCTGCCGCCGGTGGAGGGCCGCCGGGTGCTGGTCCGTGTCGACTACAACGTGCCACTCGAGACCGAGGACGACGGCTCGGTTTCGGTGGTCGACGACTTCCGGGTCCGCTCCACCCTGCCGACGCTCAGGTGGCTGATCGAGCGCGGCGCTGACGTGACGGCGTGCGCGCACCTGGGCCGGCCCTCCGGGGCGCCAGACCCGGCCACCGATCTGGCGCCGGTCCGGGCGGTCCTGGCGCAGCTGGCGCCCGAGGTGGCGCTGCTCGACAACCTTCGCTGGGACGCGGGGGAAGAAGCGTGCGACGAGGGGTTCATCCGGCGCCTGGTGGACGGCTTCGACTTCTACGTGAACGACGCGTTCGGCGCGTCGCACCGTTCGCACGCGTCGATCGTGGGGCCGCCCCGCTGGCTTCCCTCGGCGGCGGGCCGACTGGTGGCGCGCGAGGCACAGGTTCTCGGCGGGCTGCTCGGCTGCCCCGAGCGACCGTTCGTGGCGGTGGTCGGCGGGGCGAAGGTGTGCGACAAGCTTGGCGTCCTGCGGTCCTTGCTCGACCAGGTCGACCGGCTGGTGGTGGGGGGCGGCATGGCCTTCACCTTCCTGGCCGCCGCCGGCCACCGGGTCGGCGACTCCCTGGTCGACACCTCTCGCCTGGACGACTGCCGGGTGCTGCTCGACAAGGCCGGGGACCGGATCCTGGTGCCGTCGGACGTGCTCGCCCTTGCGCCCGGCGGACGGATCGGGAGCTGCCACCCGGGGACCGGTGAGGTTCGAGTGGTGGAGGAGGTCGCGAGCGGGTGGCGCGGGCTCGACATCGGGCCGCGCACCGCCGACAGGTACGCCCGGGCCATCACCGGGGCCAGGACGGTGCTGTGGAACGGGCCGATGGGCGTGTTCGAGGACGAGCGCTTTGCCAGTGGCACCCGGTCGGTGGCCGAAGCGGTGGCAGCCTGCGGCGGGCACACGGTCGTAGGCGGCGGCGACTCCGTCGCCGCCATCGACCGGCTTGGGTTGAGCGATCGCGTGGAGTTCGTCTCGACCGGCGGCGGCGCGGCATTGGAATTGCTCGAGCACGGGGACCTGCCGGGATTGGAGGCGCTGCGCCACGCATCGAACGCACCGGCGAGCACCGGCGAAGGCCGCTGTGGTCCAGACCATGCCTGACGTCATGGCGGTCCGGCACGGCAGGGGACCAGCAGCTACGAGGGCCACCGAGCATGGGCGCTGACGAGCCGGTCGGCGAGCGCCGCACGCTCGTCGCCGGGAACTGGAAGATGCACCACGACCACCTGCAGGCCATCCGGACCGTGCAGGAGCTGGGCCTCCGCCTCGACCCCAGTGCGCTGGCCCGAGTGGAGGTGACCGTCCACCCGCCGTTCACCGACCTTCGATCGGTCCAGACCGTCTTGGAGGACCGGGCGATCCCGCTCGTCCTCGGTGCCCAGCACTGCCACAGCGACGACGCCGGCGCCTTCACCGGGGAGGTGTCGGCCCCCATGCTCGCCCGCTTGGGTGTGCGCTACGTCCTGGTCGGGCACTCCGAGCGCCGCCAACTGTTCGGGCAGAGCGATGCCCAGGTGGCCGCCGCTCTGCGCGCCGTGCTGCGCCACGGGATGGTCCCGGTCCTCTGCGTGGGGGAGACGGCCGCCGAGCGCGAGGCCGGGGAGACCGAGGCTCGCCTGGCTGCCCAGGTTGCCGCTGCCGCCGGCGGGCTCACCGTGGAGCAGGTAGCCGGCATGGTGGTGGCGTACGAGCCGATCTGGGCGATCGGAACCGGAGCGACAGCCAACGCCGACGACGCCCAAGATGCGTGTGCGCACATCCGCGGCCGGCTGGGCGATCTGTCGTCGTCCGAGGCGGCTGCAACCACCCGAATCCTCTACGGCGGATCGGTCAACCCGGACAACACGGCGGCGCTGGTCGCCGGTCCCGACGTCGGCGGCGTGCTCGTCGGCGGTGCCAGCTTGGACGCTGCCAGCTTCAGCGACATTGTGTCGGCTGCGGCAACGGTCCGTACGCCCTCGCGGCGCTGACGCTGGCGGCGCCGCCAGCGCCTGGCGGGGCTCTGGTAGCGTGGCCGGGTCCAGGGGCCGCCCGATGGGCGGTTGGGAACGAGGAGCGAGCAGACGGTGCTGACCATTGCCATCATGGTCGTCCACATCATGGTGTCGATCAGCCTGATCGTGCTGATCCTGCTGCACTCGGGCAAGGGCGGTGGGCTGTCCGACATGTTCGGCGGCTCGGTCGGCCAGGTCGCGGCCGGGTCGACCGTTGTGGAGAAGAACTTGGACCGGATCACCATCACGGTGGCGATCATCTTCACCTTCACCACCTTGGCCCTGGCCCTACGCGTGTCGTGAGGGCCGGCCGGCGGTTGTCGCTGCGGCTCCTGCCGTGGGCGGCGATGCTGGTGGCGGCTGTCGTGGTTGTGGTCTCGCGCACCGGCGTGGTCAGCGCTTCCAACCGCAACGGCTCATCGCCGACGACCTCGGCCAACGTCGGCGGCACGCTGGTCGTCGACGTCCCGTCGGTTCCGGTCAACCTGAACCCTCACACCGTCGCCGGTGACACAGCGGTGACCCGTGCCGTGGGCGATGCCATCTGGCCGCAGTCCTACACGGTTGGCCCCGGCCTGTCGCCCCAGCTCGACTCCAACCTGCTGACCAGCGCCGAAGTCGTGGGCGTCAGTCCGCAGACCGTCGTCTACCACATCGCCCCCCAGGCCCGGTGGTCCGACGGGCAGCCGATCCGCGCCACCGACTTCGAGTACCTGTGGCACGAGGAGACCCTGGACGCGCCGCCGGCTGGAGCGTCGTCGGCTGCGTCGTCCGCTGCTGGAGCGTCGTCGGCTGCGTCCCCATCGGCTGGAGCGTCGTCGGCAGCGTCGTCCGCTGCTGGAGCGTCGTCGGCTGGAAATACCAGGTCCGGTGCATCGACACCGTCTGGTGGGGCGGGAGTGGTCGCTGCAACCAGGTCGGCGACGCCGGAGAAGACCGGCGCGGCTGGCACGGCGGCGGCCCCGGGCGCCGGTGTGATCGGTGGTGTCGGCTACCGGGACATCCAGTCGGTCACCGGCTCCCCGGACGGCACCACGGTCACCGTGGTGTTCCGCACCCCGTACGCGGACTGGCCGGCGCTGTTCGACAACCTGGTCCCGCCGCAGGTGGCCGCTTCTGCGGGATGGGTGCAGGCGTTCTCTGCGTTCGACCCGACGACTCTGGTGTCCGGGGGGCCGTGGGAGGTTGGCGCGTGGGTACCCGGCCAACGCCTGGTCCTGGTGCACAACCCCGACTGGTGGGGGACCGCACCGCGTCTGACGCGGATCGTGATGCAGGCGCGCTCGACCACGGCGGCTATGGCGGGGGATCTGGCAGCCGGCCGTGCCCAGCTGGTGCAGCCCGGCAGTTTCGACCTGGCAGGGCTCGAGGCGGTGTCGTCGGCACCGACGGTCCGTAGCCAGGTCGGGCTCGGGACCACCATGCTGCAGCTGGTGTTCAACACCACGAAAGCTCCATTCGATCAGCAGGCCGTGCGCCAGGCGGTCGGCCACCTGATCGACCGGGCCCAGCTGGTTCGCCGCCTGGTACAGCCACTCGACCCCGAAGTCTGGCTGGACGACAGCTTCCTGTACCCCAACAGCCAGGCTGGATACCAGGACGATGGGAGCGCCTATCTGGTGCCGCACCCGACTGAGGCGGCACGCCTGCTGGCTGGGGCGGGCATCGTCCCCGACGCGTCGGGGATCGAGACCCGGGCCGGATCGCCGGTGCCGTTGACGCTCACCTGGGCGGCCGACGATCCCTGGTCTGCCCTGGTCGGGCCGGCCATCGCCGGTCAGCTAGTGGCCGCCGGGTTCAACGTCAGCAGCAACCCGGTGCCGTCGGCCTCCCTGACCGGGTCGGTGCTCCCCAGAGGAGGTTGGGACCTGGCCCTGGTGCCTGTGCCGGGACAGGCCTACACATCGCAGTTGGTGCAGGCATACTCCTCCGCGTTCGGCACCGCCGGGGCCGACCAGGTGCACAACTGGTCGGGGTTCGAGTCCGCTGCTGTCGACAGCGTGCTCACGCAGGCCGCATCGGATCTCTATGCGGTGAGTGCCGGCTCGCTATATCGGCAGGCGGACCAGGCGTTGTGGACGGCGCTGCCGGCGCTGCCGTTGTTCGCCGAGCCCAGCCTGGTGGCATGGTCGTCTGACCTGACCGGAGTGATCTCAGACGACGGCGGCGCCGGAGTGCTCTGGAACCTGCAGGCCATGGCCTACAGCAGCGCGGGCAGTGCTCGGACGGCGGCGGTCCCTGCACCTCGGACGGCTGTTGCCGTCAAGCGGTAGCGAGACCCTCCAGGTTTTCGCGGGGCCACGGTCTGTTCAGGACTCACGTCCGTGAAGGACTGAGGCCGGCCGGGGAGCGCGGTGCCGGTACGGGCCGAGATGCCGGTATGGGCGGCAGTGCCGCCAGGGGTCGAGGTGCCGCCAGACGCGGATGACGAGCGCCAGATCCGTCCCAGGAAGCGTGAGCTTCTCCGGACAGCCGGAAGGATCTCGTGTGCTCGCTCCAGCAGGGTCCGCTCGTGAGGCGTCAGGTGCGCGTCGGTGGCGGCGCCTCCGAGCATGGCGGGTGGTGGAGCAGGCGGCGGGATGCGCTGGTGGGCTCGGCTAACATGTCGCTGCTTGCCGTGCCTCGTTCCTGGCCGGTAGGTCGCCCGTCGGAGTGGCGGAATAGGCAGACGCGCCAGCTTGAGGGGCTGGTGCCCGCAAGGGCGTGGGGGTTCAAGTCCCCCCTCCGACACCACTGTTGACCAGGGAAAACGCCCGGCCACCGGCCGGGCGTTTTTCGTGGACCGGTCGGCCGTGCCACACACGTGCCATAGCGGGTCATCGTTCGATGCTGGTCACCGCGACCCGGTCATCGGCGGCGGCGGCCGCCGCCCGCATGAGCGCTCCGAGCCGGTCGGCGATCGCCTGGTCCCGCTCGGCCGTGGCGTGCTGGTACCGGAGCGCCACCTGCGGGGTCGTGTGGCCGAGCCGGGCCATCAGCTCCCGGACGGTCGCTCCGGTCGTCGCCGCCCACGTCGCACCCGACCCGCGCAGGTCGTGGAAGTGCAGGCCCTCGACGCCGGCCTGCCGACAGGCGGCCAGCCACCGGGCCCGGAACTTGCTGCGGCGCAGCGGGTGGCCCTCCGGCGACGTGAACAGCAGGGCGTCGGGCCCGGAGTCGACGTGGCCGGCCAGGTGGTCTTCGAGCACGGCGACCAGCTCGGCGGGCACCGCCACGGTGCGGCGGCCGGCATCGGTCTTCGGCGGACCGAACGTCACGATGCCGTCCTTCAGCTCGACCGCGCACTCCTCGACCCGCACGGTCCGGTGCAACAGGTCGACGCGCTGCCGGCGCAGCCCGGCCAGCTCTCCGAAACGCAACGAGCAGTAGGCGGCCAGGAGCACCATCGGCCGGTATTCGTCGCTGATCGCCTCGGCGATGCGGGCGACCTCGTCGGGCATCGCGATCGGCCGTTCCGGGGAGCGCTCGCGGCCGGCGCCCTTCACCCGGCACGGGTTGGTGCGGATCAGCCCGTCGTCGACGGCGGTGTTGAGCACGGCCCGGGCCAGCCGGTACGCCTTCGCTGGCTGTGTGCTGCCCGGATGCGTCGCCGTCTGCTCGAGCACCCACGTCCGCCACGATTCGACCGTCAGCTTCCCGAGTGGAACCGTCCCGAACGACGGTTCGAGCCACCGCCGCCACAGCAGGGCGTAGAGCTCGGCGGTGCGCGGCCGTAGGTCGACCCGACTGGCCAGCCACCGCTTGCCATAGTCGCCGAACGTCTCCCGGCCTGCCTCCGGCGGCCGCCAGTCGCCAGTCACCACCGACGCCTGCTGCGTCGACAGCCACGCGTTGGCGTCCGCCTTGGTGGCAAAGGTCGACTCGGCAGACCGCAACTTGCCGTCAGGCCCGCGGTACCGGGCCTGCCAGCGCCCCGACGGCAACCGTCGAATGCTCCCAAACTGCCGTTGACGCCGGCGCAGCTGATCGGTCACCACTTGCCCTCCTGGTCGAGTTCGTAGGCGTAGGGGAGAAGCGATCCGCCCCCACGGCCACGGGTCGTCGGCGACAAGATCCCGGCGTCCCGCGCTTCCTTCACGAGCTTGCTGACGGTCTCGACGCTGTAGCTCCGCTCCTTTCCGATCTTCGCCGCCCATCCTGGTGTGCCGAAGTGCTCGACGTAAGCCTGGGCCACCGGCAGCAGCACAGTCCGTTCCCGCTCGACGTTGCGGGGCTCACGCCCGAACTGGCGTGCCCAACCCTCCGCTTCGGAGGGGTCATCGGGCCCGTCGTCAGCGATCCGTCTGAGACAGCCCGCCACCGCCATCGCGTGCGCCTTGCCCCTAGCGAGCGCAACATCGCCGGCCGGGATGTCCTCGATCGCCATCACACGCCGAACCGTTTCGTCCGGAGTGGTGGTCGTGCCGTCGGGCCACTCGTAGCCGATGAGCCTCCCGGGGCGCACGCCCGGATCGCGGCCTTCCGCCCACTCGCGTGTCCAGCTGTCGATCCGCCCTCGTGCCACACGCTCAACGACGCCGAGCGGGATGGCCCTAAGCAGCCGGAGGGTCAGATGCGCAGCGCCAAGCTCACGCCTGACGTCAACACCCACGAGCTCGCCACGCCGGAACGTCGCCCGGAACCAGTAGCCGTCCCACTTCTCGCTGTCGATGACCACCTCGACCCACGCCTCGGCGTCCTCTCGCGGGTCAACAAGCGGGAGGTCCCACTGGTCCTGGTCGCCTAGGCGCCGCACGTGCGCTCGAAGGTTGACCGCGTTTGTGCCACCAACTCGTGCCTTTCTCATAGCCCTACTGTGGCACAGAATGACCGTTAATGTCCAGCACCCGCCTGGGCCAGCAGTGAAAGGCACATCGATGACAATCGACCAGCTCCTCGATTACGAATCTGCAGCGTCGCTGCTCGGATGTTCGCCGCGCCTCATCCGCAAACTGGCCGACACTCGGGCGATCGCCACCGTCAAGGTCGGCGGGCTCGTGCGAATCGAACCCGCGGCCATCGAGGCATACATCGCCCGACGGCGCCGCGAGGTCGTCGGATGAGCAGGCAGCGCGACACCACGCGATTTCCCTTGCCGTACAACGATGTCGCCTGGATTTGCGACGAATGCGGCGAGCCGATCGCAGACGACGGCGGGTGGCTCACCGTCGACGTGCGAGCAGCGATCGCTCGCAGCCGCAAGCTCGACGACTTCAGACCCTCCGCAGCGACCCTCGACGACATCGTTAC
>JAKAYQ010000213.1 GCA_021826725.1 Actinomycetes bacterium
CTGCCACTGCCACTGCCGTTGCCGTTGCCGTTGCCGTTGCCGTTGCCGTTGCCGTTGCCGTTGCCGTTGCCCGCGCTACCGCGGCGTGTGCCGCTGCTGCTACCCGAACCGGCTGTCGGGGAACGGTACTCGCCCGGACCCCGCGCCGGCGCTGCCGGGGATGGGGGCGATCCCCGGCGCGGCGCCACAGCCCCACCCGGCGGCACAGCCCGGCGGGTCGGCGCAGCCGGGGATGGGGGCGCGGCCCCCGACGCCTGCGCCCCGATGGCACCACCCGAGCGCGAGGACGCCGTCGCCTGGTGGTAGGCCCGGGCGACCACGGCACCGGCATCGGCCACCTCGGCCAGGAACGCCTGCAGCTCCTCGCCCACCCGGCCGGCGAGCCCCGCCGCTCCTGCGTCACCGGTGCTCACCGGCGACCAGGCCGGAGCTGCGCCTGGCGCGCCCTCCTGATCGGCGCGCCGGTCGGCCTGCTGGCGGGGCGTCTCGATCCGCACACTGTCGCCCAGGCGGATGAGCGGCGCGCCGAGTCGCAGCATCCGGCCCGTTCCAGACCGCCCGACCGCACCCGGTCGAAAGCCGGGAGCCGCCGTGCCGGCGGGTACCTCCACTCCAGCCGCCAGAACCTGGGACTCCAGGCCCGGGCGGCCCTCGGCCCACAGCGCGGCGACCACCCGCCGAAGCTGGTCCACTCCACGGTGCTTGGCGCTCGCGGCGTCGACGCACAGGATGTCGCGACCGTGCAGCGTGTCTTCGACGAACCCCGTGAGGCTGCCGGTGCCGACCTGGACGAAGCCCCGGACCCCCGATGCCCACAGGTTCTCCACCAGCTCCCGAAAGCGCACCGGCTCCAACAGGTGCCGCACCCCGAGGACCCGGACCTCCGCCGCGTCGTCCGGGTAGGGAGCGCAGATCGTCGCCGACCAGGTCTCGGTCACCGGCTTCCGGTACGGCAGCGCCTCGACGAACGCGGCGATGGTCCCGAGGTACGGCTCGAACATCGGCGAATGGAACCCGGAGCGGAACGGGAGCTCGACCGCCATGATCCGGCGGGTGCGCAGCCGGGCCAACACCGAGCGCACCGCGCCTTCCTCGCCGCAGACGATGGCCTGGTGCGGGCAGTTGTCATGCGAGATGACGACCCCGGGGACCTCGGCGACCACCGGAGCCGCTTCCTCGACGCCGCAGCCAAGCGCGGCGAACAGCGTGTCGGGGAGCTCGACGCGGGCGATGTCGAGCTGGGCGACCAGCTCGTCGTAGACGTCCTCGGGCGCCATGCCGGCCATGAGCGTGGCTGTCATCTCGCCGATACTGTGCCCGGCAGCGACATCGGGGGTGATCCCGCAGGCGCCGAGGGCTCGGTGGAGCAGGCGGCCGACGGTGACGATCGCCGCGGCTTGGAAGCCGATGATGCCCCCCGACTCGATGTCCGGGGCTGGCACACCGAGCAGAGCAGCCACGTCATCGACTTGCGGTGCGAACTCGGGCTCGACACCCGGGTAGATGAAGGCGAGGCGCCCGGCGTGCGACCCGGCTGGGTCGAGAAGCCCGTCAGTGGTGAACCACAGGTCGCTCCGGCCTCGCCACGGCCGGCCCTGGGCCACTACCCGGCGGGCAACCGCCAGGCGCTTGGCGGTGGCGCCGACCATGGCCAGGCGGACGGAACCTTCGGGCGGGCTGACCAGGTCGTCGCGCGCCAGCAGGTCGCCGTCGTCCGATGCCGAACCGAGCTGCGCCAGGATCTCCTGGGAACTGGATCCTGCGAGCATGAGCACACGGTCGCCCGTCGACCCGCCCCGTCCCTTCCCGGCGCCGAGGCCCGCTGCCGCCCGCAGGGACGACCGGCGGATGACGGCTGCGACCCGGGTCGTGGTGGCATCCGGCGCCTCCTGGAGCACGACGTGGGCGTTGGTGCCGCCGAACCCGAAGGCGTTGACTCCAGCACGTCGCGGCGACGGGCCGGCCTCCCACGGCTCGGCCTCCCCCAGGATGCGGAACCGGCTGGCCACCAGGGCCCGGCTCGGCTCCTCGCAATTGATCGTCGGGGGAAGGACCCGGTGGTGCAGGGCAAGCACCGCCTTGATGAGCCCGGCGGCGCCGGCGGCCGGCATCGTGTGGCCGATCATCGACTTGACCGAGCCCAGGCCGGCACGGGCGGGGCTGGCCGGGTCGTCGTCGCCGGCAGGGCCGAAGAAGGCAGCGATGGTGTCGAGCTCGGTGCGGTCGCCGGCCGGCGTGGCGGTGCCGTGCGCCTCGAGCAGCCCGACCGTTGCCGGGTCAAGCCCGGCGTCGGACCAGGCCCGTTCCAGGGCCAGCAGCTGGCCGCTCATCTTCGGTCGCATCAGGCTGGTGTCACGTCCATCGGACGACACCCCCGTGCCCCGGATCACCGCGTACACCCGGCGGCCGGCGCGCTCCGCGTCGGCCAGGCGCTGCAGCACGACGACTCCGGTGCCCTCGCCGATGAGCAGGCCGTCGGCCTTGCGGTCGAACGGCCGGATCACACCGGTCGGGCTCAGCGCCCCCAGCTGGGTGAACACGCTCCAGAAGGTGACGTCGTGGCAGTGGTGGCTGCCGCCGGCCAACATGACGTCGCACCGGCCTGAGCGCAGCTCGTGGACGGCCTGGTCCACTGCCACCAGGGAGCTGGCGCACGCCGCGTCGACGGTATAGGCGGGTCCCTGCAGGTCGAGGCGGTTCGCGATGCGGCTGGCCGTCAGGTTGGGGACCAGGCCGATCATTGCCTCGGGGTGCTCGGGCCCGAGCTGCTGGCGGAAGGCGTCGCGGACGCGCTCGATCTCCTCCGGCCGTATGCCCGGCATCACCTCGCGCAGGGTGGTGCAGACCTGCTCGGCCACCCGGACACGCTGGTCGAGCCGCACCACGCCAGCGTTGTAGTAGCCCCCGCGGCCCAAGATGACGCCGACCCGGCGCGGATCCTCGACAAGCTCGTCGGTGCCCCCCGCGTCCTCGACGGCGGCGGCTGCGACGCTCAGGGCCAGCAGCTGGTCCGGGTCGGCATGGTCCACCGCCACCGGCATGATGCCGAACCGGGCCGGGTCGAACGTGGCGATGTCGTCCACGAAGCCGCCCCGGTTGCAGTAGAAGCGCTCCGCCCCGGCGTGTGCGGGGTCGAAGTACTCGGGGTCCCACCGCTGGGCCGGCACATCGCTGATGGCGTCGCGCCCGGCTGCGATGTTCTCCCAGAACGTCGTGGCATCGGGCGCGGCGGGGAACAGGGCGGCAAGCCCCACCACCGCGATGGGATCAGCCGCGCTCATCCCGGTCCGGCGAGCGCGGTCAATCCGGCGTTGGCGACGACCACCTGGGCGTCTCCCGACGGATCGGCCAGCTCCCGCAGCAGGTGCCCAACAGCGTCCTCGGGATCGAGGAGGCCGACGCCACGGCGCCGGTAGAGCTGCTCCAGCTGGGGCGAGACCATGCCGGCCCCGCCGCCCCACGGGCCCCAGTCGACCGACAGGACCCGGACCTCTGGATGCTGCGCCATGGACCACGCCAGCGTGTCGAGGGTGTCGTTCGCGGCGGCATAGTCGGCCTGCCCTCGGTTGCCGTACACGCCGGACACGCTACCGAACAGGACCAGGGTGGCACGACCGTCACCGGGACCGCCGCTGCTCACGCCGCCCTGGCCGGCGAGCCAGGCGGCGGCGGCGAGGGCACCGGTGACCTTGGTGTCGAACACCGCGGAGAAGGCGGCGGGGGTCTTGTCGGCGATCAACTTGTCGTCGATCATCCCCGCGCCGTGCACCACCAGGTCGATCCGCCCGTAGCCGGCGGCGACCGTGTCGAGCAGCGACCGGACCTGGTCGGGATCGGCCGCGTCGAGCACCCGGTAGGCCACGTCCGCACCGGCAGCGCGCATTGCCTGCAAGTTGGCCCGCAGCTCGCGCCGGGCCAGGATCTCGCGGGCCCGCCGCTCGACCTCGGCCGTTTCGCGAACGCCCGACGACACGAGCGCGCCGCGCAGCGCCGGCATGTCGGCTGCGGCGGACAGCGCCGGATCCTCGGGCTCGTCGACCAGCTCGGTTCGACCCCCGACGACGATGTGGCAGCCCGGCGTGGCGGCGAGCGACCGGGCGACGGTAGCCGTGATGCCCCGGCCACCTCCGATCAGCACAGCCACTCCACCGGGACCCAGCGGCGCCGGCGGCGGGCTCCCGGCACCGGAGTCGTCGATCGGTACGATCTCAGTCGTGAGCCGGGTCCCGTCCGCATAGCCGACCACGGTGGGTCCCGACGTGTCGAGCAGCTCCTGGAGGAGCAGGTCGGCCAGCTGGTCCGGGCTCGTCTTGGGGTCGACGTCGACAGCGCGGACGAGTGCGTCCGGGAGCTCCTGCGCCAGCGTGCGGCACAGCCCGGCCATGCCTGACCCCGAGGGGATGGCAGCAACCGGGTCGCTGCTGGCTGACCGCCTCCCGAGCCGGCCGCCGGTCGCCGACACGCCGACGAGCCAGCGCGCCCCAGCCAGCGCGCCGGCACGCAGTGCCGGATAGGCATCGCTGGCGGTCACGTCCCCGTCGGGATGCAGGGATCCCAGCTCCACCAACCCGTCAAGGTGCAAAGCGCCGAGCTCGACAACGCCGTCGACGTGCCCGCCGGCTACGTCGTCGAGCTCGGGGGCGCACATCCCCGAGCGGATGATCCGGGCCGTGGCTCCCTGCGACTCGAGCCGCTCGGCCAGTGCCAGGGCGACCCCCCGCCCGTCGTCGGTCAGGCAGAACACGGCATTGCTCAGCCGGTTCCCTGTCGCCCGACGGGCTGGCCCTGCGTCGACCAGGCGAACTGCCATGCGGACGGCACGCTCGGCGTCGTCGGCGGGGTCGGCGGCGATCGACCCGGCGACAGCCACCATGCCGGAACCAGAACCACCGTTCGCACCGGCACCGGCCATCTCGGGAGCGACCTCGCCGCGGTGCGCCACGATCCAGTCGACGATGCCCCGCATCGTCTTGATCTGCGCCAGCTCCTCGATGACCTCGTCCTCGACGTCGCCGTCGGCACCGGTCGGCAACCCGACCCGCTCCGCCAGCTCACCGAGCACCTCGATCCGCTTGATCGAGTCGATCGACAAGTCCGCTTCGAGGTCCTGGTCCGGGTCCAACATGTCCAGCGGGTACCCCGTCCGCTCCGCCACCAACGACGTCACCGCCGCCAACAGCTCCTCGGCACCGAGCACCACCCCACCCGGCGCACCACCCACACCACCGGCACCGAACGCTTCGGCACCACCGGCACCGGCCGCGCCGAACCCGCCGGCCGCACCAGCACCAAACGCACCAGCACCACCGGCACCGAACCCACCAGCACCGGCACCGGCCATCTCGGGAGCGACCTCGCCGCGGTGCGCCACGATCCAGTCGACGATGCCCCGCATCGTCTTGATCTGCGCCAGCTCCTCGATGACCTCGTCCTCGACGTCGCCGTCGGCAC
>JAKAYQ010000214.1 GCA_021826725.1 Actinomycetes bacterium
GAGCCAGGGCCACACCCCCGGCGGCCGCCGGTACCGAACCGAGGCAGAGCCAGCCGGCGATGTCGAGCCGCGCCGTGCGCCGACGGAGGTGGACAGCGCCCCCGATGGGTTTGATCAGGAGAGAGGTTGCCAGGTCGCTGCCCACGGCCGTGAGCCCAGGAAGACCGAACACGAGGACGAGCATCGGGGTCAGCAGCGCGCCGCCACCGGCACCGGTGAGCCCGACCAGCACGCCCACCACTGCACCGGCAGCAGCCAGGGCCAGTGCCCGGCCCGGATGCGGACCTCCGGCGAGGGCTGTGGCGACAACAGCCGGTAGGTGCACCGGCAGCCCGCCGATGATCGTGCCTGCCCGCATGGCGGCACGATATCTAAATATGACTCGTTAGATCAACTTTGAGGTCCCGAACGGACCGGTCAGTGCCGGCGCCGGTCTGGGGTGCTCCCGAACCGGCGCCGGCGTATGACGACTGCGAGACGGTCTGGTCAGACCGTTACGGCCCACTGACCGAGTCGCCATGGGGGACGGCCGTACGGCGACAACGCGATCACGATCACCGCGGTGCGATCACCACGGACGAGCGGGAGCGGGTGCGGCTCAGAAAAAGCTGAACGGGGGGATCGCCGACGGGTGTGTCTCGAAGAGCTTCCCCTTGGCGTCGGCCAGGTCCCTCGGAGTCCACTGGCTGTCGCGCTGGACGGATCCGGCCGGGGTCCATCCCTCCATGACCCAAACCGATCCACCGAACACGACGAAGTTCTGCCCGTTCACGTCGCCGGCCTCGGGCGAGGCCAGGAACGCGACCAGCGGTGCCACATTGGCCGGCCCGAAGGCGTCGAAGGCGCCCTCCTCCGCCTTGGCCATCGCACCGAAGAGCTCCTCGGTCATCCGGGTGCGGGCACGGGGGGAGATGGCGTTGACCCGGACCCCGTATCGCTCGAGCTCGCGGGCAAGAATGATGGTGAGGGCGGCAATTCCGGCCTTTGCTGCGCCGTAGTTCGCTTGCCCGGGGTTGCCGAACAGCCCCGACTCCGACGCCGTGTTGATGATCCGGCCGTAGACGTCCTCACCGGCCTTCGCCCGGGTCCGCCAGTGGATCGCCGCAAAGTGCGCGCATGCGAAGTGACCCTTCAGGTGGACCCGGATCACGTCGTCCCACTCTGCTTCTTCCATGCTGAAGCTCATCTTGTCGCGCAGGATGCCGGCGTTGTTGACGAGGATGTCGAGCTTGCCCCACGTGTCGACGGCCTGCGCCACCAGCGCTTCGGCGCCCGCCCACGAGCTGACGTCGCTGTCGTTGACCACTGCTTCGCCGCCGGCGGTGACGATGTCGTCCACCGTCTGCTGTGCAGGGGACTTGTCCCCGCCCTGGCCCTGCAGGGAGGCGCCGACGTCGTTCACGATGACCTTGGCGCCCTCGGCCGCGAGCAGCAGTGCCTCTTCGCGGCCGATGCCGCGTCCCGCTCCGGTGACAATGGCCACCTTGCCCTCGAGCATGCCCATGGGTGATCCTCCTCGATCCGATCGTGGAGCGCCCGCGGGCGCGGGCGCGGCGCGGTACCGGCAGGTCCAGCGACCGTGCGCCCGCAGCATGGCCGACGCCTTGTCAGAGCGTCAAAGCGCGCCAGGGCGCGCCTCTGGCGGTACGGCGGATAGCGGTGCCGGGGGTGGGGACCCTGCGGTGGCGATGGCAGATCACGGTGCCGGGGGTGGGGGCCCTCCCGGGGCGATGGCAGATCACGGTGCCGGGGGTGGGGACCCTCCCGGAGCAACGGTGAAGCCCAAGGGTGTCAGCGGCGACGGCATGGCCATCGTCACGCCGTTCTGGACGATGGCCCATTCGGTCAGGGACCGAACAGCCCCGGTGTAATCCAGCGCGGAGAACGCCACGTCCGGAGCGAAGGCCCCCAGCGGCTCGATGATCCCCGACCTGGCACGTGTGGGCGCCTCCACGATCCACTCCGCCGAGGTGTCGGGTCCGGTGTAGACCTGGCGGGTCGAGAATCTTTGGCCGGTCGAGTGGTCCGTCATGGCGATGGTCCACAGATCACCACCGGCGGCCGAGATGGTCACCTCGATGCGGTCGCCGGGGTGCACGCGCATGGGGATGCGGGTCTCCGGTGCCGGCAGGATCTCCCACCACGGGTACATCGACACACCGCCTGTCGCGGGATCGAACGACTGCTCCACGCCTGCCTGGATCAGAGCACCATTGGTGGCACCGTCGATGCCGACCCACTCGGATGTCGACGTGGCACCGGGCGAGGCCACGAGGTCGGGAACGTCGAAGGTGCCGGAGACCATGGAGAACGCGGTGCCGCTCTCGGTGTAGCCCGCCCAGCGCGACGACGGCGCCACCGGTGGGTCCACGGTCAGCGACAGGTGGGCGGTGGCGGCCTGCCCGCCGAGCATGCGGCCGTCGGCCACCGTCACCGTGAAGTCGTAGGTTCCCGGTGCGGTGGGCGTGCCGCTCAGGACGCCGTCGGGGGACAGGGCCAATCCCGGCGGGATCCAACCGGATGCCACTGCCCACCGCCGGGTCGCGGTGCCGCCCGAGGTGCCGAGGCGCGCCTGGTACTCGGTTCCTTGCCGGGCAGGCGTCAGCGCCGTGGTGGTGACGGTCAGCTTCGGGAGCGCGCCGACGCCGGGGCCTGGCCCCGCCCCACTGGTCACCGGCGGGGCCCAATCGTCGGCGGCGATGCCCACGACCGCACCGCTGGCGCCCAACCCCGTCACCACGGTGCTGGCGCTCGACGCGGTGGCGTCATGAGCGATGGTGGCGGCGCGGGCGCTGGCGGCGCGGGTGCTGCCAGGGTGCGAAGCGACAGGGCTCGCCGCAACGGTCGCCGCATCGCCGAAGGCCGTGACGACACCAGCGGCTGTGACCTCCCAGTACCCCTGGTCGTTGGCGGTCGGAGTGAGTGCCACCACGGCCGATCGCCACGATTTCGTGGCAGTGCCGGCGCTGCCAGCAGCGCCGCCCGCCCTCGGTGCGGAGCGTTGGGCGCCCGGATCGACGGTGGCTCCGAGGTATGGAGCGTGGTGGGGGAGGACCTGCCCGTCTCGTGTCACCAGCCAGAACCCGCCCGTCGCGTCGTCGGTGGCAATGCCGACTACCGGGTTGCTGGCCGAGGCGTCGCCGGTGGTGCTGGTGACGACAGCGTCCCCAAAGCTGGTGACGTTGCCGCCGGCCGTGACCTCCCAGTAGCCCTGGTCGTCGGGAGTGGCGGCGATGCTGACGACAGCCTGGCTGGCGGTGGCCACGGCTCTTCTGTGCAGGCCAGCGGTCGTCAAGCCGGCAGGGTGGGTGGTCGGCGGTGAGCCACGGCGCCCGTGAGCGGCAGGCGGTGCCACGGCCCCGAACGACGGAGCCCGGTAGGGAATGACCCGGCCGCTCCGGGTGGCGAGCCAGAAACCGCCGGTGGCATCGTCGGCAGCGATCCCGACTACCGGATCAGTTGGAGTCGTGGCGGTCACGCGGGCTCCCCCGGCGAACAGCGCATCCCCGAAGTTGGTGACGGTGCCAGTGGCGGTGACTTCCCAATAGCCCTGATCATCAGCGGTGGGGGCGAGTGCCACGATCGGCTGGGTCGGTGGCAAGCCGGTTGGCAGGGCGTGGACGGTGCTGGTGGGCAAGCTCACGACCGACCCGAACGCCGGAGCGCGATGCGACACGACCCTCCCGTCGCGTGTCACCAGCCAGTAGCCACGCCATCCTGCTCCGGCGGGGGAACCGTGGTGTAGCGCCCTGTCGCCGACGGCCGCGGCCCAGCGAGGCTGGGCCCGCGAAGCGGATGCCTGCAGGCTCGTGCCGCGCCGGGTGGCGTACGGCGCCGCTGGCGTGTGCGGGTCGCGCTGGCTCGGTGCCCAACCGATCAATGCCAGGAGCACCATCCCCATCCCCAACGCCACAACCGGCCGGTGCCGACCGACTTGACTGGGCTTCGGCGCACCGGCGGCTGCGGCATGGGTGGCTTCGGCACAGGTAGTCCTGGGCCTGTGGGGCGGCATCGTGCGGGAATTCCTCGGTGGTTGTCAATGGTTGCCGGGGACCCGGACCCGGGAGAACCTAGCCCGCCAGCAGGTGCTCGGAACGCCAATGGACGGGGAGAGAACACTGGCGCGCAGCGCGTGTCGACAGGACGCGAACGTTGCGATGTGCGTTGCGGAGCGTGGCGAATCGATCCCGTAAAGGGATGGGCCTGATCGGGATGTCAGACCGTCGTATCCCGGTGGCGCCCCGCACGAACGGCGGTGGGGCACGGCACTGGGCCTGCCGAGTGCGGGCGAGAGGATTCGAACCTCCACCCCCGAAGGGACCGGGACCTAAACCCGGCGCGTCTACCGGTTCCGCCACGCCCGCTGGCTGTCGCCTTCCGGCACTGGTCTCCGGAGGTGGCGAGTGCTAAATCCTACTCATGCCCCGTCACCGCCCACCTGTTGCGCCCGTCCCGGACGGCCCTGAAGGCGCGGGAGCTGGCCGCCGGGTGCGAGCGGTGGGCGCACCCCGGGTCAAGGAGAGCACAGGACCGGGCTCGGGTCGTGGTGCGGGTGGCTCCGTCGCTCCTGGCGCCGCTGGGAGGGACACCGGCCGCCCCCACGGCGCGGGAGGTGGCGGCAGCAACGCCAGGCGCGGCGGACCGAGCCCACCGGGCTGGCCCGATGCGGTGGCTGCCGGACGGATCCGACCGCTGCCGGTCCGCCATGTCCTGGTGGGGAGCGACGGCTCGGCGACGGCCACCGAGGCCGTCCGTCGGGCGGCGTCGATGGCCGTCGCATTCGGCGCCCGGCTCACCATCGCCTGTGCCTACTCGCTGCCAGGGTCGGGCTCCCCCGCAGTTGGCGGCGGTGTGCTCGGACAGCTGGCGGGGACTGCTGTGGCGCCGCAGCCCGGCGAACCGCCTGCGGACCTGCGGTGGCGCGTGACGAGAGCAGCAGAAGCCGAGGAGGTTGCTCGGCGGGCGGCCGAGGTCGCCGGAGCGCTCGGCTGCCACGATGTGGCCACGGTCACGGTCCCCGGCGACCCTGCCGCCGCACTGGTCGCCCTGGCGTCGTCGTTGTCGGCGGACCTGCTGGTGGTGGGGTCCAAGGGGATGCAGTCGTGGACGCGGTTCGTCCTCGGCAGCGTGCCGAACGCGATCTCGCATCACGCTCCGTGCGACGTCCTGATCGTGCGGACCGATCGCTGAGGCCGTCGCGGCTGGCGGTGGCATGGGGATCCCGTCGTCCGGGCCGCACGCAGGTCAGGCGGGGTGGCGCCTGGCAGCGGACCCGGCGAGTGGCATCGAATCCGGCATCGGGCACCCGGGCCGGTCGGGCGCTCCGGGGCCGGTGACATCCCTATGCTCGTGCCGCGGGTAGCCTCGGGCCCATGGCATCTGTGTCGACCCCCGGAGCTCCGGCTTCGCTGCCCCCGGTCGCGTCCCCCGTGGGGGCCAACCGCTTCGGCG
>JAKAYQ010000215.1 GCA_021826725.1 Actinomycetes bacterium
GGTGTTGGTGCAGCTCGTGATCGCCGCGATGACCACGGCGCCGTCGGACAGCTCGGCGGTGGTGCCGTCGGCCAGCGTGGCTGTGGCCGGGCTGGCCTGGGCCTGCGTGCCCGCGTTGCCGGCCCGGGAGGCCACTGCTCGTGTGGCGCTGGCGGGAACACCGGCAAGCGCCACACGGTCCTGGGGACGGGACGGACCCGCCAAGCTGGGCTCGACGGTTGCGAGGTCGAGCTCGACGGTCTCGGTGAACACCGGCTCGGGCCCGTCGGGCTGGTGGAAGAGGCCCTGCTCCTTCGTGTACGCCTCCACGAGCGCTACGTGGTCCTCGTCGCGGCCGGTGAACCGCAGGTAGTCGAGCGTGGCGCCGTCGACCGGGAAGATGGTGCAGGTCGCGCCATACTCCGGCGACATGTTGCCGATGGTGGCCCGGTTTTCGAGCGGGAGCTGCGCCAGACCCGGACCGAATACCTCCACGAACTTGCCGACCACGCCGTGGCGGCGCAGGAGCTCGGTGATGGTGAGCACCAGATCGGTGGCGGTGGTGCCCTTCGGCAGCTCGCCGGTCAGCCGCAGGCCGACCACGGGCGGCACCAGCATGGTGAGGGGCTGGCCGAGCATGGCGGCCTCCGCCTCGATGCCGCCGACGCCCCAACCCAGCACGCCGAGCCCATTGACCATGGTGGTGTGGGAGTCGGTGCCCACCAGCGTGTCGGGGAAGGCGAGCCCGTCGTCGGTGCTGAACACCACGCGGGCGAGGTACTCCAGGTTCACCTGGTGGCAGATCCCGGTCCCCGGCGGCACCACCCGGAAGCCGTCGAATGCCTGCTGTCCCCATCGCAGGAGCTGGTAGCGCTCGAGGTTGCGCTGGTACTCGATCTCGACGTTGTCACCGAAGGCGGTGGCGTCGCCCGAGCGCTCGGCGATCACGGAGTGGTCGATGACGAGCTCCACCGGCACCAGTGGGTTGATCCGGCTCGGGTCGCCGCCCGATGCCGCCAGCGCGTCGCGCATGGCCGCGAGGTCGACGACGCCGGGCACACCGGTGAAGTCCTGCATGAGAACGCGTTCGGGGGTGAAGGCGATCTCCGCCTGGGTTCCTCCTCCGCGGTGCTCGGCCCATCCGGCCACCGCCTCGATGTCGGCGGCGTGGACGTGCCGTCCGTCCTCGTGGCGAAGGAGGTTCTCGAGAACGATCTTCAGCGAGTACGGCAGGCGCTCGATGGAGAACCGCCCGGCCAGGACGTCGAGCGCGTGGATGGCGACGGTTCGGCCGCCGACGTCCAGCGAGCGGCGGGATCCGAAGGTGTCGGCGGAGGTGCGGTGCGGTGCCATGGGTCCATTGTGGTCCCTGGGAGCGCCGCGTTCCTAATGGCGGCGCTCGGGCAGCCAGAGGGTCCCGCCGTGCAGGGGGTTCGACCGGGGATTCTGCTCAGGTCGGCTGGGTGCTCAGGCCTGGGTGGGTGCCTTCTGCCGGAGGAGACGCCCTACTCCGGTGCGGGCGCCGGTGGGACGAGAGGGCAGGGAGCGTCGGCAGACGGGGGAAGGGGGGGAGGGACGAAGCGGACCGGGCTCGGCGAGGGACCCGATCCGCTCCGTCCAGCAGTGCTATCGGCAGCAGCGCCCCGACAATTGAGCGGATTGGGCACGTCAGGAGATGTGCGGGGATAAAAGCAAGTGCTCGCTGATGGCGGAAGCGACGAATCGCGGCAGGATCGGTCACGCACAGCGTGTTGTGACGCCGGGCGGTCGCGTCCGTCCGCCCGTGGCCGGGTGGATCTGGAGCGCCACGGTGGTGGCGCCGGCCACCTCGGTCACGTCGACGACGCCAGCACCCGGTGCCGAGGTGACCCGGGCGCCGGTCACGGTCACCGAGTACCCCGTTGGGTACGCGGTCGGGGGGACGACCACCGTCGAGCAGGCACCGGCTCCGAAGCGCCGGCCGCCGGGTGCCGTCGTCGTGTACTCGAGCCGGAAGGTACGCGTGGTGGGATCGAACCGGTACCGGACCGGGGTCCCGGCCACCACGCGGGGATACGGTTCGGCCAGGACGGCCAGCTTGGCGTGGTTCACATTGGACCCCGTTCCCGGCAGCGCCGGGTTGGTGACGAGCCCCTCGGCCGAGGCGGGGACCGTCCCGGTGGGGTCGTGGCAGCCGCAGTAGGACCACTCGATCCACGACACCTGGGCCGTGTCGGCTGCGTTCACGACCCGCGCGAGGTCGGCGAGATCGTTGCTCGCCCCGAACTCGGAGAGCATGAGCGCGTCGCCGGTGGTGGAAGCGTGTGCTTGGGCGTTCACCAGTGTTCGCAGCTCCATGGCGCTGCACGTGGCTGCCGGCGTGGTCGTGGGATCCGGGCAGTAGGCGTGGAACGACATGCCGAGGCCGCTCCCGGGAAGCGTGCCGAGCGCTGTCTGGATGCCGAAGTTGAACGTGACCCAGGGCTCGTACCACACGAGGTGCCGGGTGTCGACGCTTCGAACCGTCCGGATTGCCTTGCCGTAGAAGGTGGCGAGCTGGGCGGTGGTGGCCTTGCCCGGGTAGGGCTCGTTGAACAGGTCGTAGCCGATGACCCAGGGGTCGGGAGCGAAGCGCTTCGCCACGAGCTGAACCGCTGCCAGGTACCGCTCCTGCAGGCCGATCCCGCCAGGCCCCGGAGCATCCGACCAGAAGGCGGTGAGTGCGTGGTTGAGAGCGGCGCTCAGCACGTACGCGTTGGGAAACGGGTACCGCTGGACGGGTAGGCCGCCGGTGAGCACCGACCACGACGGGAAGCCCTCCCCGCCGAATTCGGCGCTCATCTCGTCTTGATGGAAGTCGATCAGCGAGTAGACGCCGTGGGCTGCCAGCGTGGCCACGGTGGACGCGATCGAGTCCAGGTAGGCCATGTCGAAGTGGCCTGGCTGGGGCTCGAGTGCCTGGTAAAGGACGCCTACCCGGACCACGTCGAAGCCGTCTCCCGCCAGCGTCGCAGCGGCTGCGGTGCCGAACCCTGCGGCTGCCGGAGTGTAAGGCGCCAGCTTGTTCACCATGTTGACGCCGTGGACCAGGACGGTGGCACCCGACGCATTCGTCAGCCACCGGCCCTGGTGGCCCACCCAGACGCCCCCCGTCGTCCTGCTCGCGTTCGTCCCGTTCGCACCCCCGCTGCCAGAACGGGGGGTGGGAGCGGCAACAAGGAGGGCGATCACCACGACGATGGCAACGACGCCCGCAACGAGGGTAGCGAGCGCGGCGACAACCCGCCGGTGCGGTCCGGACGGAGCGCGAGGTGACCTGCCGGCACTGTGTGCCCGTGTGGTGGGGCTGGTGCTCGGGTGTGCCGGTGTGGTGGGGCCGGAGTAGCCGAAGCCGGGGTCGGTTGGATCGCGCGCGTCCGGGTCGGCCCCTTGCGGGGTGGGGTCGGGTGCCACGGCTTCTCCTACCGTGCGGGCGAGCGGCACTCGCGCCGCGTGCGCGTCTCGCTGGTGAGGTACCTCGGCTCGAACCGGGGTGGCCGAGCTGGGGCGGCGGTCATCGCGGTCATCCGGCTGGGCAGTAGCCGCGCGCGACCAGGAGCGACCGGAGCGCGGCGACGTAGGACCCGTCCTGCGGCCACCACCCGATCATGGACCCAGTGCCGCTGCTGGTGCCGCCATCCCCCGAAGTGGTGCCGCTGGTGCCGGTGGCCCCCTGAGCGCCGGTGCTGCTCGTGCTGGCGCTGCCGCCGGTGCCGGTGCCGGTGCCCGTGCCCGTGCCCGAGCCCGTGCTGCTGGTGCCGGTGGCCCCCTGAGCGCTGGTGCTGGTGCTGGTGCTGGTGCTGCTGGTGCCGGTGCCGGTGCCGGTGCCGGTGCTGCTGCTGGTGCCGGTGCCGGTGCTGGTGGTGCCGGTGCCGGTGCTGCTGCTGCTGCTGCTGCTGGTGCCGGTGCCGGTGCTGCTGCTGCTGGTGCCGGTGGTGCCGGTGCTGCTGGTGCCGGTGGCCCCCTGAGCGCCGGTGCCGGTGTTGCTGGTGCCCGAGCCCGTGCTGCTGGTGCCGGTGGCCCCCTGAGCGCTGGTGCCGGCGCTGCCGATGCCGCCTCCGGCTGTTGTAGGCGACCCGTCATACCCAGCGGTTCCAGTCGCTGCCTGGGCGGAGCTGCCGATCGTGCCGGCACCTGCCGGCGTGCTGCCCGGCGCGCCTGGCAAGGTCATGTGGAGCCGTCCCTGTCGTTCGAGCTGGTCGAGCGTGGTGAACGCTGTCGCCTCGTTGCCGAGGATGCACTCGTCGGCTGTCCACGCCGCCAGGGAGCCCAGTGGGTCGCCCGGGTTTGCTTCGAACGCCTTCCACCACATACTGGCGTCGGAGCGGACCAGGCCCGGGTATCGCCGGGTGACGTCGGCAACTGTGCTGCCGGTGATCTGCTGCACGAGCACAGGTAGGCCCGACGCGGCGTAGTCGGTGAAGCGGTAGGCGAAGGCGTCGTCGGCGGTCACGATGGTGGCGTGGCCGTTGACGACCAGGACGTGAGCGCCGGGGTCGCCGACCTGATCGTCCTGTCCGGTCACGTTCGCAGCTGTGGCAGGTATGCCGAGGAAGCGCACGTCGGTGCAGCAGTGGGCGCCACCCGAGTACAGGCCCACGAGGACCGTCGGCCGGTCGTTGCCGGGAAATTGTGCCAGGCACAGCGGCTGGGATGTCGGCGAGGTGGCCACGGCGGGGGGCGCCCCGATCCCGTCGAGCACCACCGTCGTCTGTGGCCGGGCGCCCGCAGCGATGGGCGGGGCCGGGCGCACGGCCTCGTCGATGAGTGTCCGGCCGCCGTCCGTGACGACGATACGGGCGCCGGCCAGGCCGGGCAGCATGGATGCATTGGACTCCGTCCCGGTGAGTGTGGCTGTCACCGTGCCGAGCACTGCCCGGACCACGACCCTGGTACCGACGGGAGGTGCCGTCGGCGCTGTCCCGCAGTCGACAAGAGCGCTGGAGGTAGCCGGCCTGCTGCCGGTGGCCCCCGGTCCGGGGCTGGTCGATTGGGCTGGCCGGCGGGGTAGGGACCCGAGCCCAGGGGGAGGCGCCGAGCTCGGAGCGGGTCGCTGTGCGGCTCCGACGAGCATGATTGCCGTGGAACCTCCGGCAGCGGCGACCATGATCACGGCGGCGACGGCGACCAGATGCCACCTTCCGCTGTGCAACCACTGCGCGATGCGCGACCTGAGGCGCCCGCCGCCCGCAGGGAGGTGGTCCTCCGTGCTCGCCATGGTCCGCGTGTTCCTTTCGCCGAGGCTTGGCTTCCGCAGTATGAGTCCCCCCACGTGGTGGGGTTTCGGGTAGCCGGGGGTCCACCACCAGGTGAGCCACCGGCGTGATGCTCGGTGTGTACCCACAAGTGCACAACGAGGAGACCACGCCGATGGCTCTGTCCG
>JAKAYQ010000216.1 GCA_021826725.1 Actinomycetes bacterium
CCCGGTGCGAGCGCCTTCGGGTGTCGGGTGTCGGGTGTCGGGTGTCGGGTGTCGGGTGTCGGGTGTCGGGTGTCGGGTGTGGGGTGTGGGGTGTGGGGTGTGGGGTGTGGGGTGTGGGGTGTCGGGTGTCGGGTGTGGGGTGTGGGGTGTGGGGTGTCGGGTGTCGGGTGTCGGGTGTCGGGTGTCGGGTGTCGGGTGTGGCGATGCCCGGGGCAGGTGGGAGTCGATTGGGAGGTGGTGGTGCCCTGGTAGGCGTGAGGAGTGCCGGATGCGGTGCCAGATGTGGGCACGGAAGCCTGGAGCCGGGCGGCGTCCGGAGCCACGATTGATCGGTTGCGCGGCGGTCCGGCAAGATGGGCAGCCATGCCCGCCGCCGACGATCCCGCTGACGCTCTTGCTGCCGCCCCCGTCGACGCTGCCGACCCCGTCGACGCAGCCGACGCGGCCGACGTGGCCACCGACCAGGCCATCCCCTACCGGTTCGATCGCACGGCAGCGGCGGGCGAGCTGCAGGAGCGCTACGCGTCGCTGGCGGCGGGGGAGGAGACCGGCGACGAGGTGGCGGTGGCCGGTCGGGTCATGCTGGTGCGCCCCCAGGGGCGCCTCGCCTTCGCCACCTTGCGCGACGCCTCAGGTCAGGTGCAGCTCTTCGCGCTGCAGGCGGAGACGGCCCGCTTCGACACCTTCGCCAAGCTCGCGCTGGGCGACTGGGTGGGTGCCTCGGGCCGGGTGGTGAAGACCCGCAAGGGCGAGCTCTCCGTAAAGGTGCGCGACTGGGTGCTGCTGGCGAAAGCCCGCCGCGGTTTTGGCGACAAGTGGAAGGGTGTCACCGACGTCGAGACACGGTACCGCCAGCGCGAGGTCGACCTGTGGGCAAACGAGCGGACACGCGAGGTCCTGACCATGCGGAGCCGGGTCCTGAGCGCGCTGCGCCGCGAGCTCGAAGCCCGCGGCTTCATCGAGGTGGAGACGCCGATGCTGCACCCCCTCCCCGGGGGTGCCGCGGCCAAGCCGTTCGTCACCCACCACAACGCGCTCGACACCGACCTCTACCTCCGTATCGCGCCGGAGCTGTACCTGAAGCGGCTGGTCGTCGGGGGCTTTGAGCGGGTGTTCGAGATCGGCCGGGTGTTCCGCAACGAGGGCTTGTCACCCCGGCACAACCCTGAGTTCACCATGCTGGAGCTGTACCAGGCGTACGCGGACCACACGGACCTGGTCCCGCTGCTCGAGCAGCTGGTGGCCACGGTGGCGACCGAGGTGTGCGGCACGACCCGGGTGCAGTGCGAGGGCCGCGAGGTGGACTTGACCCCGCCGTGGCGCCAGGCCAGCCTGGCCGAGCTGACGTCCGAGGCGGTAGGGCAGGCGGTCGACGTTCACAGCGACCCCGCGGAGCTGCGCCGGCTGCTGGCGGCGGCCGGACAGGAGCCGCAGCCGGGCTGGGGGCCGGGCAAGCTGCTGCTGGAGCTGTTCGAGAAGACCGCGGAGACGTCGCTGTGGGGGCCGCTGTTCGTCACCGGGTTCCCCGCCGAGGTGTCGCCGCTGGCACGGCGCGACCGCCACGACCCCATGCTGGCGGAGCGGTTCGAGGTGATCGTGGCCGGCCGGGAGCTGGTCAACGGGTTCAGCGAGCTCAACGACCCCGACGACCAGCGGGAGCGCTTCGAGGCCCAGGCCGCTGCCCGGGCAGCGGGCGACGACGAGGCGATGATGGTCGACGAGGAGTACCTGCGGGCGTTGGAGCACGGGCTGCCACCGACTGCCGGGCTTGGCGTCGGCATCGACCGGCTCGTCATGCTCCTGGCCGACGTGGCCAACATCCGCGAGGTCATCGCCTTTCCCACGCTTCGTCCCGAGCGCTGACCGCGAGCACACAGCGTTCGAGGGACCGCGCTTGGCGCTCCCGCCGACAGCGCTGCGAGGCGCCCCGTTGGTCGATCGTGGCATGGCCCCGGGGTGTGCTCGCTGGTGCTGGTGCCCGCATGCACCTGTCGGTCGCTGGTGCATGCGCTCGCAGGGGGTGTTCTCCCCGTTGCTCCCGTGTGGGGGTCAGACCTTGGTGATGCGGGGCTCGCCGGCGTCGCCGACGGTGACCGACACGGCCAAGGTCTCGCCGGCGATCCAGTCGCTGTGCGCGAGCAGGGCGTCGTCGCCCGCCGGCAGGGCCAGCTCGATCCGGTCGGTGAGCTCCAGGCCGGTCTCCTTGCGGAGCCGGTTGACGTGGTGGACCAGGTCGTTGACCCGGCCCAGGAGCAGCAGCTCGTCGTCGAGCGCGGTGTCGAGTGCGACGGAGACGCCGTCGCCCGAGGCGAAGGCCCAGCCCTCCCTGGGCAGGCGTTCCACCAGCACCTCAGACGGTGCCAGGTCGTGCCCGGCGACGCGCACGGTGCCGTCGGGCAGCATCTCGAAGTCGCCGGCACCCAGGGCTTTGCGCACGGGGCCGAGAGCGGCGCCGAGGCGGGGGCCGAGCACCGGCAGGTTCGGTCGCACCCGGAGGTCCACCGCCTCGATGTGGCCGAACACGATCTCCTGCACCCGCAGCTCGTCCGCGATGACGGCGACGTGCGGCGCGGCGCGGTCCGCTCCCTCGGCGACCATGCGCTTGAGCGGCTGGCGGCCGCGCAAGCCGGTGGTGGCGCGTGCCTGGCGGCCCAGGTCGACCACGGCCCGCACCGCCGCCCACTCGGCCAGCACGTCCTGGTCGGTGGCGCTGGTGGTGGCCTGACCGGCGGCGAGGGCGGCGGGCTGGGCGGTGGTGGCCTGGTTGCCAGCCTGAACGACCGCGGGGGCGGCGTCGGGCCACCCGGCGAGGAACACCGATTCCGGCGCCCCGGGGCACGGGCCGGTCACCAGCACCCGCCACAGGTGCTCGGCCAGGAACGGCATGATGGGCGCCACCAGGCGCAGCGACTGCACCAGCGCGTACCACAGGGTGCGGATGGCGCCAGCGTCCCCGTCCCAGAAGCGCCGGCGGCTGCGGCGGATGTACCAGTTGGAGAGGTCCTCGACGAAGTCGTCGAAGGCCCGCAGCGCGTTGACGGTCAGCAGGTCGTCGTAGGCCTGGGTCATGTCGGCCACCAGCTGGTGCACGCGGGCGACCAGCCATCGGTCGAGCGGGGCCAGGTCGCCGGTGGGGCCCCGGGTGCCCTGACCGCCGGGCGCGCCGCCCGGCGTGCTGCCGGCCACTCCCGGCCCCCTGGCCACTCCCGGCTCGCTCGAAGTCGCCAGGTCGGCGGCATGCTCGGGGTGCGCGGTGTCACGGCCGGGCTCGAGGCCGAGATCGGCCAGATCGGGCGTTACCTGCGCGATGGTGGCGTACTGCACCAGGAACGACGCGCTGTTCCACAGGGTGAGCAGCCGGCGCTGGATCTCGTGCGCGGGGGAGAAGCCGAACAGCAGGTTCTGGTTCGGCGGCTGCATGCAGTACAGCCAGCGCATGACGTCCGCGCCCATGCGCTCGAAGGCGTCGTCGACGGCGATCATGTTGCCGTGCGAGCCGTGCATGGCCAGGCCGTTCTCGTCGAGCATCTTCTCGTAGCCGAGCACCCGGCGGTAGGGGGCGCGGCCGGTGAGGGCCACCGACATGAACAGCTGCGAGTAGAACCACAGGCGGATCTGCTCGCGCATCTCCGACACCAGGTCGGCGGGGAACCACCGCTCCCAGTAGGCGTGGTCCGGCAGGTCGGCCGTGGTGAGGCCCGCCGCGGCACCCGTTCCCGAGCCTCCTGGCACCCGCTCGGGGTTCTGCCATCCCAGCGTGGAGAACGGGACGATGCCGGCGTCGAGCCACACGTCGCCGACCTCGAGGATGCGGGCGACCGGCTCGCCGCACGCCGCGCAGCGGATCCTCACCGCGTCGATCCACGGCCGACGCAGCTCGGGCAGGTCGGTGATCGGGTCGACGGCCAGCTCGGCGAGCTCGGCACGCGTCGACACGACGGTGAGGTGCCCGCACCGACAGGGGTAGAAGGGAAGCGGCATGCCGTAGTACCGACGCCGCGAGATGTTCCAGTCGGTCATGTTGACCAGCCAGTCGTCCATCCGCTTGCCCATGTAGGCCGGCACCCACTCGACCTCGGCGTTGGCCCGGCGCATGTCGCCGCGAATGGCGTCGACGGCGAGGAACCAGTCGTCCGACAGCCGGAAGATGAGCGGCGTGTGGCAGCGCCAGCACTCGGGGAACCGGTGGTGGATGGTGCCGGCCTGGACGAGCAGCCCCCGCTCGCGGAGGTCGTCGATCACCGGCTGGCGCACCTCGTCGGTGGACCGCCCGGTCAGCCAGCCGTAGCCGTCGACGAACCGCCCGCTCTCGTCCACCGGGCTCAGCACAGCGAGCCCTTCCTCCTTGCCGAGCGCAAAGTCCTCGGCGCCGCATCCGGGCGCGATGTGGACGAGGCCGGTGCCCTCCTCGAGCGACACCTCGTCCCAGGCCACCACCCGGTGGTCGATCCCGCCGCCGGGGCCCACCGTGTCGAATGGGCCGTCGTAGCGCCACCCGACGAGCGCAGCTCCGATCAGCTCCTCGTCGAACGGGCCCTCCCCGGCGCGCTCGACCGCCGTCCAGTCCCCGCCCCGGCGGCCATAGCGGGCGTCGGGGCGGACGGCGACGGCGACGTTGGCCGGCAGCGTCCATGGTGTGGTGGTCCAGATGACGAGGTGCTCGCCGGGGCGGTCCCGCAGGGGGAACCGCACCGACAGCGACGGGTCGTCGCGGTCGACATAGCTGCCGGCCAGCTCGTGCGCCGAGATCGACGTGCCGCATCGCGGGCACCACTCGGTGGGCCGGTTCCCCTGGTAGAGCCAGCCCCGCTCGGCCACGATGGCGAGGAACCGCCAGATGTACTCGATGTTGGTGTCGGAGAACGTGTAGTAGCTGTTCTCCCAGTCCATCCACATGCCGAGGCGGACCGACCCCTCGGTCAGCGCCCGCGAGGACCGGACCACGACGTCGCGGCACTTCGCCGCGAACTCGGCCAGGCCGAACGCCTCGATCTCGCGCTTGGAGTCGAGACCGAGCTCGCGCTCCACGCCGACCTCGATCCACAGGCCCTGGCAGTCGAACCCGTTCTGATAGCGCTGGTGGAAGCCGCGCATCGCCTTGTACCGCTGGAAGACGTCCTTCAGGGTGCGACCCCACGCGGTGTGGACCCCGAGCGTCTTGTTGGCGGTCACCGGCCCGTCGACGAAGCTGAAGCGCGGGCCCCCGGCGTTGCGGGCCCGGACGCGGGCGAAGACGTCCCGCTCCTCCCACCAGCGCAGGACGGCGAGCTCGATGGCCTGGTGGTCCGGCTTGTCGGGGAGGGGCTCGAACACGGGACCGAAGACTACCCGCCGCCCGCCCCGGGCGGCGGGTAGTTCGCCGGGCACGT
>JAKAYQ010000217.1 GCA_021826725.1 Actinomycetes bacterium
TTCGCCGGATGGCGCGAACGGCACGTGTGTCGAAGATCCGTCCCGGGGTGTAACGCGATGGCACCTTGGAGCGATGGAAGCAGTGAGATGCAGATGAAGCCGATCGACGACGCGACAGCCGACGCCTTGTTGCAGGGGCGTTTGGCATCGGACGACGCCCCGCCGGGATACCAGCGGGTCGCCGAGCTGGTGCAGTCGGCGCGGGCGGGCGTCGCGGCTGGTCCCGTCGCGGGGGAGGCCGGGCTGGTCCCGGCGCTTGCCGAGGCGGTTCGCGCTGCGGCGGCATCGGGCATCTCTACCGCCGTCGACACGAGGAGACGATCGATGATCGCCAAGGTCTTCACCGCCAAGGTCGGTGCCGCTGCTGCAGGGTTCGTACTGGTCGGGGGAGGGGCGGCTGCGGCTGCCACCGGTTCCCTTCCAGCGTCGCTGCAGCGAACGGTCGCCGATGCCGCTTCCCATGTCGGGGTGTCGCTGCCGGACGCCGGTGGCGGTGCTTCGGGTTCGGTGTCCGGGACCGGCCCGGCCATCCCCGGCCCTGCGGCGTTCGGGCTGTGCACCGCCTACCTGGCGTCCAACGCCGAGCGTGGTCTCGCCGGCGCCTCTTCGAGCTCGGCGGGTTCCACCGGGACGACGGGTTCCACTGGGACGACGGGTTCCACTGGGACGACAGGGAGCACGGGGACGACGGGTTCCACTGGGACGACAGGTTCCACTGGGACGACAGGTTCCACTGGGACGACAGGGAGCACTGGGACGACGGGTTCCACTGGGACGACGGGTTCCACTGGGACGACAGGGAGCACGGGGACGACGGGTTCCACTGGGACGACGGGTTCCACTGGGACGGCGGGTTCCACCGGGGCCACCGTCTCGTCGGGCTCGGCGGGTGCCAACCCGCAGGACCAGTCGACGGCGTTTTCACGGCTCGAGGCGGCGGCCGCTGCCAAGGGTGAGTCCGTGGCCAAGTACTGCGCGCAGATCCCGCATCCTGGGCACGTTGCCGCCGGGTCGACGGGCAGCTCGGGTTCGACGGGCAGCTCGGGTTCGACGGGCAGCTCGGGGTCGACGGGCAGCTCGGGTTCGAGCGTCCACGGCTCCTCGGGTGACCATGGGTCGGCGGGCGCCGAAGGTTCGGCGAGTGTCCACGGCTCGTCCGGCGGTCGCCCGTCGGCGGGTGTGGAAGGTTCGGCGAGCGTCCACGGCTCTGCGGGCTCTGCGGGCTCTGCGGGCTCTGTCGGTGTTCACGGATCGTCGGGTGACCATGGGGCGTCGGTTGGCTCCGGTTCGACTGCGATCTCGGGCTCAACGAGCGACCAGGTCGGGGGGTCCACCTCTTCGGGCACTGGGTCCGCGAGCCTCAACACGTCAGGGTCCGGTTCCCTGTCGCACGGCCCGGGTGACATCTCGGCCGGCGGCACCGGCCACGGCCGGATCGCCACCGGCGGCTGACGCCGGTCCCCGATCGAGGGCCTGACCGGTGCCAGCCGGACGTGGCTGTGCCCCATGGCCGGCTCCTCCACACCGAGGTTGGTGACTGCCTGCCGGTGAGACGCGATGTCTCCCCGGCAGGCAGCGCGCCCGCTCCACCCCCATTCCGCCGGCCGTCGCGGTACCGATCGTGCGCCCGCGGCATGCCGCACTGTGCGGCGACCCTGGTGGCGTGCAGCTTTGGTCGTGGTCTGCCTCCGGCAGGAGACCTCGTGCGCCCGGATCGCTCGGCTGGGCGGACGCCAGGGGACCTGGGCGGCGCAACCGCCGATGGCTTCGGGGAGTGCCGGTCGTCCAGTCCGCTTCGCTTCGGCGTCAGGTGTCCGGGGTGGCTACCCGGACACCTGCGAAGCGGGCGAAGTCGGAGTCGTAGGTGACCACGGTGGCGTCGTGCTCGAGGGCGAGCGCAGCCAGGTGGGCGTCGCTCACCAGGTTGCCGCCGCTGCCGACTCCCGTCAGCAGGCCGGCGAGCAGGTCGACGTGGCGGGTGGTGGGTGCCGGGACCACGCTCGTCGGCTGGGCGAGCCAAGCCCGGACGGTTTGGAGCGCCGGTCCGACGGCGAGGGGGGACGGGAAGAGCCCCACCCGGGTGGACAGCCGCAGGAAGGCGAGGAGCACCGGCCAGGCGAACCCGATCGTCTCGGTGCCGCTGAGCGCTCCGTCCAGCCACTGGTGTGACGGCTCGTGCTTCGGATCGTCCTCGTTGACCGCATACAGCAGGACGTTTGCGTCGACGAGCTTCACTTCCCCATCCGAGACTTGCGGACTAGCTCCTCGTCCTGCAGCTCGTCGGCGAGCTGCAGCGCCCGGTCGAGGTTGACCGCTGCCACGCCGAGGTTCGCCGTCGGGGTGCGGAACGAGCGCGACGAGCCGGGGTCTGCGCCCAGTGCCGAGCGGAGGGCGTCGTTCACCGCGCGCTTCATCGAAATGCCCCGCTCGGCCATCCGTTTGCGGAGCAGCGCCTCGGCATCGGCATCGAGGGTGATGGTCGTCCGCATGTGAGCATCATAGCATCGACCAATATGACAGCATGATGTCATCCGGGCCCGGTCGTGAGGGCCAGGGTCGGTGGGGCCAGGGCCGGTGGGGTCGAGGTCGGTGGGGCCAGGGCCGGTGGGGTCGAGGTCGGTGGGGCCAGGGCCGGTGGGTGCCGGGCTCTGGGGCCACGCGCTCCAGCTGGGCCAGCCAGGACCGGACGAAGCGAGGTGCGATCCGAGCAAAGGTCGAATTCAGCCGGCCAGCACGCGGCGTGCCCCGTCGACGATGTCGTCGACCTGGGGGAGCACGGCTGCTTCGAGCTCAGGGGCGTAGGGCACCCACGTGTGGAGGGCGGCCACCCGCTCCACGGGGGCGTCGAGCGACCAAAAGCACGCCGACGCGGCCCACGCCGCCACCTCCGCGCCGAACCCGGCGGTCCGCACGTCTTCGTGGACAACCAGCAGGCGGCTGGTGCGCGACAGCGACTCGGCCACGAGCGCCTGGTCCCAGGGGACCAGAGTCCGCAGGTCGATGATCTCCACCTGGGCGCCCTCGTCCGCCAGCCGGGCGGCGGCCGCGAGCGACAGGCGCACGGTCGCCCCCCACGTGACGATGGTGAGGTCGGTCCCCTGACGTACCACCGAGCCCTGGCCGAAGGGCAGGGCCCACCCCGCTGGCGGCATGGGGTCCGCGGCATCGCGCTGGCGGTAGAGGTGCTTGTGCTCAAGGTATAGCACCGGGTCCTCGCCGGCCACGGCGGTGCGCAGCAGGCCGACGGCGTCGGCGGCACGTGACGGGAAGGCGACGAGCAGCCCGGGGATGTGGGCGAAGATCGACTCGCCGCTCTGGGAGTGCCAGATGGCCCCGCCGGCGAGGTACCCACCGATGGCCACCCGGACCACCATCGGGCATGTGAAGGCGCCGGCCGAGCGCCAGCGGACCGTGGCCGCCTCGCTGCGAAGCTGTTGCATGGCGGGCCAGATGTAGTCGAAGAACTGGATCTCGGCGACGGGGCGCAGCCCGCGCAGCCCCTGGCCCACGGCTCGGCCGACGATGTTGGCTTCGGCCAGCGGCGTGTTGGCGCAGCGGGCCGAGCCGAAGCGGCGTTGCAGGCCCCGGGTGATGCCGAACACGCCGCCCTTGCCTTCGACCTGCAGGAGCAGCTCGTCGTCGGCGTCGGCGACGTCCTCGCCGAACACCCGTACCCGCTCGTCTGCGGACATGAGCTGGTGCAGGGCAAGCCGGATGGCCTCCGCCATCACCATCGGTTCGCTCCCGCCCGCGGTGGTGGCTGTGGTGGCTGTGGTGGCTGTGGGTTCTGCGGTGGCTGTGGGTGCGGTGGTGGCTGTGGGCTCGGATGCACCGGCAGGCCTGTCGGTGGTACCGAGCCCGGATGTACCGGCGGCCGAGCTGCTCATGGCGGGAACGTGCTCGGCCAGCAGGTGCCGGGTGACGGTTCGCGGATCGGGCCGTGGAGCGGCCAGCGCCACGTCGGCGGCGCGGGCGACTTCGTCGGCAGCAGCCCGGCGGATCGAAGCGGCGGCCAGGTCGTCGAGGACCCCGGCCGCCACCAGCTGGCGTTCGAGCACGTCCAGGGGATCGTGACCGGCCTCCTCTGCCAGTTCGCCGGCACTGCGGTACTTGGCCTGGCTGTCGGCCGACGAGTGGGAGTAGGGCCGGGTGACCCGGGCGTGCAGCAGTCCCGGGCCTTCGCCGGCCCGGACCCGGGCTACGGCGGCAGCACCTGCCGACCGGCATGTCGCGTAGTCCCAGCCGTCGACGCGAGCCACGGCTAGGCCTCGGAACCCGCGGACCATCTCGGAGATCGGCGCCGGTGCCTGGTCGGCGGCCCGGACGGATATGGCGTACCCGTTGTCGGCCACGACGAACAGGACCGGAAGATGGAGCCGGCACGCGGTGTTCAGGCTTTCCCAGAATTCACCTTCCGACGTGGCTCCTTCACCCAAGGACACGTAGGTGACCTCGTCTCCGGCAGCCACGCAGCCATTCGCAGCGAGCGCCGGGTGGCGGGCGATGTACCGGCCGGCTTCGGCACAGCCGACGGCGGGCAAGCACTGGCTGCCGGTCGGGCTCGACTGGGTGACCACATTTCGGGTGACGTCCCCCCAGTGGCAGGGCATCTGCCGGCCCTGGGACGACGGGTCGTCGGCAGAGCCCACTGCTTGCAGCAGCATGGCCAGGGGCGTGACGCCGAGGGCCAGCACCAGCGCACGGTCCCGGTAGTAGGGGAAGAACCAGTCCGAGCCAGCCCGCAGCGACCGGGCCAGGGCTGTGAGCAGCACCTCGTGACCCGCTCCCGAGATCTGGAAGAACACCCGGCTCTGCTTCTGCAGCATGATCTCGCGGTCATCGAGGGCACGCGAGACACAGGCGAGCCGGAAGTCCTCGAGCACCTCGGCGCGTGGCAGATCCCTCAGGGCCTGGAGCTTGGCGGGGCGTAGCAGCACGTCGATGGCCCTACTCTGGCCTGCGGCTGCGGGGGCCAGCCCGTTGCGGCCCTGCCTGTCGTTGCGGCCCCGGTCCCCGTTGCGGCCCCGGTCCCAGTTCCCGCGTGCGGGTCGTCGAGCCATGGCGGCCCAGCCTACGCAGGGCGGCTGGCCGGCGGCGGCGACCCCGTGGGTCGGTGACGGCCGCCGCTCCGCATCTGGTGTCGGTGAGCGCTGGACTGCCGGCTGCGGGTGGTCCCAGCCTGGGTGCGGTCGGCGGATCGGGGCCGGGGTGCGCCGGTGCGCCCGGTTCGGGTGCGGTCGACGGCTCGGTGGTCGGTGGTGGCCGTGATCGCCGCGACC
>JAKAYQ010000218.1 GCA_021826725.1 Actinomycetes bacterium
CAGCCGGGGGGGGGGGGGGTGGAACGGGGGGACTGGAGAGGGGAACCCCCCTCGTCGAAGGCGGGGTGTCGTCGACGGCATACCCGGCCGGTGGGGGTGGGAGCGGGGTGTCGTCGTAGGCGAACTCCATCGTCGACAGCGGGGTGTCGGTGGCGGCGTACCCGGCCGGTGGGGGTGGGAGCGGGGTGTCGTCGTAGGCGAACCCCGTCGGCGACAGCGGGGTGTCGGTGGCGGCGTACCCGGCTGGTGGGGGTGGGTTGTCGCTCGACGCGAATTCGGCCGCTGGTTCCACGAGCGGCGGGACGGAGAAGATCGGCTCGGGAACATCGGGGAGAGCGTCCCAGGTAGCGTGACCGTCGGCGGATCCGGTCAGCGCATGGTCGGGCCGGCTGGGCTCGGTGTATCCCGTCGGGGCATGGTCGGGCTGGCTGGCCTCGGCAGATCCGGTCGGGGTCTGGTCGGGCGTCGCGATCTCGGCCGGTCCCAGAAGGAGGTCCATAGCTTCCCTGGCCCCGGCTGGCCCGATCACGGTGGCCCACGTCGGCTCGTCGTCATCGAGCGGACCAAGCACGTCGGCTGCCGCGACATGGAAGCCCAGTGGCCTGCTGTCCGCTGAGCGCTGTCCGTTGGCGGTCGTGCCCTCCACTGCCTTCTGCACCCGGGTGCGCAGGATCGACGACGGCTCGGGCGGGTCGCTTGCTGGAAGCGCCGAGGGTGGCACGGGCGGGGGTGCGAGGGGCAGCGAGCCTGTGGTGCCGAGACCAAAGGGAACCCACCGCCCTGCCGTGGGCTCAGAACCGGTGTCCTCGGCGACAGGTGGTTCGGCGGACGCTTCTTCGTCGGTCCAGGTGGGCTCGCTGGCAGCGGGGTCGGATGCCGGGGTGTCGGTCCAGGTGGGCTCGCTGGCAGCGGGGTCGGATGCCGGGGTGTCGGTCAGTTCGGGTCCAGCCGGTTGGGCGCTCGTCGCCCCGGCAGCCAGCTCTCCGGCGGCGGCCACCTCTGCCGAGTGCTCGGGGACCGGTGCGGACGGGAGTGGGACAGTCATGGTCGCCGAGCGGGGACTCGCCAAGCCAGGTGCCTGGATGGTCACGGCGTCCCGAACGATGGTGCCCAGCTCCTCGATGGAGCGAGCCAGGATGATCTGGCTCTGCTGGACCTCGGTCAGCCGTTGCAGGATCTCGTGCCACAGCTCGGCGGACGACAGGGCAACCGATCGGACGAGCTCGACGTCGGCGCGGGGTCTCGGATCCTCGCCGGAGCTGCCCACATCGATGGGATGGGTGGAAACGTCCGTCATCGTTGCTCCCTACGACGGCCGCAGGCCGTGGGATGGCCCTTGGCTGATCCCGGCGGTCGCACATTCCACCGCCCGATGCCCAGACAGATACCTAGCGTAGCGATGGAGCCACTCCGTGGGAAGAGAAGCTGCTGTTCCGCCGGTCATGCAGCCAGCCCGATGGGATACTGGGCTCGTGGGCCGACCAGCGATGGTGGACGGGCGTCCGGATGGGTGCGAACCATGCACGTGGTACTCATCGGCGCGAAGCACCGTCAGGCTGAATGCCAAGAGCGGCGGATCGCCCAAGCGCCGGTGTGGAGGGCGGCAGCGGCATGCCGCTCGCGCCCCGAAGTGGGCGCCGTCCCGCCAGCGCGATCGGCTCAGTTGTGCGCTGCGCTGCGCAATTCGTCGAGCGACAGCTCGCTTGTGGCTTCGCCCCCGCACTGGCTGCACCGGTCGACATGCCGCCACGAGCGGAGCAGCCGAGTGCCCTCGGGGTTGAGGCGCACCACGAACGACTCGGACGTGGGGTCGACCTCGAGGCCGAAGTACGGGCGCCAGCCGGTAGCCGGATGGTGGCTCTCGACCTCGAGGCCCTTGAGGATCCGCCGGAAGCGCATCCGCTCGGTGTCGAACAGCCAGGTGCTGTGGCACGACTCGAGGACGAGGGGATCCATGCAGACATCCTTCCCCCTTTGGGCGACGATCGGACCGCGGCCGCATTGCGATTCCATGACGAAGAGAAGGCGCGTGGTTCGCGCGTCACGACTCGTGGTCGCCTATGTGCGGTGTTGGGCGGATGCGGGTCAAGCTCGGGCGGTGCCGCGCCGAAGCATTTCACAGTCATGGACCGCAGCGACCTCGACCGCCTGTTGCACGTGTTGGCCCAGATGGACGGTTCCGACCTCCACCTGAAGGCAGGTGCCCCACCGCGGGTGCGTGTGGACGGTGCGCTCCGCACGCTCGACGACGAGCCCAGCTTCAGCGCTGCGGAGACGGGAGCGATAGCCGAGGCGATCATGCCGGCCCCGGTTGTCGAGACGTTCCGTCGGTACCACGAGGCGGACTTCGCCTACGCCGTGCCGGGGCTGGGGCGGTTCCGCACCAATGCCTTCTACCAGCGCGGATCGGTGGCACTGGCGATGCGCCGCGTGCGCACCAGCGCGGCGACGATCGCGGATCTCGGCCTGCCTGATGCCGTGCGGCGGCTCGCCGAGGAGCAGCGCGGCTTGGTTCTGGTCACCGGCCCAACCGGGTCCGGCAAGACGACATCGCTGGCTGCCATGGTCGATCACATCAACCACTCGCGGGCCTGCCACGTGATCACGATCGAGGACCCCGTCGAGTACCTCCACCGGGACGACCTGGCGGCGATCGACCAGCGCGAGGTCGGCTTCGACACCGACAGCTTCACCTCGGCCATGCGGGTCGTGCTCCGGCAGGACCCCGACGTCATCCTCATCGGCGAGATGCGCGACCCTGAGACCGTCTACACGGCCCTAACCGCGGCGGAGACCGGCCACCTCGTCTTCTCGACCCTGCACACGACGACGGCGACCGAGACGATCAACCGCATTGTCGACTTCTTCCCGCCTCACCAGCAGGGTCAGATCCGCGTCAGCCTGGCGGCGTGCCTGAAGGGCACCATCTGCCAGCGGTTGGTCCCGCGGGCCGACGGCAGGGGCCGGGTTCCGGGGCTCGAAGTGATGGTCGTGAACGGTCGCATCCAGCAGGCCATCCTCGATCCGGTCCAGACCTCCGACATCGACCTGATCATGGCCGAGGGCGACTACTACGGCATGCAGACCTTCGACCAGGCGCTCGTTTCACTGCTCGAGAAGGGACTGGTCGACCTGCGCGAAGCGATGACCGCTGCCACCAATCCCCATGACCTGAAGGTGATGCTCGAGCACCGAGGGCTGATCCAGACGGGCCGTGGTGGGTTCGCGGCCGCTGTTCGCTGATCGTGCGGTCGACGGGTTTGCCGGCGGCACCGGGATCGTACCCGTCGAGGCCGAGACCATCATGGTGCGGCCCAGTGCGCTGCCGGTGGGTCTGACCGGCCTGCGGGCAGGGCCGACCCGCTCCGTCTCGGGTGCGACGTGAGGCCGGCGGTGCCGATGGCGCCCACCATGGCGAGCACCGCCACCGCAACGGCAGCGGTGCGCCCGTTCCCCACCCGGGCCCGCTGCCGGCTCCCTCTCCGGGCGGCTGCGGCACCGGCGGCTCCGATCCCGACCACGATGCCGACAAGCGCTCCACCGGCAGCCGGCCAGGGACCGAGCCATCCGAGCACGGCGCCGGCAGGCAACAGCGCGGCCAGACCGTCGGCCACACCGGAGCGATTGCCCAGGCCGGGCCGGGTGGCCAGGCGACCCGCACGGGCTGACCCGAAGAGGCCGGCCAGCCCGGCGGCGCCCACGCCGATGCCGGCGTCGACCAGATGGCCCCAGCCCGCCGAGGTGCCGGCCGCCACAGCCAGCGCGGCTGCGCCCACAGCGGTGCCGACGATGGTGACAGAGGGCGCCAGGGTGGAGCCATCGGCTGCCATCGCGCCGAGTGCGAGACCGGTGGCGAGCAGGATGCAGCACCCTGGTACTGCTGCGACAGGCCGGACGACCGCTGCCACCAGGCAGAACAGGGCGGCAGTTCCCGTCTCGCCGGCGACGACGCGCCCCGGGATGCGGGCCCCGCAGGTGCGGCACCGGCCGCGCAGCACGAGCCACGACACCACGGGAACGTTCTCGAACCAGGCCAGTGGCCGGTCGCAGGCTGGGCAGTACGACCTGGGCCGGGACAGCGACAGGCCCAGCGGTACCCGGAAGGCGACCACGTCCAGGAACGAGCCGACGGCCAGCCCGACGAGCCCGGCGACGACGACGACGGCGACGAGGTCGGCGGTCATGAAGGGCGGGCGGGCGGGCGGGACGGTCGTTCGGGGCGGATGGTCACGAGGGCGCGCCGGTCGTGGTGGGGCGGGTGGCCACGATGGCCCGTCGGTCGTGGTGGGGCGGTCGAGCGGGTTCCCGACCTCCTGCTCGAATTGCTGTTCCAATAGCCACGGAAAGTGGCATATCAACTCCTTATAGTGGTATGATCGACTGGTCGCCGGGCCGGCGACCGAGAACGGTCACCGTCGCGGGAAGGCGTTCAATGTCGGCCAGGATCGTGCCGATGGTCAAGCCATGACCGACGTCGACGCCGTCAGGCTGCTCGCAAGCGAGCACAACCTGGAATTCGTCGACCTCGACGCGTACAGCGTCGATCCGTCGGTTGCCAGCGTGCTGCCGCGCAAGGTCGCCTGCAAGTACCAGGTGGTGCCGATCGGGCGAAAGTTCGGCGCCCCGGTGATCGCCATCGGTGATCCCGGCGACGTCATGGCCATCGACACGCTCCGGGCCACCATCGGCCGCGAATTCATCTCGGTGGTGGCCCCGTCCGAGCAGATCGAACAGTGCATCGACCGTGTCTATGTGAACGGAGCGGATGCACCTGTCGCCGACGTGGGAGTGGCGAGACCAGGGGGGCGCAGGGACCCGAGCACGCCGGATCCGGTGTCGGCTGCCTTGACCGATGCACTGGACCGGACCAGGCCGCCCGGTGCGCCTGCCGGCGGCAGCGGGCTCCTGCCGCCGCCGCCTCTCCCGCCACCCCCGTTGTCGTCCCTTCCCAACGCAGGGATGGGGTTCCTGCCGGTGGGTGCCGTGCCTCCTCCCCCTGTCGGCGTGCCCCCGGCTCCCCGTGCCGGCACGACGCAGCCGGCAGCCGCGGCCCCAGAAGGAGCAACGGTCCGTGGCGGCGCCAGCTCGCCGGCCCCGGGCCCGGTCTTTGCCGAAGCTGCCACGCAGACCGGATCGGGGTCGACCCGTACGGTGGCGCCGCCCCGGCAGGAGGATCCCCATCGCATCGCCGGCCCGCCTGTCGCTCCTGGACTGGACCTGCCGCCGGATGGTGTACCGGACGGCAGGGTGGCGAGCAAAGGGTCCGTCCTGCC
>JAKAYQ010000022.1:0-3700 GCA_021826725.1 Actinomycetes bacterium
CGCGATCGCGGTCGCCCTGGTGGAGGGAGCTCGCATCGGCGTGGAGGTGAGCGAAGGCTTTCAGCTCCATCCCGAGCAGTCCACCGTCGCCATCGTCTGCCACCACCCCCGCGCCAAGTACTTCGTCGCCTGAGCCAGCGTCTGGGCGAGACCCACGGCCACCCGGGGCGGGAGGGGGGCCACACCCGGGGCGGCAGCCAGGACCAGACCCCGTAGGGCGGTAGCGTGACGCCCGTGGGAAGGCCGGCGAAGCCAGCAGCGAACTTCGTCGCGCCAGCAGACCTGTCCGACCGGGTCGATCCGACCGGATGGAGCTGCCCGGCCGCCCGCACCGACATCACCGTCCCCGTCGCCCTTGCCGCTCGCACCACCCTCGCCACCCGCCCTGCCCTTGCCACTCGCACCAGCCTTGCCGCCCGCGGCAGCCGCACCGCCCTCGCCACGCTCGCCACTCGCGCCGCCCTCGCCGCCCTGACCGGGCTGGTCCTATCCGGAGCCGTCGCGACGGCACCCGCCGCCGCGACGTCAACCACACCTGGGCACACCCCCCCGCAAGCCGCCAACCCCCCACGTGGCGCCGGGTCGCAGACGACAACCGGCGGCCTGTCCCACGTCGTGCCCGACCGATCGCCGTTGCCCGGCAGCACCGAGGTGGCCAGCGAGCCACTGACACCAGCAGTCCTCGCCGGGTTCACCCCCGATGCCACCAGGGTCGACCAGGCCTTCGACCGGGACGAGACCCAGGTGGGATTCTCCACCTGGGTCCGCGTCTGGCAGGCACCTGCCGCTGGCGAGCAGGCAACGGACATGGCCGTCCGGTTCCACGACATCGCACAGTCCGTGGCCATGGTTGGCTACCTCACCGCGCTCGCCGGGCAGAGCCTCGGGCCTGGATCGACCTTCGCGGTGCCGGCCGTCCCCGGGGGCCGGGGCTACCGGATCCCCGAGTTGCTGGCCCCCGGACCAACACGAGGACCGAGCCCAGCCCCAGCACGCACGTCACCAGCACACACGTCACCTGCAGGAGGAACTGCGACGAACGCCGGGCGGGCGACGAGCACCGGCACGACCAACCCGGGCCAGACCGTGGTCATCGTGCTCCGCCTGGGGACCGAGATCGCCGTGGTGTCGGTCGACGCCACCGGCAACCGCCCCGGGGCCATGGCCATCGCGACAGCACAGGCCACAGCGCTGGCACAAGACCAGTACCGCCTGATGGCCGCCGCCGTGCCGCTGTCCACATCCGGCCGCCTCCCCGTGTTGGCCATGGCGGCGATAGGGCTCGCCGGGCTGCTCGTGTCGGCTGCCGAAGCGTCTCGCCGGCGCCTGCGCACGTTGGCAGGCGGCAGCCGGCCCTCCTGACGCGTCGTCCGGGTTCACCGGCACGACACCACCACCGGCACGACACCACCACCGGCACGACACCACCACCGGCACTTGCTGCGGGCCCGAGCCGGCACGAGCGCCGGACCCGACGTCGCACCGGCACCTGCGTTCACACCACCGCCGGCACTCGTTTCGGCACGGTTCGGGTCATCTCCTCACGGCCCCGACTCGGGCCGCAGTCGCAGACGATGTGCGTGCCGACCTGCGACGACCATCACCTCAGATGGCCAGCGTGGCCCCGCCGTCGATGACGAGCGCAGCGCCGTTCACGAATCGGGCCTGCGCCGAGCACAGGAAGGCCACTGCCGCGCCGAAGTCGGCGGGGTTGCCCATCACCGCGTCCGAAGGCGCGCCGAGCTGCACCATCCGATCGGTGGCATGCGGACCCGGGCACACCACGTTGAGGGTGATGTCGGCCGGCTCGGAGGCAAGGTCGGCAGCCGCGGTCTTGGCCCATGCCCACAGTCCGGTCCGCGCCAGGTTGGACAGGGCCAGCGCCGGCGCGGCCTGCACGATGGTGTAGGAGGTGATGCAGCACAGCCGGCCGAACCCACCGGCCCGCATGTGCGGAAGCGCGGCACGAACCAGCCGGACGGAGGTCAGGAGGTTCGCCTCGATCGCTGCTCGCACCGCGTCGTCGTCCACCTGGAGCGCTCGCATCGGCGGCGGGCCGCCGGCGTTGGCCACCACCACGTCGAGACGCCCGAACCGCTCCACGGTGGCGTCCACCAGGCGTCCGGGAGTGCCGGGATCGGTCACGTCCGCCACCATGCCGAGGGCCGCTGCACCGGCGGACACGAGCGACTGGACGGCCACGTCAAGCGCGTCGGGGTCCCGACCGCACACCGTCACGCTGGCCCCCTCGGCGGCGAGCGCCTCGGCACAGGCACGGCCCAGGCCCCGCGACGAGGCTGTCACCAGCGCCACCCGCCCACCAATCCCCAAGTCCACCGGTATCGCTCCCCTGTCAGGCGTCCAGCACCGCCAGGTGCCGGGGCGCGGTGTTCAGCAGCTCGACGCCCTGTTCGGTGACCACCACGATGTCCTCCAGCCGCATGCCGAACTGGCCCGGTACGTAGATGCCGGGCTCGACGGAGAAGGCATGCCCGGCGGCGAGCACCGTCCGGTCGCCGGCGACCACGTACGGCGCCTCGTGCTCCTCGATGCCGATGCCATGCCCGGTGCGATGGATGAACCGGTCGCCCAGCCCGGCCTCGGCGACCACCTCCCGGGCGACCGCGTCGACCTCCTCGGCCCGCACACCGGGCCGCACCGCGGCCACCGCCACCGCCTGGGCCCGTTCGAGCACCTCGTACGCCGCGACCACCTCGGGAGACGGCTCGCCTACCGCCACCGTGCGGGTGATGTCGGAGCAGTAGCCGACGGTGTCCCCGCCGAGCGCCAACGTGCCACCGAAGTCGCATACCGCGACCTCGCCCGGGCCCACGATGCGGGAGCCGGCCTGGTGGTGGGGGCTGGCACCGTTCGGTCCGCTGCCCACGATGGCGAAATTCACCTGCTGATGACCGGCGTCGAGCAGCCGCTGAGCGATGTCGGCCGACACGTCGCGCTCGCTGCGCCCGAGCAGAGGGATCTCGCCGCCTTGCAGCGCGAGGGCCACCCGGTCGGCCGCGGCCCCGGCGGCACGCAACGCGGCGACCTCGGACTCGTCCTTCACGGCGCGCAGCGGGCCTGTCACGACCGAGGCAACATCCCACGTGGCGGCAGGAAGCTGGGCCTGCAACGCCACCAGCGTCGAAGCCCAGGCCCGCTCCGAGATGCCGAGGCGCACCGGGCGTGACGACACCCCAGACGACGCCCGCCGGGTGCCGGCCGTGCCGACCAGCGCTCCCACCAGGGCGACAGGGTCTTCGGTCTCGCCCCACGGGCGCAGCTCGACGTCACCCCCCATGTCGGGCACCCGTGGCGCCTCGAGCCCGGGGACGACCAGCACCGCGTCGCCGTCGACCGGCAGGACCAGCATGGTGAGCCGCTCGAGCGGCATGGCACCGTAGCCGGTGAGCCACGGGAGGTCGGCGCCGTGGCTCAGCAGCAGCACGTCGACACCAGCGTCCGCCATGGCAGCGCGGACGGCACCCAGCCGGCGGCGGCGGGCTGCGACCGCGCTCACCTCGGCGTGCAGCCGAGGAGCGACAGGCGGCGGTGGCTCGCTCGCTCAGCGACAGACGGGCAGCTGCGGTTGGACCGCCTGGCGACAGACAGGCAGCCGATGCTCGACCGGCGGGGGCGCGGCGCCCCGCTCATCGCCGGCCGGCCCTGCTCATGCGGGCTCCCCACCGCCCGGTACGACGGC